>JADDQE010000068.1 GCA_016781525.1 bacterium | reverse complement strand
GCGGCTGCACTACCCCACAACGAGGGATGACGAATCGAATGGAGCGGACCATCCAGCCCGCTCCATCGACTACCGATCGTAAATCCGCGCGCGCCGGGTGCGCGGATATGGGGCCGGAGCCGAGAAGTCCGTAGGCACCGCTTGGGGCTCATCCGAGGCACTCTCCTCGTAAGCGTCAAGCGCCTGCTCGTACAGGGTGCGATCATCGCCGTCGTTGAGGGTGCCGGCGGTCAAAGCGGCATGGGTATTGAGCGCCGCAGTTGAAATATCAACGGGCTCGGGCGGCGACAGCGGCTGTGAATCGTCACCTGCATCCGGGACATCCGGTAGTGGGCTCGTCGGTGTGACATCGACGCCAGACTCATCCGGTGGAGTTGACGGACCATTGCTCAACATACCAAGAGTGCTCCCTCACTAGCGTATAGGTCAACAACATAGCAGACCAGGTGGCAGGTCAGCCGATGGTGGAACCAAGTCCCGCCGTAGCAATGTATCAATGCGGATGCCACGACTGAAGCCTACGGCGGAAGCGGCACGCCAGGATTATGACCGTGGACGTACGGAGCGCTTCTAGGACCACAGTAGTCGCAATCCTCATGCTCTCGGCACGCACAGCTGGCCTTCCCGCGAGGTCTCGGCCTTCGCCTTTACTAGGTAGCGCATTCGATGTTTACCTATGGCAGCACGGTGATTCGCGCCGCTTGACAACCACCCCCCAGCTGGTATAATACCCGCGCTGTCCGGTCAGACAGCGATTGCGCTTTCACAGTTGAGCCGAAGTGGCGGAATTGGCAGACGCGCTACGTTCAGGGCGTAGTGAGCTTGCGCTCGTGTGGGTTCGAGTCCCACCTTCGGCACCATGTTGACCCCGTAGCTTAATGGATAGAGCAACAGCTTGCGGAGCTGTAGGTTGGTGGTTCGAGTCCACTCGGGGTCGCCAATGAGCAGGAGCCTTCCTCAGTGAGGAAGGCTCCTGCTGCGTTTACCAGTAGTCTGCGCCCCGTCCTGCTGCGACTATGATGCGCAGTGGCGGAGTGGACGAGGGAGTGCCGCCTCGTGGCGAAACGCAAGCCGCGCCACCGGATTCGCGGTAGGGCGCGGCTTGCTAGCCATCAGGGAGCGTCGTTATTCGACCAGCACGCCAGCATCGGCCTGCTGCGCCTCTGGCTTACGGAAATAGATAATTCGTTTCCAGACGGGCGTAACCTGATCGGCGAAGACGACCACAAGGTCGCCGGGCGCCGCGTGGCCGAGGGCGTAATCCACAGCCTCAAGCTCGGGCAGAACAGTTGTGATGCGTTCCTCCGCGATGCCGGCTTCCAGCACCCCTTGCTTGACGATCCCAGCGGCCTCGCCTGAAGGCCGCCCGCGGAGACTTGCGTCCTGCTTAATCACGATCTCGTCAAACATCCGTGCCGCCAGCTCGCCGAGCTTATGCAGGTCCTGATCCCGGCGATCGCCCGGCCCCGATATGACGCCGATAACGCGCTGATAGGACGGCCGGAGCTTGCCGACGAGGTCCACCATCTGCTCCAGCGCTGCCGGATTATGGCCATAGTCCATGATCACGCGGAACGGATGCTCGTCGAAAATATTGAGCCGGCCTGGCGTCTGGTAGAACGACGTCGTAAAGGTACGCAACGCCTGGCGGATGGTCTCGACCGACACGTTCATGGAGTAGGCGATCGCCGTTGCCGCAAGCGCGTTGGCGACATTGACGCGCGCCTTGCCTTCCAAGGTGGCGGGGATCAAATGGGTCCATAGCAGCGGGATATACTGCTCGTCGTGGTAGATGGCGATCATCTCGCCCTTAACGCCCTGCTGGAGAACCACGGCCACGCCACCCTCGGCGATATGCTCGCGCAGATGCTGCGGACCGTCCTCGTCGCCATGCATGGAAAAGTAGGCAATCCGACCGCCAGCACGCTCACGCATCGCGACCGTAAGCGGATCGTCGGCGTTGAGCACGCTGGTACCTTCTTTATGGACAACCTCGACTACCAACGACTTGACCTGCGCCAAATCTTCCAGGGTCTCAACGCCGCGCAGACCAAGATGGTCGGCCTGGATGTTGAGCACGGCACCGACATCACAGCGGTCAAAGCCTATACCCTCCCGCAGGATACCCCCGCGTGCCGTTTCCAGCACTGCCGCATCGATCGTCGGATCCTTCAAGGCCATCCGCGCGCTCCACGGCCCAGTCAGGTCGCCGCGCATATACAGCTCGCCGTCGATATAGATGCCATCCGTCGTGGTCAGGCCGACCCGCTGGCCATTGAACTTCAAGATATGCGCGACCATCCGCGCCGTGGTGGTCTTGCCGTTCGTGCCAGTTATCGAGACAATCGGAATCCGGGCTGGCGTATTCGACGGAAAGAGCATATTGATCACGGGCTTAGCGACGTTGCGGGGCGTGCCCTCCGACGGCTGCAGGTGCATACGGAAGCCGGGGCCGGCGTTGACCTCGATAATACCACCTCCGATTTCACGCAGCGACTCGGCGATGTTTGGCGAGATGATATCGATGCCAGCTATGTCGAGACCAATCACTCGGGCGGCGCGACGAGCGATTTCGATATTATCGTAATGAATTTCGCCCGTACGATCGATGGCGGTGCCGCCAGTAGAAATATTGGCGGTCGACCGGAGGTAGAAGACTTGATCCGGCTCCAGTACCGTGTCGAGCGTATAACCCGCCTGCTCAAGCAAGCGCTCAGCCTGCTCGTTGATTGTGATGCGCGTCAGGACTTTTTCGTGGCCGATCCCCCGGCGTGGATCACGGTTTGTGATCTCGATCAGCTCGCCAATCGTATGCGTTCCATCGCCCTTGACATGTGCCGGCACACGCTCCGCCACGGCGACAACCTGATCGTTGACGACCAGGACACGATAGTCTTTCCCTGGCAGATAACTTTCTACCAGAACCGATGAGCGGTATTCGGCGGCCTGCTCGTAGCCCCAACGGACCTGATCGGCGTCCTGCAGGTTCAAAGAAACGCCGCGCCCATGACTTACGTCCAATGGCTTGGTCACCACCGGATATCCGATCCGCTCCGCGGTTGCGATAGCCTCTTCGACGGACCGGACCAGCATATTCCGCGGCACTGGTAGCCCGACGTCGTCGAGCAGCCGGTTGGTCAGCTCTTTATCGCTGGCAGTCTCGACGGCGATGTTCGAGGTAAGGCCGGTCACACTCGACCGTATGCGCTGCTGAAAGCGGCCGTAGCCAAGCTGGACGAGGCTCTGCTCGTCAAGGCGGATCGCGGGTATGCCGCGCCGGCGCGCCTCATCCACGAGTGATTGGGTCGTCGGGCCGAGCGCAAGCCGCTGCGCCAGGAGGATGAGCTCTTCCAGCTCAGATTGGTAGTCAAACGGCGCATCAGGGGGCGTGGCGCTGATACCATCGGATGGAGTAAGCAGATCCAAACCATGGGCGCCACGTAGCTCCGCCGGGAGCAGGTGGTCGATCAGGCGGAGCGCCAACCGCCCCGCCATGAAGCCCACTCGCTCCTCAATGAACGAGTAGACAACATAGTAGATTCCTTCACCTTCGCCGGCGCTGCGCGTCTTGCCGTAGGTCACGGGTGTGCCGGCTAGCCCTTGGAGCTCCAATGCGATGTGCTCCGAGACGTGTCCAAGCCAGGTGCCCTCGTGTAGACGACGTACGAAACCACCCGGCTCGCCGTACGAGCAGCCGTGCTCATGCAGCGTTGGGACAAGCTCAAGCAGACGGTCGTTAAAATCGCCGAGCTTGCTCGTTGGGTATTGCTCGAGCTGCTCGAGATCGAGCTTGAAGCGAATGACTGGGCGGTATCCGTACGGATTGGGACCACGATATGCCCGAGCTTCGAGGACACGCATAAAAACACCTCAGTTGGCAGGGACTAGGCCCTAGAGGCTAGGGTCTAGCCGTAAGAACGACTTCTGCTAAACCCTAGTCCCTCGCCCTAGACCCTTGTTAGATTCCTTCACCCTCAAAATAGGTATGGGCCTCAAATGGCAGCGGCGGCTTGGCCGGCACCACAGGCTGTCGTTTCGTTATGTCGAACTGATAACCATGCGTTAACAAGTGCAGCCGGATGTTATGGATCGCCAATGGCGCGTTATCAGGCAGACGATAGATATCGTTATAGGTAATGTCGGCACCGTCGATCACAGTAACGGAGCCGCGGCCAAGCACCGTCATGATTCGGCTCGGCCCAACTTCGATTGCCGTATCTTCATCCAGGCCAACCCCGAGTAAAAAGGGATTGTGGGCGAGCGCCGTAACCAGCCGGCCAGTACGACCACGCGCACCGAAATGTTGATCGACCAGCAGCCGATTGATCAGGCCAAGGCCCGGCGCGAAGTGCATCATTGCCTTACGCGGCGTAATCCCGCTCAGGCCATACGCCATCATGTGCTGACAAACCGCCGATGCACCCGCGCTGGTACCTGCGACCGCGCAGCCGGCACGATAGGCGCGTCGGATTTGTGTCGCCGCCCGCGTGCCACCGAGGATCGTCATCAGCTTGAGCTGGTTGCCGCCGGTCAAAAAGATGCCGCTGGCATCAGCGATATGGGCCAGGGTTGCTTCGTCGACGCACTGCTCGCGCGTGTACAGCTTGAGCACGTGCACGTCGCCGGCGCCGAGCTCCTGAAAGATGCGCTCGTAGGTGCGAGCGACAAGCTCGTAGATCTCGGAGGCCGTCGCAATGATCGCGATCCGTGCGGCATCCTTGCCGGCCAGCTCGACGAACCGGCGTAAGATCGTGCGGTTACCGGCCTTGTCCTCAGCACCGCCGATCATGAGCAGAGTGCCAAGATCCGACGTTTGTGGTTCTTCACTCGAATTCGCAGGCGTCATGGCGGGCGATTGTAGCACATCTTCACCCGAGCGTCTGCGACCCAAGCGGCGATCCAACCACAGAATGTCCACTTGCGCTCAAGAACGCTGCCGGCCCCAATTCTTCGCCGTTAATGCAAGTGTTAGAGCGGCGACTGGAAGCCAGAACAGCGTATCGAGGAAAGCGGGCTGAAGCAGAGGTAGGCCATCGGACCACGGTGGCTCTCCCAGAATTTGCTTAAGCACGGATGCGAAGTGCGCCGGTAGGTGTGCGATGGCTACAATGCCAAAGCACGCCGCAAACCGGGCCGCTCGTACTGACCACATCCACCAGTGAACCCGGGCCGAAGGAAGTGGACCCGCCCCAGAAGTATGCATGGTTACAGCTTCCTCTTGAGGTTTGACAAGCAGGTCGAGCAAAATGCTTTGCAGGGTCGATCCGTCTAGACCAAGCCAGCAGCCCGACCCTTGGCCAGCACCCGTTGGGCCATCCGAAGTGAGGCGGCATCGATCAACTTACCTCCCAGCCCCACGGCCCCACGGGCTTCCTCATCGAGCGCCGCGGTGTAGCGCGCCGCGATCTGCTGTGCGCTCCGCAGCTCGGCATCGGTCGGCGAGAAAGTATTGTTAATCGGCTCGATCTGGCTTGGATGGATAGCCCACTTACCATCGCAGCCGAGTGCTCGGGCCAGTGAGGCACTTTGTTGGAGACCATCCAAATCTTGGTAGGCTCCGAAGGGACCGTCGATCGCCTCCAACCCCGCCGACTTTGCCGCTACCACGATCCGACTAAGTGCGGCATGCCACAAGTGGCCCGGATAGTCGGGCGCGTTCCCGCCAATATCGAGCACAGGCATCCCGATGGAAGCCGCATAGTCGCCTGGCCCAAAGATCAACGCTGCTAGCCGCCGACTAGCGGTGGCAATTTGTTCCACGTACGCCATGCCTTGCGCCGTCTCGATCTGGGCCTCGATAGCAATCGGCTGGCTCAGCCCGCACTTCGTCTCGATCTGCGTGAGCAGCATGTCGAGCATGTAGACATCCCCCGGCAGATTGACCTTGGGCAGAACAATAACGTCGATGAACGCTCCAGCCCCCTCCACAACCGTGATGAGGTCGTCGTAGAACCACTGGGTTGACGTCGCATTCACGCGTACTGCGCGGAGCTTGGAGCCCCAATCGTGCGTCGGGAGTGCGGCGATGATTGCCTGCCGCGCTTCAGGCCGTTGCTCGGGCGCAACCGAGTCTTCGAGATCCAGGAGCACGAGATCCGTGTGGGAGGCGGCGGCCTTGGCGATAAAGCGCGGGTTACTGGCAGGAACCGCGAGTTCGGTACGTCGCGGCCGGACTGGCGATTCATCCGTTGCGGAGACCATACAACTATCCTTCCTCAATCCGAGCCTGCCGCCTATTGTCGCGCAGATCGCAAACTATGCAAGGTATCGCGTCGGCGGCTGGCCGCCAGCTTTGCATGGTGCTCAGCAGTAGGTTAAGATGGAAGCGGCTACGCGAGGACATTGCTCGTAAAGGAGCCACATATGAGTGACATACCAGCGTTTGTGCCAGGTCTTGAAGGCATCGTCGCAGCGCGAACTCGATTGAGCAGCGTCGACGGGCAGGCCGGACAGCTCATTATCGCAGGATTTCCTGTCGAGGAGCTGGCGGGAAAGGCCTCATTCGAGGAGACGCTCTACCTCCTGTGGCACGACGCCCTGCCAAACGCAGAGCAGCTTCGAAACCTCAAGCAAGAGCTGGCCGCTGAGCGGGCACTACCACCCGCAACGATCGCCCTACTCCGCGAAGCGGCCGCAGGCAAGGTGGCGGATATGGACGCGCTGCGGATGGGCGCCAGCACGTTGAGCATCTCGTCGAGCGGCGCTGGAGCAAGCGACGACGCACATCGCGACGCAGTTACACTGGTGGCGCGTTTCCCGACGATTGTCGCAGCATACCGGCGGCTGCTCGCGGGTGACGAGCCGGTCGCGCCACGGCGGGATCTCGACCATGCCGCAAACTACCTGTATATGCTCTCCGGGGTGGAGCCAAGTGCCGAGCGGGCGCGCGGCCTCGAGACCTACCTCAACACGGTGTCCGACCATGGTCTCAACGCGTCGACCTTTACCGCACGTGTGATTATTTCAACTCAGTCAGACATGATCTCGGCGATCGTTGGAGCAATTGGAGCGCTGAAAGGTCCGCTGCATGGTGGCGCGCCTGGCCCAGCGCTCGATATGGTTTTCGACATTGGCGAGGCGTCGAAGGCCGAGGCCTACCTGCGCGCGAAGCTAGCCCGCGGCGAGCGGCTCATGGGCTTTGGGCATCGCGTCTACAAGGTACGTGATCCGCGGGCCGAGGTGCTATCTGCTGCTGCGGAACGTATGTACCAGGCGGATGGCGATATGCGCTTGTACGAGCTGACCCGCGAGGTTGAGCGCACAGCGGTTGCGCTCCTGGCAGAGCACAAGCCGGGCCGCAATCTCCAGACCAACGTCGAATTTTACACAGCGCTGCTGTTGCATGGCCTCGGCCTATCCACGGACGTCTTTACACCCACCTTTGCAATCGGCCGCGTTGCCGGTTGGACAGCACACTGCTTCGAGCAGCTCGACAACAACCGCATCTTTCGCCCGCAGTCGCTGTATACCGGCACCAAGGACCGTCGCTACACGCCCCTTGAGGAGCGGTAGTCCGGCAATCTGCACAAGGCGGCCGCGTGCGACAAACAATCTGGAAGGAATGATCCTGCTGGCGCGATAGCTGCTCAGAAGGCCCGTGTCCTGGATAAACGGAGGTCAGATGACACAGTCCGAGCAAGAGTTGCCAGCAGGAACAGCACAACACGAGCCTGCAGCGACAGCATCTCCGTCGCTTGTGCTCATCGGTTTGATCATCGGAGTGGGCATTGCCGGCACGCTCGACGAGGTCATCCTCCACCAGCTGCTACAGTGGCATAATTTGTATGTCCACACCTCCGAGTCCGGCCGGATCGTGAGCGATGGGCTGTTCCACCTGGTGTCGTCAGCGCTCTTGCTCGCCGGGTCACTGCTCTTGTGGCGGCGGCGTCATGCTCCACGAAGGCCGGGAGACGGTCGGCGCTTTGGTGGGGCAATACTGCTGGGGCTGGGTGGCTTTAACCTGTATGACGGGACCATCCAGCACAAGGTGTTGCGCCTGCACCAGGTCCGCGAGGGTGTCGCCAACCTCCTGCCATACGATCTCGGCTTTCTGGCAATTGCAATCCTCGTCGCAGCCGCCGGCTGGGCGCTCCTCGCTTCAGGCCGGCGCAGATCCTAGAGGTGGGGAGCGCTGCGCGGCTACCGTCGGGCAGGAGCTTTAGCACCCGTCTACCACCTGAAATTCCGACTTCGCCGACCCGATCGGCCACTTGTCGCCGGTGCTGCACATTATTTGCGCGCCCAGGCCACAATCTCAAGGTGGCTGGCGAAGAAGTCGGGCTGGTCGAGCATATACAGCTCGGAGCCCGGCTCGAGAAGCATATCAAAAGCTGTGCTCGCCGCTTGGTCAAGGTGCCGACGGGCGCGCTCGCCGAGGTCGCGCAGATAGCCCTCCAGATAGACTTGCTCGTCGGCGCTCAAAGGCGCCCGGTGGTCAATCGTGTGGGTACGTACGTGACAGGCACGGAGCTCCGCGGTCTTAAAGGCACCGCATAGGTTGCGCCCAATATAAAACTTCCCGATCGAGTGCGCTGTCTCGCGTAGCGCGTCGAGCTGCGCCTGACGGACTGCCAGCTCCAGGTCGGCAGGCCATGGCAGAAGCATGTGGTGGAGCGTATCGTTCTCCAAAATGCCGACGACTCCGCCTGGACGCACGACACGCCGCAGCTCGCGGAGGGCGGCGAGTGGGTCCGGCAAGCTATAAAGGCTATGCGCACACCAGGCCAGGTCGAACTCGTCGTCGGCGAAGGGCAGGCCGCCAATATCGCCCGTCTGGAAGCTGATACGCTCGGAGACGCCGCTGGAGCTCGCGTTCTTCCGGGCCAGCTCTAGGTAGGCCGGTGCAATATCTACCCCGACCACGTGTCCGGTCTTGCCGACGCGCTCCGCCAGCCACACTGAGTACACGCCGTCACCGCACGCCATGTCGAGCATCCGCATCCCCGGCTCGACTGGCAGGTCGGCCACGATCGCTTGCAGTGCAGGCCCACAGGCACGGTGAAACGCCGACAACATCGGGGCATACGCGGGCAGCGCAGCATTGTCCAGTCCCGTGCGCACTTCCTCGCCGAATGATGCTTGTTCGTGAATTGGCATTGATGTCAACCTTTGTGCGCGCGGGGATGCTGCATGATACCCAAGCTTAGGTCTAGGAGCAGCTTGGCTGCCACCTCGACCTGACCCATATCAAAAAATATGCCTGCCGAAGGTGGCTCTAAACGAGATCAGCTGAGGCCTAACCTTTGCGCTCGAGCAGGTAGATCCGCGGGCGGAGGTGACCGCCTTTAAACGGGAGCTTGATCGGCAGGGTCGTCCTCAGGGTCCAATCAGCTGCCGAGTCGGCAACTAACCGCTCCCAAAGCCGAATATCCTGCGTGATAGCTGCGAACAGACCGCCGCCCACCGTCACCCGGGCGGCTTCACGTAGAACCCGTGGATACAGCACCTTGTTCGCCTCGTGGGAGCCCACCAGCTGGCCGAATGGCAGATCGGCCAGCAGCACATCGACCCACGCATCGGGCGTTGGAAGTGCGCCCGCATCCCACTGCTCAAGCCGGATCGAATCGGCACCACTAGCAGCGACATTCTCTTGGGCACACGCGAGTGCCTGGCGATCGCGATCGCAGCCGACAGCAATGCGGGCAGGAGCGGCCAGTAAGCGCTCGATCAGCAGTGTGGCTGAGCCGCACGCGAGGTTAAGGACGACATCGTCTGGATTAGGCTGGGTCAGCAGCGCCATGGTGTGCGCGACCGACGCGTTAAGCGCTCCGGCAAGGTTACAAACTCGCCATGAGCGGGCTGAGAGTGGCCGAGGCGAGACCCGGATCAGCACCTCCCAGCCTTCAACCCGGTCTAGCGGCCGGCGCATGCGTAGTAAAAGATCTCCTTCCTCCGCCGTGTACTCCAGCCCGGTATTCGCTGCAAGCTGCTCGCGCAGCCGCACCAGCACGCTCGATTCCTCACCCGCCGCGCTGATGCGAAATGTTTGAAATGCGTCCCGTGGATGGAGTGCACGGACAGCGGCAATCGCGCCAAGCAGCTGGTCAAACGCGGCTTGCCCTAGCAGCGCTTTGGGACGCGGTATCGCATAGTAATGCCGCTCGTAGACGGCAAGCACCGTAGCCAGATCGAGCAGTGCGGCTGGATCGCCGGTGTAGCGGATGGGCAGCAGCCCCTCGTGCAGGATCGGCTCGACCACGACGCGTCGACCTAGTGCCCGCTGTAGCTCCTGCTGGGAGATACCCTCAAGGCCAGGAATCACCTCAACCTCAAAGCTGGCCGAGGTCGTCATCGCTTCCTGCTGTTGCTTATTTCGATTGGGTGGCATACGGCGCGTTCTCAGCAACTTTGCGGCCCACGAAAGCATGGGAGCTGCGGCGCACATGCAGATAGCGCTTGTGCACCCCTCGAACCGAAGGCCTCCGTCAGCGGCGCAAGGTCTCGGCTAGCTTCGCTCCGAGCTGCTCCAAGCTATGCAGGTTATGCACCGGCAAAAAGTCGTCCACGTGTGGCAGCGCAGCCTGCATGCCACGCGTCAGTGGCTCATAGCCGGGCATTCCGAGCAGCGGATTCAACCAAATTAAGCGGTACGAGGTGCGCTGCAGGCGGGCCATCTCGGCACCTAGCAGTGTGGGCTCGCCTCGATCCCATCCGTCGCTGATCAACAGCACCACAGCACCTCGACCCAGCACCCGCCGGCCCCAGACAAAGTTGAAATCTTTGATCGCCTGGCCAATGCGCGTACCGCCACCCCAATCCGTGACGGCAGCACCAACCGCATCGACCGCCTCGTCGATATCGTTATGCTCCAGCATGCGCGTGATTCTGGTAAGCCGTGTACCAAACACAAATGTCTCGACGTCCCGCAGCCCAGCGCTAATCACATGGACAAACTGAATCAGAATACGGCTGTAGCGATCCATCGAGCCGCTAATATCGCAGAGAACCACTAGCGGACGCTGCTTGAGCTTGCGCTGCCTGCGCAGGAGCTCGGTAACTTCGCCACCGCTCCGCAGGGTATGCCGCAGCGTTCGCCGTGCATCGACGCGGCGGCCCCGTCCGGGCACGAAGCGCCGGATCCTCCGTAGAGCAACGCGGGGTTCGAGCTGGGCAATCAGCGCCCGGGCCTCGTCAAGCTCATCGGCGGTAAAGTGCGCGAAATCCTTGCGGCGAAGCTGCTCGCTATGGCTAAATGAGAGCTGAATCTCTACATCTCCCTGTTCCTCGCGCTGTCGATCTTCGTCGGCAGGACGATCGAGGTGGCGTTGCAGACGTCGGGGGATTTTCAGCTCCTTGCTCGGTCCTTCGGGTAGGGCCATGCCGCCTGGAGCGCCCTGGCGCTGCACCGCCCAGAAGAACTCCCAAGCCTCATCGAAGACCGGCAAATCCTCACGTCGCCGCACCAGTACGGACCGACACGTGAGGTGTACGTCCTCACGCTGGCCAATCGCCACATGGTCCAGTGCCCGCAGCAGATCAAGCATTTGCCCTGGATCGATTGCAACACCAAATTGACGCAGCAGATGGCCAAAGGCCAGCAGATGGTCCAAGAGATGGTGCGAGCTGTATTGCGGATGCATCGATACCATTCCGCGCGTTGGCTCCCTTCCCCGCGAATCGGCTGCGCGACGAGCAGTGCTCACTGCACTCTCTGACCCTCCGCGCGAGGTGTCACTTGGGTACGTGTTGCTAACCGCGCAGCAGCGCTTGAACACCCCGTTTACGTACCGCCGCGATGTCGTCCTGGTACTTCAAAAGGGCTCCCAGCGTATCATCAACTGTTGCTGGATCAAGTGCAGTGCGATCGAGAGCAGTGAGCGCCGAGACCCAGTCGAGCGTCTCGGCAATTCCCGGCAGCTTATACAGGTCCATCTGCCGGAGCTCGTGAACAAAGGTTACCACCTGCTGGCTCAGTCGCTCCCCGACGCCCGGCATTCGTGTATTGACGATCTCGATCTCCTTGTCGATCGAAGGATAGTCGATCCAGTGGTACAGGCAGCGACGTTTGAGCGCATCGTGAATCTCACGAGTGCGGTTCGATGTTAGAATGGCGACCGGCGGCTGGGCGGCGGCAATGGTACCAATCTCGGGAATCGTCACCTGGAAATCGCTGAGCACCTCGAGGAGAAACGCCTCAAATTCGTCGTCGGCACGATCCAGCTCGTCGACAAGCAGCACCGCCGGCCGGCCATTTTCCGAGACTTCAAGCGCTTGGAGCAGCGGCCGCTTCAGCAGAAAATCCGGGCCGAAGATATCATGCAGTGCTTGCTCCTTGGTGCCGCCACCACTCTCGGCGGCTCGCAGATACAACATCTGACGCGGATAGTTCCACTCGTAGACCGCGGTTGCGACATCCAAGCCCTCGTAGCATTGCAGTCTGATCAGCCGCGTATCAAGCAGTCGCGCCAGCACCTTGGCGATCTCGGTCTTCCCGACGCCTGCCTCGCCTTCCAGCAACAGCGGCTTGCCGAGCTTAAGCGCAAGGTACACCGCCGTGGCAAGCGGCCGGTCGGCAACGTAGCTGTGCGCGCTAAGGGCGGACTGAAGCGCATCGATCGAGCTAAACGTGGACGCATCGGACATACGATCTGCTCCTTGCAGGCCCTGGTATCCTAGTTCTAAGCCAAGCGCGCTGCTTGTGCTTTGGTGACCACGGCTATATCCTACCATGCACGGCGTGACCTGCTCCACCGATGCGTGGTGACGTGTGACACCATGCTTGATTACCGCTATCACCAAGCAATAACTGTACGCCGGAAATCGCGCCGCTCGTCAAGTTTCATCAGCGGAGCCGTCTATGGACAAACACCCTGCGCTTGTCGTACACAGCGAGCAGCCCTTCAATGCGGGGCCACCGCCAGCCTTGCTTCGCGAACAATACATTACGCCGACCAGCGTATTTTTCGTTCGCAATCATGGAGCAATTCCCACCGTCGACGTCGAACCCTACCGCCTTGTCGTCCGCGGCCAGGTGCTACGCCCACTGGCCCTAACGCTGGCCGAGCTACGAGCAGAGTTTCCGGCAACAACGCTTGCAGCCACTCTGCAATGTGCCGGCCTCAGGCGTAGTGAGCTCTTCATGGTCAAGCCAATCCCGGGTGAGCTGGGATGGGAAGCAGATGCAATCAGCACCGCCGAGTGGCGCGGTGTAGCGCTGGCGGCAGTGCTCGAAGCAGCGGGTCTCGAACAGGATGCAGGGCATGTCGCGTTCCTGGGGCTGGATACGGTCGCGCGTCAGGGTCAATCGTTCGGCTTTGGTGGCTCCCTCCCGCTCCACAAGGCCCTCATGCGAGAGGTGCTGCTTGCGTATGAGATGAACGGCGCACCGCTCTCACCAGTTCATGGATTTCCACTGCGCGTTATCGCACCAGGGTACATCGGCGCGCGTAGTGTTAAGTGGCTTGGGGAGATCGTCGTTCAGTCAGAGCCCTCGGACAACTACTTTCAACAACATGCCTACAAGCTGTTCCCGCCCGAGGTCGACGCCACCACAGTAGACTGGTCTCAGGGTGAGATGCTGGGGCAGCTCAAGGTCAACGCCGTGATCTGTGAGCCGGGGGCAGATACCATGCTCACGGCCGGGTCGGTTCCTGTCCGTGGCTACGCGATCGGCACGGCTGGGCAGTCAATTGAACTGGTCGAGGTTTCGGCCGATGGCGGGGTGACATGGAAGAGTGCCTCCTTGACTAGTCCTCGCCAGCCGTGGACCTGGAGCTTCTGGGAAGCGGAGCTGACCTTGCCGGCCGGTAGGCATGAGCTGGTGGTGCGGGCGCGCGATGTCACCGGCGACATCCAGCCCGCCGATATCGCATCACAGTGGAACGTCAAAGGCTATATGAACACTGCCTGGCAGCGTGTCGCAGTTACCGTTAGCTAGCGGTCACGCGGCGGCACCCGTCCTGACCACGATGCAGGCTGAACCTCCTGGACAACAGGTATCCAGGAGGTTCAGCCTGTTCCCAAGCTGCTCTTAGCCGCGCATCGTGGTAGAAGGCATAGACAACACCACGTTAGCGTAGCTGCTCCATCGCACGCGTGAGGGCTCGCTTGGTCAGCACGCGCACAAGGTTCGCGCGGTACTCCTCTGATGCGCTGATGTCGCCGATGTACTCAAGGCCATCACTTGCACGCGCCGCTGCCTCGGCCACGTCCATCCCACTCTTAAGAGCATCTTCGGCGGCGCGTGCGCGCTGCGCACGTGGACCCGCGCCCGTAACTGCGATACGGCAGTCCGACACGTTGCCGTCTGCGCCACGATGGACCATCACGGCAACTCCGACAATCGCGTAGCCCGACGCCGGATGCTTGAACTTTTCGTAGGCAGCGCCCATCTGCTCGGGCATCGGCGGCACTGTGATCTCGGTCAGCAGCTCACCCGGCTCGAGCGCGGTCTGCAGCATGTCGACGAAGAAATCATCGGCGGAGATGGTGCGCTCGCCATTCGGGCCAACGACCTTCATCTCGGCGCCAAGCGCCAGCACCACGGCCGGCATATCGGCGGCGGGATCGGCGTGGGCGATGGAACCCCCAATCGTACCGCGGTTGCGCACCTGGGGATCGCCGACATTGCTGGCGCACTCCACGAGTACGGGCAGGCGCTGTGCAAGCTCGCTTGATGCTTCCAGATCATGGTAGGTTGTGAGCGCGCCAATCGCAACTCCCCCGTCAGCGCGAACGCCTTTAAGCTCGGATAGCTTACCGATGTCCACCAACAGCGGCGGGCTCATCAGCCGGATGCGCATCGCCGGGAGCAGCGAGTGACCGCCGGCCAACACCTTCGCCTCCGGGTTTTGTCGCAGCAGCTCAAGCGCCTCTTGGACCGTTGTCGGCGCGGCGTACTCAAAATCGCTCGGGTACATGAAGCCTCCGGTTAGGAGAACACAGAGCAAAGGGCAAAGAACGCAAAGAGTTGCTATGCCGCACTTGTTCTGTGTTCTATGTACTTTGTTCTTTGCTCGCAGCTTTATTGCTGATGGATCGCCCGCCAAACTTTTTCGCCGGTATAGGGCATATCGAGGTGTCGAATGCCGAGATGCGACAGCGCGTCGATCACGGCGTTCGAGACCGTTGCCCCGGAAGCGATTGTGCCAGCTTCGCCAGCGCCCTTGACACCCATCGGGTTGACCGGGGACGGCGTAACGGTGCGGTCTAGCTCGTAGTGCGGCACCATATCCGCGCGCGGGATCGAGTAGTCCATCAGCGAGCCCGTCAGCAGCTGGCCGTTCTCGTCGTACACAACACCTTCGTAGAGTGCCTGAGCGAGACCCTGGGCGATACCGCCGTGGATCTGGCCGTCAACAATCAGCGGATTGATCACGTTGCCGACGTCGTCAACCGCGACGTAGCGCAAGACGTTGACCTTGCCGGTCTCAGGGTCGATCTCGACGGTGCAGATATGCGTGCCGAACGGGAAGGTGCAGTTCGGCGGATCGTAGTAGGTGGTCTCGTCCAGGAACGGCTCCATCCCCTGGGGGAGATCGTAGGCGACGCTGGCCTGGAGCGCGATCTCCTGAATCGTTTTGGAGGCCTCGGGAGCGCCGCGGACATAGGCCTTGCCGTTCTCGAAGACGATATCTTCTTCAGCCGCCTCGAGCATATGCGCCGCGAGCTTGCGTGCCTTTTCCTTGATTTTGGAGACGCTCTTGTAGATTGCGGTGCCGCCTACCGCCGCCGAGCGCGAGCCATAGGTGCCGTAGCCAAAAGGCGTACCCTGGGTATCGCCGTGCTCGACGACCACATCTTCGTAGGGCACGCCGAGCTCGTCGGCCACCAGCTGTGCAAAGGTCGTCTCGTGACCCTGGCCGTGGGGCAGCGAGCCGGTGGTGACGTTGACCTTGCCCGTTAGATGGACCTTGACGTTAGCGCTTTCCCACAGCCCTGCGCCCCAGCCCTCGCCCATTAAGCCAATCCATTTACTGGGCGCCACACCGCAAACTTCCACGTAGGAGGTTACGCCGATGCCCAGCAGCCGACCGTTCTTTCGGCCTTCTTCCTGCTCGCGTCGAAAGCCCTGGTAATCGATGAGCTCCAACGCCCGATCCAAGGTCGGCTCGTAGTTACCGCTGTCGTAGGGCAGCATTCCGAGCCCGTTATCGTACGGAAAATCCTCGGGCTGAATGAAGTTGCGCCGACGCACCTCGGCTGGATCCATCCCGATCTCGTCGGCAAACAGATCGACCGCCCGCTCGATCGCGTATGTTGCTTCGGGCCGTCCCGCACCACGGTAGGCATCGACCATCGCCGTGTTGGTGTAAACGCCTTTAACGTCGACAAAGATGCTAGGGATTTTGTAAACACCCGAGACCATCCGGCCGTACAGCGTAGTTGGGATGCCGGGCGCGATCGTGGACAGATAGCCGCCGAGATTGGCGTAGGTATGGACGCGCAGCCCGGTGATCTTGCCGTCACGGGTCCCCGCTACCTCGAGATCAGTGATATGGTCGCGCCCTTGCGCCGTCGCTTGGCAATTCTCGCGGCGGCTCTCGATCCACTTGACCGGATAGCCCGTATGCTTAGCCGCGTACAGCAGTGCCGCCATCTCGGCATACACGAAAATCTTGGCGCCGAAGCCGCCGCCTACATCGGGCGCGATGCAGCGCAGTTTGTTTTCAGGAATACCAAGCACGAATGCAGCCAGGAGCAAGCGGTGTACGTGCGGCGCCTGCGAGCTCATCCATTCGGTGTACTCACCCGTGGCTGCGTCGTAGCGCGCGACATAGCCACGCGTCTCCATGGGGGTGGCGATGAGCCGCTGGTTGCGGATACGCTGGCGCACCACGACCTCGGCACTATCGATTGCCTGCGTGGCTGCTTCCTGGTTCCCGCAGGTCCAGTGCATCACGATATTGTTGGGTGCGTTCTCGTGCAACTGGGGCGCGCCTTCGCGTGTCGCCTCCTCGGCGTCGACGACCACGTCGAGCGGCTCATAGTCGACCTCGACCAGCTCCATCGCGTCGTAGGCGATGTAGGGCGACTCGGCGACAACCAGCGCAACGCCCTCACCGATGTAGTGCACCGTGTCGACGGCAAGCGCCCGCGGCGTATTGACATTATTCTGCACGCCGCCCGCCGCCCACGCGCAAGGCAGCGGGTTTTGCTCCTGGGCAATGTCGGCACCGGTGAAAACCGCTACGACACCCGGCAGCTGGCTAGCGGCGGTTGTATCGATGCTATTGATCTTCGCATGCGCATAGGGCGAGCGTACCACTGCGGCATGGAGCATACCCGGCAGCTTGATATCATCGATATAGTTGCCCTTGCCGGTGATCAAGCGGGGATCCTCGCGCCGCTTAATCGCCTGGCCAAACATCCTGGTAGGTTGATCTGCGACAGCCATTACATGCCCCCCTGTCCCATTGGTGTGGTTTCATCGACACCGGCGTTCTCGCCCTCCCAGTCACCGACGGTCTCCGGCTTTTCAGGCACGCCGTCGTCTCGGCGCGGATGCTCAAGCTCCTCAGCCGACTCCGGAACCTCGGGCTTTGCGCCCTGGTGCATCGAGCCGTTGGAGCCCGCCCTACCCTGCTGCGCCGCGTGGCGTACTGCTTTGACAATGTTTTCGTAGCCGGTGCAGCGGCATAGGTTGCCCTCCAGTGCGTGACGAATCTCAGCATCTGTGGGGTTCGAGTTGCGCTGCAGCAGCGCCGTTGCGGACATGATCATGCCGGGCGTGCAGAAGCCGCACTGCAGGCCGTGCATCTCCCAGAAGCTTTCCTGCATCGGGTGATACGCGCCGTTCGTCGCCAAGCCCTCGATCGTGGTTACTTGCGCACCATCCGCTTGAACAGCGAGCATCGTGCAGCTCTTGACACTCTGTGCGTTGACGTCGACCACGCACGCGCCGCACTGCGAGGTATCGCAGCCGACGTGGGCGCCGGTAAGATTTAGCTGCTCGCGCAGGTAATGCACCAACAGCAGGCGTGGGGGAACATTGTGGCGATACGTTTTGCCGTTGACCGTGACCGAAATTTCCACCGTGACCTCCTTTGGTCTCGCCCAATCTATGGACAATGCCGCCCGTCTAGCGGCTAGGATGGCAGGGCCGGGTCTCCGTATTCACATCACTGAAGGCGACGCCGTTGAGCACGGCGCAATCGAAGTGCGGGGTAGTCTCGCAGAGAGTTCGTGGGCCTATTATGCATCAAGTGGGAGTAGCTGGCAATTCCAACCTATCGATCCCTATGTACCCTCAATTCAACCATCGGTGATGCACCATTGTCAAAGCGCATTCCCCGGCATCTCACGCGGCATGCGCCAAAGATACCAGCTGACAAGCGTTCGGTAGGGCCGCCAGCGCTCGCCAATCACGCGCAGATCCTTAGGCTTTGGCCGTTCCGGCAAACGTAGGAGCCGCTGCGTACCAACCACAACGCCCAAGTCGTCGACGGGCCACACGTCGAGGCGGCCAAGCGAGAAAATCAGCAGCATCTCGGCAGTCCAGCGGCCAATGCCCTTCACACCAACCAGGGCGGCGATCACTTCTTCGTCGGACAAGCTCGGCAGCCGATCGAGGTCGAGGCTTCCAGCCACAATCCGAGCACCGAGATTCTTGAGGTAGCTGACTTTGGCGCCCGAGCAGCCTGCGGCCCGCAGCTCGTCGTCCGGAGTAGCGAGCAAGCGCTCCGGCGTGGGGAACGGCGCGGGAGCGTACAGCGCACGCACGCGCTCGACAATCTTCTCTTTGGCTTTGGTTGAAATCTGCTGCGAGATAATGGCGTGCACCAGCGCAAAGAAGAGGTCTTCCTGCAAGGTCAGCGTGCAGGGCCCAACTGTATTGATCAGCTGAGCTAGCCCTGCGTCTATCGACCGAAGGTGCTCCACGCCGGCTGCGACCATCGCGGGATCGAGACGACGAGGTGGCGCAGAATCCACGGGCAGCATTGACGACGCAGGGCTCAGAACAGCCACTTACCGCTCTCCTGCACCAGCTCGCCATCACAGTAGATTTGACCGCCCTGACGCAGATCTTTGACCATATCCCAGTGAACGCTGCTGACGTTGGTACCGCCCAGGAACGGAAAGCCATGGCCAACGGCGAGGTGCACGGTACCATAAATTTTCTCGTCAAAGAGCGTGTGCTTCATGTGCTGCTGGATACCAGGATTGCAGCCAATGCCTAGCTCGCCCAGCCGCCGCGCGCCTGGATCCGCGTCCAGCATCTTGAGCAGAAACGCCTCGTTGCGTTGGGCGCTTGCTTCCACGACCTGTCCATTCTTAAATACGAGCCGCGCCCCCTCGACCTCGTAGCCCGCGTAGACGGCCGGAAATTCGCTGTACGTAATCACGCCATTAGCGGAGTCTTCCACCGGGCTATAGAAAAACTCGCCACCCGGCATATTTTTATGGCCATCGTCGACCAGGGCCAGCCTGCCCTTCAGGCTCAAGGTTAGATCCGTACCTTCGCCCACAATCCGCACCTGGTCGGCCGCGTCGAAACGATCGGCGAAGCGGCGCATCTTACGGCCTTCTTCATCCCAGTCGAGCAGGCACGCACCATACACAAACTCCTCATAATCGCTCAGCGTCATCCCGGCATCCTGCGCCAGGGCCGGCGTTGGAAACACACAGACAACCCATGGAAACGTGGGATTGTTCATCCGTTCGACCATTGGACGGACGGCCTTGCCCTGAGCAGCTCGTCGTTCGGGGCTAATGGCGGCGCCGTCGCGGGTGTTTTCGGGAGCATCGATAGCGATCGCCGCGTCGATCTGCTCGAAGGTATAGCGCTCGACCCCCGGCAACTCGCCCAAGAGCTCGATCGAGGCTTCCTGCGCCCAGGCGTTTGCGACACTGGCGAAATTGATGCGCATCAGCGGGTAGGCACCGCGACGAGCGATACAGCGAGCCACGGCTTCGAGCAAAGGACGGGCCAAAGGTGTCGACCGCACGTGCACCTGTGTCGAAGGCTGTACATCGACGCATCGCTCCACAAGCAGCTGGGCGTATTGTTCAATACGTGGATCAGCCATGGTTCTCCCTTTGCTTTTCAAATTGTGCTTGGCAGCACTAGCTTTCACCGAGCGTCGTAAAGGCGTGGATCAGCTCGGCCGGCACCGGCCGCGGACGCATCGTGGCAAGCTCAACCCAAGCCCACAATGCCTCAGCCGTCACCAACAGCACATCGTCGGGCTGGCGGCGAATTTCGTAACGACGGATCGCCCGCGGGCCCCGCATCTCGTGCACCCACGTGGAGATTTCCAAAGTCTCGCCGGCAACGGCTGGACGGCGGTAGTCGATCTCGATCCGCCTCAGAACGAACACACCGCCGAGCTGGCGGTAGCGCGCAACATCAAATCCGAGATGCTCCGAGTGCTCGATTGCCGCCTGCTCGAGGTACTGTTGGTACACTGCGTTGTTGACGTGGCCCAGCGTGTCCATCTCGTAGTGGCGCACACGCAGCCGCGTCGTAAAGCGCTGCATGGCCTAGGGCTGGCGCTCGACGCGCTGCGCCAACGCTTTGAGGCCTTGCGCGACTAACATCTTGGCGGCACCCTCGATCAGACGCTGCCCGACACTCGCGATCATACCGCCGACCTGAACATCACCTTCATAGCGGAGCGTGGTGGTGTTTGGAGTGTCTTCCGAGAGATGGATCATGCCGCTGCCCTTAACATGGCCGGGCTTGCCTTTGCCCTCACCGCTAATTCGGTAGCTTTCGGGAGGCTGCAGGTCGCTGAGCTTGATGGTGCCGGTGTACTCACCCTTAATTCCGGCGACTCCAATCTTTGCTACCCCGCGGTAGGAATTAGGCTCCACTTCGTCGAGCGACTCGACGCCCGGAATCAAGGTTTTCAAGGCCTCGATGTCGTTCAGAACTGTCCAGACGCGCTCGCGAGGTGCGTTGAAGGTTTGAGTACCAGACAGCTTCATTGTCCACTCCTATGGGCCATGCTCCAGCACCAATATCTGGTCGTATCGTACTGTAGAACACGGCGGGGCGTCAAACAGTGAGGCAACGGGTGTTACGCTTCAGGCTTCAGGGGCTGGAGGCATGGCGCGTGCAGCATGGGGAGGAGCACGAGGAGGCGCGGATGGCGGAAGTACCGGAAGTCGAAACAATTACTCGTGACCTCCGGTCAGCGGTCGTCGGACGTACAATCGAGCACGTCGAGGTCCTGAACGCGGCCGCGGTGCGTTTCCCATCGCCCGCGGAGTTCGCTGAACTGCTGAGAGGCCGCCGCGTCGAGGGCGCCGAGCGTCGCGCCAAATATATCCTCCTGCCGCTCTCGGAGCACCTGCTGCTCGCCGTCCACTTCATGCTCTGGGGCACCCTGACGCTTACACCGACCGCGGCGGCCCGCCCCGCCGAGACGCTGATTGTGTGGCGCCTCGACAACGACCAGGAGCTCCGTCTGCTTGATACTTTGGCTTACGCGCGCGCCGCCGTCGGCGCCCCGCACGAGCTGGCCGCGCGGCTCGATCTCGATTCGCTTGGGCCCGAGGCGCTCGATCCTGACTTCAACGTCGCCGTGCTGAGCCGACAGCTGGCCAAGCGCCGCGGGCCGCTCAAAACCGTGCTCCTCAATCAGCGCGTGCTCGCGGGCTTGGGCAATCGAGACGCCGACGAGAGCCTGTGGGTCGCATGTATCGACCCGCGGCGCATACCCGCGACACTCACGCCCGATGAGCTTCAGCAGCTCCATGACGCGATCTGCACAGTGTTGGAAGAAGGCCTAGCCCTCCGCGGCACGCAGCGCGACCTGTTTGGCGTCCAGGGCAAGGCCAAGCATCGACGCAACGTCTTCGAGCGCACTGGACGCCCCTGCCCACGCTGCGCCACGCCCATCGAGCACCTGCGCATCGGCAACCGCAACACCCACTTCTGCCCGCACTGTCAGCACTAATAGAGGTTAAGCCGAAGCTATTGGAGGGCACTTCGATTCGCGCGAGCCGGCAGCGGTTCAACGACACCTACGACGGCAACTCCGGCCAGCAGCGCTTCAACGCCTGCAGCATCTCGGTGATGCGCCCGAAGTGGGATAGTCCTCTTGTTTGCGTTATTCGCACGGCCTGGCAGTTTGGTCCCTGCAGCACATCCAGCAGCGTATCGAAACGGATGTTGCGGTCTTGGTCGTACAGCAGCACGGGTAACGAGAGCCGCTCGTAGAGCGTTCGCACAAACCCTTCTACCGGCGCTACGCTCCGCACACGGCGCTGACTCGCTGCTAGCGTCGGTGAGCATAACCAAGTAATGTTTGGAGTAAGCTAGGCGCGGCGGGGCGAAGCACCCCTATGCCTACGGCATCTAGCCGCGGCTCCGCTCAAGATCGAGCTTCTCGTTGTCGCCGGGGCTTGGCGGCTGACCAGGGATCTGCGACTTCACAAAGCCATAGGCGTGGACTAACACTCGACGGCGCATCCCAATATTCGGCTTTGGTCACATGAACCTTCAACAACGCGATATCCGGCTCATCCAGACCCTTGGGGAACCAGGTCTTGAGGATCGAGTTCCAAAGCTGCTCCATCTTGTTGCGATCGCGCACAATCTGAGCAGTACCCGAAGTCGAGACCCACGCATTGTCGTCCGGATTGGCGAAGCTCACGTTTACCTGTTGGTTGTGGCGCACCGTGTCCGCTTTAGCTGAGCTCGCATAGGTAAAGAACCACAGGTCGCCATCGAACTCGACCGTCTGGGCCGCCATCGGGCGGCTGCGCAAGGTTCCATGCTCGGCGACGGTCGTCAGCATCCCAAATTGGATGTCTTTGATCAGGCTCCAGAGCTTTTGAATCTGCTCCTGGCGCTCATCCTGTCCACTCATCAAACACCTTCTCCTTCCCACTACCGCTTGGGTCGGCCAGCCAATGCGGAGCAACGTCCGCTAGGGGATGGCGAGCAAGCCTGATACTAGCACAGATGGTGCAAAATGCGTTTGCACCAGCGCGTAGTTCATGGTATACTCCGCGACGTGGCTGGCGCAGAAGGCTCTGAGTCGGCCACACTGCTTACAAAGCAGAAGTGCGATTACGTCGCGCCACAGGGTGGCCGACAGCTGGGTCACGTTGGGTACGATAA
This sequence comes from bacterium, assembly GCA_016781525.1. Taxonomy (GTDB): domain Bacteria; phylum Chloroflexota; class Chloroflexia; order Chloroflexales; family Kallotenuaceae; genus LB3-1. The sequence goes on along the minus strand of JADDQE010000068.1, from coordinate 312 downwards.
CACCGACGTGTTCCCGCGTTCGATGGTAGGACGCTTGGAGGATCGATGTCACAGGCCCGCTTGTTTATTGGAAATCTGTCTTGGGGCGTCACCGACGCCGATCTCGTTGAGGCAGTGTCGCCCCACGCCGAAGTGTTGGACGCAAAGGTTATTACGGACCGCGATACCGGCCGCTCACGTGGCTTCGGTTTCGTCACCGTTGAGACCGATAATGTGCAGGATGTAATCCGCGCGCTGGACGGCCAGGATGTCAACGGCCGCGCGATCCGCGTCAACGAGGCCGAGCAGCGGCCCCGCGAGCGCGGAGGCTTC
>JADDQE010000177.1 GCA_016781525.1 bacterium | reverse complement strand
TCAGATCCGCAACGGCGCCAGTGCCCACATAGGTGCTCGTCACGCGCGATCCGCAGCGCTCTTTGCGGTAGTAATACCGGTTGTTTCCGCGTGTTTCCATGCCCATAGCGTTGTGCTACACCTTTTCATGTGCCCCAGATACCTACCGCCCGCGCTTCCCGGCCTCGGCCGCGTCATACAGCGCCGTGCAGCCGTCGTAGTCAACGTCCCGCTCGCGGCAGGCCTGCTCGAGCGTGCCAAGGTCGCCGTGATAGAGGACCGCGCTGTGGAAATGCTTACTGTTGCGGCTGGACAGGTCGCGTTCAGCTAACCGGTGCATGTGGAGCAGCATGTCAATCAGTCCCTCCTCCGACAGCGGCATGGGGTGCCTCCTGCATAATCGACTGCTGTAACGCCAGCGGAAACCCGGTCGCGTTCATGTACCGGCGCGCATTTTCTGCCCCTTTTTCACGCCACAAGTAGCGCGCATGATCGATTTGTCCCTGGTCGGGTTGCTTGGGCGTGGCTCCCGATCCTGCAACTTGCGGCACGGTGGCCAATCCGACATTTCGTCGGGGCTTAAGGGTGGGGTCGAACGAGAAGTACGATTGTTCTTGCTTGGGACTGGGCTCAGTTTCCGATCCTACAACTTGCGGCATCCGGGATTTTTTGGGCTCGAGGAGGGGCGGTCGCTCGGGTTCAGCGGGTGCCTCATTCCCTGCTCCTGCAAGTTGCAGGATCGGGCCGTCGATCTCGGAGCCATCCTCATTTAAGGTGATGGCACGCTCAGTCGTCGTCTCCTTGTGGACAACGCCGCAGGTGGTGCAAACGACGATCGTGGTCTTGCGCTCAACAAACTCCTCCGAGCCGCAGGAATCGCACTTCTTGATTCGCTTGCCGCCCCAGTTCTTTGCCTCCGGGGGCTTAATAAACAGTGGTCGATCAAGCACGGGCGCCGGCGTGAGTCGAACCTCGGTGCGGACGTCGCCGGTCTTGGCATCGCGGGTATACCGCACATCGCGAGACCAAGCACCGCATTTTTCGAGCTGCTTGATGTGGCGGCCGACCACGTCGGCCGACTGCCCGGACTCGTCGGCGATCTTGCAGACCATGACCTTCACCTCAGGCTGTGCCTGTTTCTTCTGTTGATACCAGGCTTCAAGACCGGTGAAGAGCAGGGTCAGGCGCTGGCCAGTGGGAAGGTCTTTGTTGCCGAGCACGGCGCGCATCCATTGCATCCGCTCGCGGAGCTGCTCATTGTCGCGTCGCAAGCGCTCAACCTCCGAGGACGCGAGGAGCGGCATACCATCCGCGGCGCCGTCGCGCCAGTGGACCGCTTGGGTGAGCTCGTCAAAGGTCCAGCCGTCGGCCAGCGCATCGTCGACGCCAAGCTTCTTGTCGCCGTGGGGCAGCTGCAAAATACCGACGATCGCGCCACGCGCCTCGAGTGCCTTCGCAAATTCCTCCAGGGCCATACGAACGTGCTCGTTGACCTGGTAGTCGCTATCAAAGCCCAGCACGACGCGCCGGCCACGCAGGGCAACGTCCTTGAAGTCAGGCAGCAAGCACCGGTTGCCGTCGGCGTCCTTGCCATCCATCCAGCCCCACACGCCGTTGATGCTGATGGGCACAATGTGCGGATTCACCGAGGCCAGGGCGTCGGCTTTCTTGGCGCCCTCAGTGAACCAGAGGGGCCGAGTCGTAACCTTCAGGGCGTCACGATAGCGGGGCAATACATCGAGCACCAGCGGCACACCGGCTGGCCACTCGTACTTGATGGTCTTTACCTTCTCGTCTTTGACCTCGGTCCGTGGGGCATCGGGCCGCGTGATCACGGTATAGCACTCGCCGAGGCGATAGACCGGAATGCCGATCGCCGGCGTGAGCCGCTGAGACGGTGCCATGTGGGCTAGGTCGCCGCGGCTGCTAATGCTGTGGTACGCACGCTCGGCCAAGATCTCGTCACGAATGGCGGAGGTTGCCAGATGATCGCGGTGGTGGGGCTGGAGTGTCATCGCTGCGCCCCCTCATGCTCGGGCGCGTAGCGCATCAACCGGTGATTCGGCTCACAAGTGCAGTTGTCAAAGTTCTGACTATCGGCAGCTGAGCACCAATCCTCATGCTCGATTTGGATCATAAACAGCCTGACACTGCTGGTAAGTGTAGGGACCAGCTCCTCAACTGACGGATTCTTGGGACCGACCTGACGGAAGGGCGGCCTGTTCTTGATGCGCTTGCGATTCGACATTAGCGGACCTCCGGCTCATAGGCTGGAATAGCCATTTCAAGGAGGCGCTTTGCTGCAAGCAATGCGTGTCGACGGACGCCCTGTGGGTCGTTGTCGAGCGCGACGATTACCCGGTCGATACTGTGGCTAATACGCGGGTTGCACGGCTGGGCCGTCTGCGGTGCTGGTTCAGGCTGTGGTGCTGTGCGGGTATGCGTGCTTGAAAGAGCCATACGTGCCCTCTTGAACTGAGGGCGGATGGTGTGTTATGATACTTTGTGTCGTTTCCACACCAAGCCGCCATACGTTTGAACTGCGAGCCGTCCCCGTCAGGGCGGTTCTCGCGTTAATCGACAGCGCCCGCTGCCTGCTTAGTGAGGATCAGCAGGGCGGGCGCGAGTTGCGATTTCGTATTAGCGGTGGCTCGATGTACCAGGGGGGCTAGACAGATTGTAAAAATCTGATAGCATGCATGATACAAAAGAACCGGACAAAATGTCGTATTGCCCTCACAGCAACGCGCATTTTGTTCCGACTGTGGCGCTTCCCGCTCGGGCCTGACAACCTTGGGGAGCGCCTCTTCGTGTCTCTCAAACTTTCAAAAGTGCTGCGAACATCTATACTGGTTCGCATTGTACATAGTCAATCGGCCATGCGCAAGCCCTAATTTCATTACATTTCTGATGCAATATTCCCATTGTATAGGCATATTATGTGGATAACCTGTTATATCTCTGTTACTTCTAAATGGCCGTTTCGGCCATATTTCGCGTAAACTGACCGTTATTTCTCCTTAGAACGGCCACGCTTATATATGCTGACGGACGGTTTCTCCTTGCGCTGTGCCCATCGATCGACCTTTTTTCGCCATGAGTTGTCAGTGATGTTCTCGCGCTGCAATAGTAACTGAGCTAATTCGGCGGCAATCTGGTGCGTCACTAAGCGGTTCCGAAGTAGGGTGTATGTAAATTCCAGCACGTGCTCCTCACTCGCTGGTTCTACGTGCTCCTTACTCGCTGGTTCTAATGTATCGCTGATGCGAATTTCAGCGCGATCAAACCCAAAGAAATGGAAGAGTTGACCCCAGATGGTAAATGTTGCAGCGACTGGATGGGGGACATTTGCCTGTTCCGCGAAATCGGCGAATGTAAAGGTGGCCTGTATGACATTTACAATAACTTCTGGGCTGCCTTCATGCATAGCCCGGTAAATGTGCCATAGCATTGGTAGTGGGATATCGACACGTAGTGAGTGACCAGCGTTTGGACCTGCAAGCGGGAATTCAAACCATACTACCCCAACACGATACTGCTGGTCTTCGTTGTCCATGGGGTCCATAGCTACAACCCGGCCTGCTGTGATTCACGTTTCGCCGCCTGCTGTTTCTTTGTGGTGATGTTCGTTGTAAACACGGTGATACCGGCGTGCTGCTGGGTATAGGTCGGATAGCCCTCGATAATCAGCGTGTCGGCCTGGTCTTTGATAGTCTCGGAAACCTTGGTCCACTGCTTTCGAGCGACAAGCACAACATACTTCGTCTGTGCCGGTGGGGCCGGAAGTCCTTTGGGAAGTGATGGCGCCTTGTCATTGACGAGCCCGAATATCACCACGTCACCACGCTCGACAACATTAGCTGGACGGCCAATGACTGTAATTTTCACGGTTGATGCCTCCCCGTAGCCCTGCGCTACCGCCTGCAGGACGTCCGGTAAATCCACTAGGTTGAATGGTGTGGATGGCGGTGGCGGCTGTGCTGTTTGTGCTGTTTGTTGACGTTGCTGCGACTTGACACGACTAAAGATTTTGAAAAACTCTTTCTGTCCGACACGGTGCTTGAGCAACTGGAAGTAAACACCACCTGGTGTACGGCGTCGCGTGCCGTCGTTGGTGAGCATGCCGCCCTGTCCCTCAACCTCAAGTGTCTGCCGTAGGACGTCGCTGGCGATTTCCTGGCCCAGAATCCTGATCGTCCGTCGAAGCTGGAGCAGTGCTTGCTTCTCCGTTTCGTTCAGTTGCCGAGCGATCTCCCAAGCAAGCGTATTGACGTCATTCTCGTCTTTGTTCTTGTACGTATTCAAAATTATTGCCCCGCCGCCCGCAGCTGGTGACTAACCAACATCTGGCGATCATGTGTAACGCCAAGCACCTCCATTGCCTCGGGGATTGTGGAGGATGGTCCATTCATGCGTTCAGTCTAGGCGACTCGTCAAGACGTGATGATGCAAGATACCGCGATGGGTCTTCCTGTATCCCGGCTTGCTGTAGCAACTCCGCCAGTGCATGCAGCTGACGGATGACAAAGCAGGGCTGGCACAGCCCGTCGTCATCAAGCGGTACATCGCGGGCGCCGCAGTCACTACAACGAGGTGCTTCCTGTTTGCTCATGCTATGTGCTCCATGTTGCGTTCGTTGAAGCGATGGCTCCGGCTCATACATACTCCTCACTACGCATAACTCAAAGGCTTTTTGCAGAGTTTTACTTAATATCAGGTTGAGCCGATCGCTCACAAACGAGGTAACCGTATGGACACAACGCAGCAGAACTGGGTACCAGGTCAATTTGTCCTCTGGCTCCATAACGGGCAAGCCTAGCGTGCACGGGTGATTGAGACGAGCGTGCGGCAGGTCAAGCTTCGGTTGCTCGATCGTCCCGATATTGAGGAATACTGGGTTGCTGCAGAACTCATTCGGCCGAAAAGTTAGTTGCCGCTCGCATCTCAACGAGCTCGCGGCTCTTCGCTGCCACTCCGTACGCCGGGTCCGCTGCTACCAGCGGCCTGGCTTGGCTTTTTTGGGCGACCACCCCTGGGCCGTTGAGCACGCTCTGCCTTATAGGCGTCGAGTTCAGACTTGGTAAAGACCCGCACCTTCCCTGCAACGACACGTCCAACCAGTCGTCCGTCCCGCACTAATGCCCTGACTCGTTCTTGAGTCACTTCGAGATAGCGTGCGGCGTCGGCCGCGATCATTTCGTCGTCTTCGGTCATACCTACCCCTTGAGCCTCCACACATCTTTTCGAGTATAGAGATGACCATTAGCAGCGTCAATCTATCCAAATAAAACCATTGAATTGTCCAATGGTTTATGTTATATTGGTCTCACAAACAAAAACGGCTCGCCAGTGTCGTAACCACTGACGAGCCAACGCCCACAGGAGGATTGGTCCTATGAGCAACGCCATTCTAGCACAGTCGATCAGCCGTCAGACCGTCGGCCAGGCCCTGCGCCTCATGCGTCAGGCGTGTCGCTACGAGCCCTCAGAGATGAACGCCCTCAACCGCGCCGCCCTCAACCTCGAGGCCTGCACCTGGCAGTACGACGGCGAGGCGCTCGTCATCGAGTCCGCCACCACGCAGTTCCAACGCTACCACGTCGCCTACAACGGCTGCGACTGCAAAGCGGGGAGCACCGGCCGGCCCTGCTGGCACCTGGCCGCCTTCAGGCTGATCCAGCGCGCCGCCGAGCTCGCACTGACCCCCGCTCGGCCCCGCATGACCGATGCCGCGTATGCCCGCGCTGTCGCCGCCTGCGACGACCTGTTCTAACAATCAACACGGCACACCCGCGAGTCAATCGCGCCTCGCGGGTGTGCCGACGTGCGGGGGATCCCGGGTTGTGCTACACCTTATCGCTTGCCCCAGTGCACCACGCCACCAGGCGTTGCTACCTTCACGCTGATCCACCGCGACGCCGAGCTGGCCCGTACCCCCGCTCGGCCCCACATGACCGATGCCGCGGACGCCCGCGCTGTTGCTGCCGACGATCTCTTTTAGGAATCACACAGCCCATAAGTGAGCGGCCCCGCACCTGCTCACTCATGGGCGATTGCCGGGGGTACGGCAACCTACGTTCTCTGTTTCTGCACTGGATGCAGCACCATGTGAGGGAAGGCCCATGCCCGCTCTGCCCCATGGTCCACAGAAATAGACACGACCGAGGTACAGGGGGGTGACCTCGGCCGTGTCTGCATGGAATGGTTATGCTCACTCAGGCTACGCGCTTGCGAACGTTCACACACCCTCCCGTGTGTCCTTCGTCCCCACCATCGTTTGGCAGAGTCCCCTAGGGCAGCGTCTTTGGGCCACCCGCATAGCCCTGGTCGTAC
>JADDQE010000205.1 GCA_016781525.1 bacterium | reverse complement strand
ACTGGATCCTGTCGGGCAGGGAGGATAATGGGACGCTCTACCCGGACTACGATGGCTTCACCGTCTATGCGGACAGCCCGGTCTTCACCACGTTCGGTAACTTTGGCAAAGTCATGACCGCCAACGAGACCCAGGACTTCGCCCCAGTAGCGGACCACGACACGGCGGTCACAGAGTTCGGGAAGCTCATAACCTTCAACCCGACCAGGAACGATCTTGCCTACGGTGGTGCCAAGTTAAACCTGGCATCGATCGATCTCGACACCGCCGCGGCCAACCAACAAACGTCGCTGAGCGTCGACGGTGGCACGTTCACCCTCCAGCCTGATGGAAAACTCGACTTCACTCCGGGGGACAACTTCGTCGGCAAGGCCACGACCAGCTACACCCTACAGGATAGCAGCGGCCGGACGTCGAATGTCGCCACAATCACCGTGACGGTCAAGCCCGAAGCGGGCGGTGGAGTCAAGCTGTTTTCGTTTGAAGCCGGCATCGACGGCTGGGCATCGGCTAGCTGGGAGGCTGGCCGGGCAACGGCTGCTCAAAGCCCGGTATACCACACCGATGGCTCCTACGGCCTTGAGGTGAAGGCCAACGCCGGCGGCTGGTTCGGAGTTACCGTAATACCTGCCGCCGATCTATCCGAAACGACACACCTGAAGTTCAATTTCAAGTCGGGCGGGGCCACCTCGACCAAGGTGGCGCTCCAGACCGGCGACAGCTGGACGTGGCGCGAGTACACAGCGACGTCGGACAGCGGCCCGGCAGGGACAACCGTTGATATCGATCTGCTCAGCGGTGGTGCGGAGCCAACAGACTTTGCGAAGGTCCAAGCGATATATATCTACCTACAGCCCGGCACCCACTATATCGACAACGTGCGTGCGGAGTAGAGCACATCGGACTGCGGGCGAGCCACGCCGTCGGGCAGTAGATTAGCTCGCAGCGACACGTGGACGACTGGCGGGAGCGCCAGAATGGAGGAGGGGAGCGCGATGACACATTACGGTTTCAACTTTCTGTGGATGTTCATTTGGAGTCAGGATCGACAGCCGGAGCCGCCGGACGAGCAGGCGCTCGACTTCATGGCCGAGTTCGGCTTCAACTTCGTGCGCGTCCCGACGGACTACCGCTTCTGGACCAAGGATTTCAACTACTTTCATCCCGACGAATCGGTCTTCGAATACTTTGATCGCTATCTGGAGAGTTGCCGTTCACGCAACTTTCAGATGAGCCTGAACCTGCACCGCGGGCCGGGCTACTGTATCAACCGCAATGATCTAGAGCGGCACAACTTGTGGCAGGATCCGATCGCACAGGATGCGTTCGTGTTTACGTGGGAAACGTTTGCGCGGCGTTACCAGGATGTCCCAAGCGAGTACCTGAGCTTTGACCTGCTGAACGAGCCGCCAAACGTCGGGCAGTACGGCCTCACTCGGGAGAATCATGCCGCGCTGATGCGACGCACGGTGGCAGCGATCCGGGCAATCGATCCGCAGCGGGAGATCGTGATCGATGGACTCGGCGGCGGTCACCTCGCGATGCCGGAGCTAGCGGATTTGGGGGTGATCCATAGCGGCCGGGGCTACCAGCCCATGCCTGTCAGCCACCACCGGGCGACGTGGTGGTCGGGACATGAAGACGCGCCAGAGCCAATGTATCCGGGGATTGTCTGGGAGGGGCGAACGTGGAACCGCGACACACTCCACGAGTTCTACCAGCCGTGGCGCGCGGTTGAGGCAGCGGGAGCACGAGTGCATATCGGCGAGTTCGGCTGCTACAACAAAACGCCCAACGACATCGCACTACGCTGGTTTAACGACCTGTTCAGCGTGTACCAGGAATTTGGCTGGGGCTACTCGCTGTGGAACTTTGCAGGCGACTTTGGGATCGTCGAGCACGGCCGGCCCGGCGCGCGGTACGAGGAGCTTCATGGCTACCGAGTGGACCGCGACTTGCTCGATCTGATGCTGAACAGCCGAGCAGCGGGATGACGAAGGCGATGCAAGAGCTGGAGCTCCGCTACCGAGGCGTGCAGGCACTCACGAGCTTGTGGCAGCTCCAGCACAGTCACGAGACCGGCTAACAGAATCACTTACGGTGAACAATCGACGACACTGGGGACGCCATGACTGAGTCATGCCGGACCACCGGCGACGCCGAATTGGGGGCAGACCTCCGCACTCGCGTCGGCCACCAGCACGGCGAGTGGTTCAAGGTAGTGTACCGCCAAGGCGTCCCGTACCACAAGGCCGGCCCGTGGGAGTGCTGCCACCAGAACCGCGCCTGCTTTTGGATGCTACGCCGGCTTGACTGATGCTCCAAACTGTGGCTCGAGCAATTTCATTAAGGAGAAATGGATGTCCTTTTTCGATCTTCCGCTCGATCAGCTCCGCACTTACCTGCCGGAGCGGGACGAGCCCGCTAACTTTGACGCCTTCTGGCAGCAAACGCTCGCCGAGGTGCGGCAGGTGCCGCTCAACCCCGTCTACCAGCCCGTCGATTACGGGCTGGCCACCGTCGAGGTCTTCGACGTCACCTTCAACGGCTACGGTGGTCAGCCAATTAAGGGGTGGCTCATGTTGCCGCGCCACCGCTCAGGACGCTTGCCGTGCGTGGTCGAGTACATCGGCTATGGGGGTGGACGCGGCTTCCCGAGCGACTGGCTGCTGTGGAGCAGTGCCGGCTACGCACACCTGGTGATGGACACCCGTGGCCAGGGGAGTGCCTGGCTCAAAGGTGATACCCCAGACAATGATCCAACAGCTGGGGACCCGCAGTATCCCGGCTTTATGACCCGGGGTATCCTCAGCCCGCAGACCTACTATTATCGCCGTGTCTTTGCGGATGCGGTACGAGCGGTTGAGACGGCACGGTCGCACCCGGCGATCGATGCGACGCGGATAGCCGCGGCGGGTGGCAGTCAGGGGGGCGGCATCGCGTTGGCGGTGAGTGGACTCGTTCCAGACATTCAAGTGGTGATGCCCGACGTGCCGTTCCTGTGCCACTACCGGCGGGCAACGGAAATTACCGATGGATATCCTTACCAGGAGATCGCGCGCTACCTGATGATCCAGCGCGATAAGGAGCAAGCAGCCTTTGCCACGCTCGCCTACTTCGATGGGGTCAACTTCGCCACGCGTGCCCGGGCCACGGCGCTCTTCTCTGTCGGCCTGATGGATAATATCTGTCCACCCTCGACGGTCTTCGCGGCGTATAACCACTATGCCGGACCGAAGGATATTCGTGTCTGGCGCTATAACCAACACGAAGGCGGCGCCACCTACCAGACCCAGGAAAAGCTCCGGTTCCTACGCTTAGTGTGGGAGTAGCACGCTTGGAAGATGGGAACGACGTGCTCCCAGCGGCAGACTTTCGGTGTCGATTCGACGATTGTCTGAGGTGCCGGCAATCGCAGCGGCAACGATGAATTATTCAATCCCAAGAAGACCCGGCGGCTCGTCTGTTCATAATACGACAAACAGAAGAGGGAATACGTACAAATGCACATCCAACCTTCCCGTGAAGACCTGATCGAGCTCACCAGCCTCAATCCATTTGATCGATTCGAGGACGGTCGGCCCCGAGTGCCGGATGATCTGCTCGAACGCATGAAGCTGGTAACCACAGAAGAAGCCTGGGGGGTCCTGCGTCGCCACGGCTATCAGCGCCAGTTCGAAGGCAACTGGAAAGAAACCCACCTAGGCACGATTACCGTCGGCCGGGCGGTCACGGCACAGTTTCTCCCGCACCGTCCGGATTATCATGACGCGATTCAGCAGGCTGGTCTCGCAGAAGGGCGCGGTAAAGTCGGCGGCCAAAACTCATGGATCATTGAAACGCTGCAGTTGAACGACGTCATGGTCGTGGATATCTTCGGCAAGATCAAGGATGGAACGGTTGTTGGCGACAACCTGGGAACTGCGGTACGCACCCGCACTCGGGCCGGCGCCGTGATCGACGGGGGTATTCGCGACTATCAAGGGCTCGTCGAGCTAAACGATGTAAACTTCTACATGCGCGGCGTCGACCCCACCGCCATCGCCGACGTCACGCTCGCCGGTATCAACATCCCGATCCGCATCGGCGGTGTAACTATTTTGCCGGGTGATGTCATTCTTGGCACTTCAACCGGCGTCATCGCCATTCCACCCCATCTGGTACAGGAGGTCGTCGAGCGGAGCGAGGATGTGCGTGTACGCGACGAGTTTGGCAAGCTGCGACTGGGTGAGGGTATCTATACCAGCGGCGAGATCGACGTTCCAACCTGGCGGGAGGACATCGAAGCAGATTTTCAGGCTTGGAGGCAGGAGAACGGTAAGTAGCAATTCGACCAGGATCGGTAATCTTCACTTCAACTGGAAATAAGGAGGCATACCATGGCTGAACCAACACTTGGCCCTACGATTAAGCAGGTTGCGATCATTGTTCGGGACATCGAGGCAAAAGCGCAGGCCTGGTCGGCGGTCCTGGGTTTACCCGTGCCACAGATTATCATTACCGATCCCGTCGAGACTGCCCAAACTGAATATCGCGGCCAGCCATCACCGGCGCGCGCCAAGCTGGCGTTCTTCAACATGGGCCAGGTTCAAATCGAACTGATCGAGCCAATCGGCGAGCCGAGCGAGTGGAAGGATCAGCTCGATCAGCACGGCGAGAGCTTGCACCACATCGCATTTCAGATTCAAGGCATGGGCGAAAAGCTGGCATATCTGGACTCACAGGGAATACCGCTCGTGCAGCGCGGCGAGTACACTGGCGGGCGGTACGCGTACGTCGACGGGAGAGTGCAGCTGGGAGCTACCCTTGAGCTTCTAGAAAACGACTGACACGACCGCCGAGCGCACTGGATGTACGGTCTTGGAATATCTGGGTGGAACGGACCTGGTGCCATATGCGCCCCGTTCCACCAGGGGAAAGGCTGCTAAAGTGGGTCTACATCCAGAACTACCGCTTCGTCGGTTTGGTCAGAGCGACCTGATGGTCACTCCGCTGTGCCTTGGATGCGCACCCCTCGCGAGCCTGCCGGACGCCTTCTACCCAGTTCCGGAGGAGCAGGCAGTAGCTGTGGTGCGCACGCTTTTCGACAGTCCCATTAATTTCCTCGATACGGCCGCGGCATACGGCGACGGTGAAAGCGAGCGACGGATTGGGATTGTTCTCCGCGAACGAGGCGGGCTCCCGTCAGGGACTGTGCTAGCGACAAAGGCCGACCAGGATCCAAAGACCAGGGATTTCAGCGGCGAGCAGACCAAGCGCTCCGTTGAGCGGAGCCTCCGACTGCTAGGTGTCGACCGGCTGCAGATTGTGTACTTGCACGATCCGGAATATGCAGTCACCTCGTTTGAAGAGATTATGGCGCCCGGCGGTGCGGTGGATGTGCTACAGCGGTACAAGCAAGCAGGCATCATCGGGGTGGTCGGCATTGCAGGCGGCCCCATCGATCTGATGATGCGCTACGTGGAGACCGGCGCGTTCGAGGCCGTGATCACCCACAACCGCTACACGCTGGTTAATCGAGCTGCGGAACCGCTGATCGAGCTTGCGACGCGTTGTGGCGTGGCGGTCGTCAATGCGGCCGTCTATGGCGGAGGGATGCTGGCAAAAGGGCCGGACACATGGAGCCGGTATGCGTATCGTGATGCACCGCCCGCGCTGCTGGAGCGAGTGCGCCGTATGGCCACCCTTTGCCAGGAGCACGGCGTGCCGTTGGCAGCTGCGGCCCTGCAGTTCTCGCTGCGCGACACCAGGATTACCTCGACGATTGTTGGAATGACCCGTGCTGAGCGGATCGCTGAGACTTTGGAGCTGGTACGCCACCCGATTCCAAATGAGCTCTGGTCGCGACTAGACGCAATCGGCTTCGACACGGACGACCTTTAGGCCGTCGTGACGTACATGCAGGCCGATGTCGCAAAGCACATTTATTTATGTAAAGACCGTAGAGCGCGGCAGTGAACTGCAGAGCTGTATCAGAGCCGCAGGGTTGGCGTAATCCGGCTGCGACAAGGACCCAACATGCACCACCACGTCGAGGCGGTCACCGTCAACCACAACACGTCGCCGTATATGGAGCTGATGCTGCGCTCACTCTTCGCGACGCATAGGTCGGTCCCGCGCCTCTCGATCACGGTTTTTGATAACCACTCCTCGGACGATATCCGTGGGCTGAAGAACTACGCCGCGCAGAAAGGCGTTCCGGTCGTGCAGTCGGACTGGACGACGGAAACCGAGCATAATTCACACGGGGAGATATTACGGCGCTTCGTGCTCGAGCATCCTGATTGTACGCACTACCTGTTTCTGGACGCGGACATTTGCTTTGTCGAGGATAATACCGTCGGCACTATGCTGGCCGAGCTGGAGCGTGAAGCTGGGGCGTTCGGCATCGGAGCGCGCTTATCGTGGGATGGAGTCGCGGAATTACCGGAGGAGCTGAGACGGCACAACCCGGATCTATACGAGGCTCGCCTCCACCCGTGCTGCGCGCTCGTCAAGAATACCCCACTGTTCCGCCGTGTCGTGCAGGATATCGGTCTGTCATGCGTTAATTACCTCTGGCCGGAGCGCACCGAGTACCTCGATACCTTTAAGCTCATGACGAAAGTGATGGGAACCCATGACCTTATGCACATTCGCTCGTCCAAGATGGTCATGCATTTCTTCTGCGTCTCCTACGATTGGGACCCCGACCAGGTGAAAGCACAGAAGGCTGCGCAGCGTGATGCGCTCCTGCATAAACTGCGTAATCACACGGACGAGCCAGCTCCAGGGGGCTGAGACCCTAGCGCCTCCATCCCGCTGTGTTTTGGTCGTCGCCGGCAGCCGGCAAACGTTCAACGACCTGCGCTTCTGCCCGACCACATAGGCCAGCCCTCGTTTCGAGCTCGTGGCCAACGTTCGAGCAACCGACCCAAGATCTGGGTATTTTAGTGGAGAACGCTATTGAAAGTGCTGTTTATTGGCGGAACAGGTATCATCAGCACCGCCTGCTCACACCTGGCGATTGAGCGGGGCATGGAGGTGTACCTGCTCAACCGCGGACACCACGCGGATACGCCGCCTGGAGCAACCAGCCTCAGCGCCGATATCCGCGACTCGGAAGCGACCGCACGTGCGTTGGCTGGCCACCAATTCGATGTCGTTGTCGACTGGATCGCGTTCACTCCCGACGACATCGAGCGTGATCTGCGGCTCTTCCGTGATAACACACAGCAGTATATCTTTGTCAGCTCGGCCAGCGCGTACCAGAAGCCAGTCAGCTACTACCGGATCACCGAAGGAACACCGTTGGCCAATCCATACTGGGAGTACTCCCGCAATAAAATCGCGTGCGAGGAGCGGCTCATGCGGGCGTATCGTGAGGCAGGCTTTCCTTGCACAATCGTGCGGCCGTCGCTGACGTACGGCGACACACAAATACCGCTGGTCATCAATAGCTGGCAGCTACCATACACAGCAGTTGCGCGCATGAGGCAAGGCAAGCCGGTGATTGTTCCCGGTGATGGTACATCGCTCTGGACGATTACGCATAACAGCGATTTTGCCAAGGGCCTTGTCGGCCTGCTTGGGCACCAGCAGGCGCTTGGTCATGCGTTCCATATCACATCGGACGAGGTACTCACCTGGAACCAGGTTTACGCTGCCGTCGCGACGGCGGCCGGCGTCGAAGCGAACATGGTTCACATTGCCTCCGATTTTATTGCCGCCTGCTTGCCCGAGATGACGGGAACGCTGCTGGGCGACAAGGTTGTCAGCGTCGTCTTTGATAACACCAAGATCAAGCAGTTTGTCCCCGATTATTGTGCGACGACGACGTTCGCACGCGGCATTCGCCAGACCCTCGCCTGGTTTGACGCGGACCCCGCGCGACAACGGATCGACGTCGAAGCTGACCAGCAATGGGATCGTTTGATCAAGCTGTACGAGCGTGGGCTGCGCGATGCGCGGCAAGAATTTCTTAGCGAAGGCGCTGAGCTAAGTTAAATGTAAGGAACGCACAATGACGCAGAGCCCGGGCGGAGCACGCCTTACAGATATATCCCGGTTCATGTACGGAACAACACGCCTCGGCGACGAATCGATCCCATTCGCGGAGCGCGTGAAGACCGCCCGCGCCGCCATGGAGACCGGCGTGTGGTTTCACACGAGTCATACCTACGGTGATACCTTTCGTGTGTTACGTGCCGCCTTTGACGAAGATCGCGCGCACGTACCGCCCGCGATCTTCAAAATTGGGTGGGACTCGATCCCACAGATGCGTGACGTCATTCGGCAAAACCTGGAGCCGCTGGGCCTGGAGCGGATGGCGATCGGCCAGCTTTGCTTGGGCGGCCCACTTGCCGAGGAGTTCCGCATGGGCGGTCCCTGCTACGAGGGTTTCAAACAGCTGCAAGAAAAAGGGCTCGTGGACCGTTTTGTCTTAGAGGTGTGGCCATGGAACTCGCATGTCGCCCTCGACGCGCTACGGGCGGGCTATCCCCAGGGCATCGTGGACGGCTACATCTTTTACTTCAACCCGCTGCAGCGCTTCGTTTCGAACGAGCTATTTGACCTGCTCCGCGAGCGCGATCAGCCCATCCTAGCGCTTCGCACGGTCGCGGGTGGTCCGGTCCAGCGCCAGCGTGATGTTCCCGGCGCCGCTCCAGATTACCTCCGGGCGCGAGCAGCGCAAGTAGCACCGCTGTTTGAGCGCTCGGGCTGCGAGACCTGGACCGATTTTTGTGTACGCTTTGTCTTCGGCGTCCCGCAGGTCCGGGCTACCATCGGAGCGACGAGCCGCATCGAGAATTTGCAAGAGTTCCTTGACGCGGCACGCTCATCGGAGCCGCTCGCCAACGATATTCAAGCGGAAGTGCATAACCTTCAGAGCTCCTGGTACGAAGAGCACGACCGACACGCCGCGCCGTGGTCAATGTAGACCTTCGCCAATCCGAGCCGGGCGCATGAGATCGAGCCGAGCAACACCCCATGTGATGCCGGACTGATGGGCCCAGCGAAAAGGACAGCTTCCCAATGCACCAAACTGCGCTTGTTACCGGTGCCGATCGTGGACTAGGCTTCGCCTTATGTCAGGGACTCTTGCGACAGGGGTGGCAAGTAGTCGCCGGCCAATATATGCCTGAGTGGTCTGAGCTGGCAGCACTTGAACGTGAGTTTCCGGGATTGCTGCACGCCGTGCCGTTGGATGTCAGCTCGAGCGATTCCGTACACGCCGCGGTGGGCGCGGTGTCAGGTTTGGTCGAAGGGGTGGATCTTCTGATCAATAACGCCGGGGTCAACTCACCGACGTCGCCGCGCACGATCCGTGAAACCCAGGATTATGGCGAGATGCAGCGCCTCTACAACGTCAACGCGCTGGGAGCACTGCGCGTGGTCGAGGCATTCCTGCCGCTGACCGAGCGAGGCGGTGGGAAGCGGCTATGCTTTGTCTCGTCTGAGGCCGGCAGCATAGGGGGTGCCGAGCGAACATCCTGGTACGGGTACTGCATGTCCAAAGCCGCGCTGAATATGGCAACGAAGATTCTGTTCAATCACCTAAGGCCGGAGGGCTACACCTTTCGCGTGTACCACCCGGGCTGGGTACGCTCCTACATCCGGGGCACGAAAAACATGGAGGCCGATTTGGAGCCTGAAGAAGCAGCGGTGCCGGCACTCGCCTATTTCGTGCAGGCGCGCGACGACGAGGACCGGCTGGTAATGCGCGACTGGAAGGGAAGGGAATGGCCATGGTAAGCAGAGCCTCCCCGACGCGTGTGCTCGTACTCTGCGATGATTACTGGCATCCTGCTCCAAGGATCTGCGCGGGTCTCGCACCGCAGGAGGAGCAAGGGTTTACCTTCGATTGGATCGAGCACGCCGGAGAGTGGTCCGCCGAGCGGATGGCGCAGTATTCCGTGGTGCTGTTAACTAAGTCGAACGAGGTCTCGTCGACCGACAAGACATCATGGGTTACCGCCGAGAACGAAAGCGTCTTTCTCGACTATGTACAGAGTGGCAACGGACTGCTGGTGATTCATTCTGGCTTGGCCCAGTATCGTGATCTACGGCTGATGCGTGGCCTTGCAGGTGGAGCGTTTGCGTCGCATCCACCCCAATGTCCGGTCACGATCGAGCCACGCAAGGAACACCCGGTGACTGCCGGGATCGAGCTGTTCACGGTGTTCGACGAGCACTATATGATCGACTTCGACGACCAGGGAGCAGATGTCTTTCTAACGACGACATCTGAGCACAGTACGCAGCCTGGCGGCTGGACCCGCTCCGAAGGCAAAGGCCGCGTCTGCGTGCTGTCGCCCGCGCATAACCTGGAAGCCTGGCTACACCCAGCCTTTCAGCGATTGATTAACAACGCCCTGCGCTGGTGCGCACGCAGCGAATAAGCAACGATTTGGCGCACCACGTACCGCACACCACCCGGACGTTGACTGTCTGGGTGGCGTCGTACATCGAACGGCCTCGCGGCAACCGGGGTAGCGCGAACAAGATACCTCGTACCGAAGCCCGAGGCCGGTTTATCGCCGTGCAGTCCAAGAGGACGCCGCGAGGCGGCTCACTCACCTGCAACAGCCGGTCTAGCGTGCGTGCTCGTCTAAAAAGGCGGTCACCCAGGCCAACGGTGCGTTCCAGTTGATCGTAATCTCGTTGGTCGACCACGATTCAATATGATCCACATAGCACTTCTGGGGCGGGCTGCCGGCAATGCCGAGCGACTGAACGTACGGGTCTTGGAGGCTTGAGTTCGGCCCACCGGATACGACGCCAGGAGGCACTGGAGGAAACGCCGGATCAAGCTGGCGCGCCCAGAAGCGATGGTGCGGGTTCTGCAGCGGATCGGCACCGTAGCCCGAGACATACGATTTATCCAGCGCATTGCGACCTAGCAGATAATCCATACCATCAACCACGCCATGGAGATAAAGCGCATCTTTGGTGAAATCGTAGGCCAGCGCCACGATCAGCATGTTGTTGAGCACGAACGAGTTCGAGCCCCACGAATACTTACGGTCAGGTCCAGGCGCAAAGGGCACGCGGTACCCCTGCTGCTCTAAGATGCCGACGAAGACATTGGCGGCATCAACGATGCTTTGGCGAGCGGCCGAGCTTTCCTGCTCGTGGGCAGCATCGTGAACGGTCGCCAACGTGATTGTGCCGAGCGCCTGCGTTACAGCCCACGTCATCGCGGGAGCGCTATGTTCACCAAAGGTCGTCGGCATTGACAGGTAGTAGGGCGACTGCCGGATGAACTCCCGGTATTCGGACGCGTGCGTCGTCACGTAGAGCTCCGCCGCTGCCCAGTAGAACTCATCGCCGAGGTTTGTATCACCATACGGGCCGCCACCAACATTATCGGAGTGAGGCGCATAGACCTCGGGATGGGCGAGCGCCGCCCGCCACGCGCGCTCTGCGGCCTGCAAGCATCGCTCCGAGAAGGATTGGTCAAACGTTTTCCAGATGCGTGCGCACTGTGCCGCCGTGGCCGCCAGATTCAGGGTTGCAGCGGTGCTGGGTGGGCGTAATTGACGCTGCTGAGGGTCTTGATCCGGTCGTAGTGGCAGGCCGGTCCAGGCGGCGTCATGAATTTTGTGGTGCACCATGCCGGACAGGGGTTGCCCCTCCGGCACCTGCATCCTGAACAGGAAATCCATTTCCCAGCGAATCTCATCCAGAAGGTCGGGAATCCCATTTCGATTTTCCGGAATATTCATGGTGCCATCGGCGAAGGGCGCGGTGGAGCCATAATATGTGGCGCGCTCGTACTGGTTCATCAGCGTCCAGACCGAGATGCCGGCGTTGACCACGTACTTGCCGTGATCGCCCGCATCGTACCAACCGCCCGACACATCGAGGGAGTACGTGCAGCCAATATCCGGAGCACACGGCACGCTCGTATCGCCCTTGTTTGGAGCAAGGCCCGCGTGACCGGCCGGGCGGGTCCACTCCACGCCACCCGCGTACGGCATCTCGATCGGGATACCGCTACGGTTGTGGTAGAAGTATGCCAACGCGTCGTACTTGAGCTGCCTGTAGATATCGGCGCTGATCGTGAATGGATGGCTTTCATCCGTGCCAACCACGAGGGTGAAGCCGGCGCCAGTCTGCTGGTACGCCGAAAAATCGGCGATATGAACGTGGTCGCCCGAAGTGGCGTCATCACCAAAAACGGAGGTCGTACCTGTTGCGGCAACGGTCCCTGCGGCATCGCGCAGCGCCCAGGTGAGGGGCGTTGCGGACGGGCTGACGATTGTGGCGTGCTTAATAGCACCCGGCAGGTAACCGACTTGGTTGACACGGACGGTTGTTAGAATCTTCTCGGCCAGAGGCGAAGGCGTAGCTTGTGAATCGTGAAGCACTGGAGCATCCTTTACGCACTGGAAACGTGGGAGCACAGCGGCACATGGCGGCCGTTGAACAACGTGGGATCTCAAATCGGTGCCGCCTCGAATCCTGAGCTTCAGCTCTCGCCCGCTAGCGTAAGCTTGAGCGTGTAGGCATGATCGCAGGGCCGCTGGTTCGGCAGCTGGATCGTCAAGCCACGTTCATCCTGGGTCCATGCGAGCAGCTCACCCGAGCCGAGCAGGGTAATCTCGGCAATTCTGTTCGCCGCTATGGTGGAGCCACTGCCGAGCGAGCGAATAGTTACCTCTTTCCCCGGCCAGTCGAGGCAGATTGCGTAGAGCGTGTTTTCCTTGGTGGTAAAGCGGATGTCCTCGCCGGTGTACGCTTGACGCTGCGTATCGGTGAACTTCCCTTCGCGCACCTCGGTCGGCCCCTCGCCGAAGGTGCTCCACGGGCGGGTGCTGTAGATTGCCTCGCCGTTGACCGCCAGCCAGCTGCCGATCTCGCGCAAAATCGCGGCCTCTGGCTCAGGAAGCGTACCGTCAGGCCGGGGGCCGACGTTCAGCAACAACGTACCGTTCTTACTGACGATGTCCACCAGGTCGCCGATAAGTGAGCGAGCGCTCTTGTAGTCCTGCTGCTCGACGTAGCCCCAAGAGTTTTTGGAGACGGACGTGTCGGTCTGCCAGAAAAGCGGCCGAATTCCGGCTAGCTGCCCCCGCTCGACATCGTAGACCGCAGTGCCTTCGGGAAACGACCCTTCCTTGTAATTGATCACGACGCCACGCTGCCGCTCCAGCCCACGATTGTAGTAGTAGGCGGCAAACTGTTGGAGATAGGCCGCGAAGACCGGCTGCTCGATCCACCAGTCGAAGTAGACAATCTGCGGCTCGTACCGATCTACCAGCTCGCGTGTCCGTGCCAGCCAATCGTCGAGAAACGCCTGATCCGGTTGTGTCGCCTGCGGCTGGGCCGGACCATATAATCCTTGATAGCGCGGATCCTGCACGTCCGAGGGGAACTGCGTGCCGCCGTCGAAGAACCACCAGTGCTCGGCACGATGGCTTGACAGGCCAAAGATCAGGTCATGCTTGCGCGCAGCTTCCGCCAGCTCGCCGATCAGGTCGCGGCGGGGCCCCATCTTCGTGGCGGTCCACTCAGAGAGGGAGCAGTCATACATGGCAAAGCCGTCGTGATGCTCGGCAACCGGAATGACGTACTTTGCGCCTGCCGATTTGAAAAGCTCGACCCAGGCCTCGGGGTCGAAGCGCTCGGCCGTGAAACGCGGAATGAAATCTTTGTAGCCGAACTCCGTCTGGTGGCCGTAGGTCGCCACATGGTGGTCAAACTCCGGCGAGCCCGGTTGGTACATGTTGCGCGGGTACCACTCGTTGCCATATGCCGGCACGGCATAAACGCCCCAATGAATAAAGATGCCGAACTTCGCGTCCTGATACCACTGCGGCACACTGTACCGCTTCAATGATTCCCAGCTCGGCTCGAACTTCGGCGTGTTTGAGGAATTCATATGCGCTACGCTGCTGCGCCCTCCTGAGCTTCGATAATACAGACACCGTTGGGTGGTAGCTCGAGGGTGCCACCCACGGTACGCGAGCCAAGATGATCCCGAAAGCGTTGGCCGGCCGGCAAGGTGACATACTGTTTCTCCGGCGTGTGGTTTAGCACACAGAGCAAGCGGCGCTGCTCCGTTTCCCGTAGCGTGACCTCCACTCCCGCGGGCGTTTCCAACAGCGGCGTTATTCCTTGCGCCTGCAGCAGGCGGCCATAAAAGTCATCCAAGAAGCGCTCCTCGGCGTCGGTAGCGATGTAATAGGCACGTCCCCGCCCAAAGCTGTTCTCGGTCACGGCGGGCGTTCCTGCGTAGAAATCGTCGCCGTAGGTCGCAAGCACCTGTGCGCTCTCGGCGTGGACAAGGTCGCAGAGATGCGCGCAGGAGTAGCTGCCGCTCCCGTCCGACAGCACAATTCGGTTTTGTTGCTCCGGATACAGTGCGTCGATCTCTTCAACCCAAATACCAAGAACCTGTTTCAGTGGTCCGGGATAGCCCTCAAAGGCCAGGTCCGCCTCGTCCACCACGCCGCTGAACACCGTTGTAACGAACGTCCCGCCCTGCCGCACCCATTCCTCGACGCGCTCGGCTAGCCCCGGCTTGACCATGTACAGCATTGGGGCGACGACCAGATCGTATCGGCGCAGGTCCGAATCGCTGAACACGATGTCCACTGGCACGTTCTTCCGCCACAACGCATTGTAGTGCTTGCGGACAAACGCGACGTACTCTTTGGGATTAATTGGCCCAACCGCGGCATCAATCGCCCACCAGTTGTTCCAGTCGAAGAGCACCGCCACACGCGCAGGTGTGGTCGCGCCAATGGTAAGCTCCTCCAATCGCTCCAGCTCCGCGCCCAGCTCGCTCACTTCGCGAAACACGCGCGTGTCGCTGCGGCCAGCATGCTCAACCACGGCGCCGTGAAACTTCTCGGAGCCGCCGCGTCCGCGCCGCCATTGAAAATACATGACCGTGTCGGCGCCATGCGCGACCGCGAGATAGCTCCACAGCCGCAGAATACCAGGACGCTTCAGCGCGTTGACGGGCTGCCAGTTCTGGCTGCTGGGCGTCTGCTCCATCAGCATGAATGGCTGTCCATCCTTGAGGCCACGATTGAGATCGTGCAAGAAGGCGATATCGCCCGGATAGGCTTTGGGCCACGGGTAGCTGTCCCAGGCGATAACGTCTACTTCTCGCCCCCAAGCGCGGTAGTCCAGATGCGGATAGGTGCCCATAAAATTCGTGGTAATGGGTATATCCGGCGTGATGGCCCGGATGGCATCGCGCTCAAGCTTGTAGCACTCCAAGAGCGCATCACTCTGAAAGCGCCGGTAGTCGATCGTGAGACCATGAATGTTGCGCTCACCGTCGGCGTACGGCGGCTCGACCTGCGACCAGTCGGTAAACGTGTGGCTCCAGAAGCGGGTCCAATAGCGGGCGTTAAGCTCATCAAGACTGCCGTAGCGCTGCTGCAGCCACAGACGGAATTGGGCGGCGCATAGATCGCAGTAGCACGGCGTCGCATACTCGTTGGAAACGTGCCACAAGAGCAAGCTCGGCAGATGCTTGTAGCGCTCGGCCAGCCGCGTGGCAATTTGAGCCGCTAGCCTGCGGTAATTCGGCGAATTCGGGCAGTAGTTGGTACGACCGCCATGATGGACCCGCCGACCGCGATCATCTGCGCGTAACACATCCGGGTACGCTTGTGACATCCAGGCTGGCTGAGCAGCAGTTGGCGTGGCCAGGCAGATATTCCGGCCCGCGCTGGAAAGCTTCTCGATGACAGTGTCCAACCACTCGAATGTAAAGCGGTCCTCCGCAGGTTGGAGCGAGACCCAGCTAAAGACGCCGATGGTCGCAATGTTGAAGTGCGCCTCCTGCATGAGTCGAGCGTCCTCGTCCCATACCTCTGGCGACCACTGCTCGGGATTATAGTCGCCGCCATGCCAAATAAACGGCGCTTTGGGATTGATCGGACGATACGAACGCATCGAGCACCCCCTACTGCTTTGGTACCCTCGTTGACATGCTGTTCCGAAATTTGTCCAGTAAATGTACAGTTGACGCGCGATGATGTCAACTGTACAATCGGAGCTGAAAGCGGTGGAACGGGGCTGCCGAGCGAAAACGACCATCCCTAAGCCAGTGTGCTTAGCGCACAAACAAAGGCCTGCGCTATGACCCGGGAAGCGCCCAAACGTTTGAAGCCAAATATACGCATGGTAGCGCGCCGGGCGCAGCTCTCGCCGACAACCGTGTCGCTGGCACTGCGCGGAGATCCCAGTATTCCCCTCGAAACACGAGAGCGGGTGCTGGCGGCGGCGCGTGAGCTTGACTATACGCCGGCGCCGCGTGCAACCCGAGGCGAGCAGCCGCGCACCCGGCGTATGGTGTTTGTGATGCCGGATACCGGCGACCAGCCCGTGACGGCAAATCCCTTCTTCGGCGAAGTCCTGGCAGGTGCTGAGCAGGCGTGTAACGAGCAGCAGGCCAGCCTCGTGTTCATGGTTTTGCCGCACGGCCTGGCGACAAACGAACCGCTCCCAGCCGCGCTCTCTGACCAACACCTCGACGGCGTATTGTTGGTTGGAGCATACCGACCAGCCGTGGTGGAGCGCGTAGCGGCGGAGATCAGGCGGGCGATCGTCCTCGTCGACAACACACTTCCCGGACAGCCCTATGATTCGGTGATGGCCGACGATTTCGGCGGGGGGTTTCTGGTAAGCCGGCATCTCATCGGTCTTGGCCATCGACAGATTGCGATGGTTACCGGCAAGCTAAGCGTCCCAAGCTTCGCCGAGCGCTATCGCGGGTACGCTGCAGCCTGCCGAATGCGTGACGTGCTGCCAATGGACCCGATCGAGGTTGCCTGGGACCGTGTCGCAGTCGCTAGCAGCCTCGACCAGGTGCTCGCCCAGAAACCCCAGCCGACAGCCTTTGTCTGCGCGAGTGACGCCTACGCGGCCTTTGTGATGGAGGCGCTCCACGATGTTGGTCTCCGGGTGCCCGACGACATTTCGGTTGCCGGCTTCGACGATCTCGCGCCTATGCGCCTCGTTCGCCCCGCGCTCACGACGATTCACAATCATCCGCGTTTGCTTGGACGCCTCGGCACGCAGCGGCTTATCGCCCGCATCATGGGCGATCGGCAGCCAACGCAAGGCATTACAGTCGGGACGAGCCTGGTAATTCGTGATTCGACCCGAGAAATTGCGGCTCACAAACCACCGTCAAGTGATGAGGAACAAGCGTTATGAAATTTACCGACGGCTACTGGCTGATGCGTGAAGGTGTTCATGCCCACTACCCGGCCCAGGCCTATGATGTCGCTGCGACGCCCCAAGGCTTAACCATCTATGCACCTACGCGCCCGATCCGTCACCGCGGCGACACCTTGACCGGCCCCCTATTAACGGTTGAGCTGTCCTCCCCGATGCCGGACGTTGTTCGCGTCAAGCTCACACACTTCGCCGGCCAGCAGCCGAAGCATCCCCAGTTCACAGTTTTCGAGGCTCCCGACACAAAGGTATCGGTCTCGGTCGACGAGGCCGCGGCAATGCTCACGAGCGGGCGGCTCGCCGTGCGGGTGCCGCGCGACGATCGCTGGCGCGTCGAGTTCCTGGCCGACAACCGTGTCGTCACCAGCAGCGGACACAAGGGCATGGGCATCGTCGAGATGGACGACGGGAGCCATTTCATGCACGAGCACCTGATGCTGGGCGTCGGCGAGCTGGTCTATGGGCTGGGCGAGCGGTTCACGCCCTTTGTGAAGAATGGCCAGGTCGTCGACATATGGAACAAGGACGGCGGCACCGGCAGCGAACAGGCCTACAAGAACGTCCCGTTTTATCTCACAAATCGCGGCTATGGGGTCTTCGTCAACCACCCCGAAAACGTGTCATTCGAGGTCGCATCCGAAAAAGTGTCGCGCGTACAATGGAGCGTCGCAGGTCACTCGTTGGAGTATTTTCTGATCTACGGGCCGACGCCCAAAGAGGTGCTCGCCAAGTACACGGCGTTGACGGGCCGACCGGCACTGCCGCCAGCCTGGTCCTTCGGCCTGTGGCTGACGACCTCGTTCACAACCTCATACGATGAGGACACGGTCACGAGCTTCATTCAGGGCATGGCCGACCGCGAGCTCCCGCTGCACGTCTTTCACTTTGACTGCTTCTGGATGCGCGAGTTCAACTGGTGCGACTTTGAGTGGGACCCGCGCACATTTCCCGACCCAGCCGGTATGCTGCAGCGGCTGAAAGAACTCGGACTGCACATCTGCCTGTGGATCAATCCGTATATCGGGCAGCGCTCGCCGCTCTTCGCCGAAGGAGCCCGCGAAGGCTACCTGCTCAAGCGGCCCAGCGGCGACGTTTGGCAGTGGGATCTGTGGCAGCCCGGCATGGCGATTGTCGATTTTACAAACCCGGCTGCCCGGCAATGGTTCGGCGACAAGCTTCGGGCACTGGTCGATATGGGCGTGGACAGTTTCAAGACGGACTTCGGCGAACGTATTCCGACTGATGTCGTCTACTTCGACGGCGGCGATCCCGACAAGATGCACAACTATTACACCCAGCTGTACAATCGCACCGTCTTCGAGGTGCTGGAGGAGCGTCGCGGGGCCGGTGAAGCGGTGCTCTTTGCGCGCTCGGCAACAGCCGGCGGGCAGCAGTTTCCGGTGCATTGGGGCGGTGACTGCGACTCGACCTTTGAGTCGATGGCGGAAAGCCTCCGTGGCGGCTTGTCGCTCGGCTTATCGGGCTTCGGCTTTTGGAGCCATGATATCGGCGGCTTTGAAGGGAGGCCGCCGACCGAGGTGTACAAGCGCTGGATTGCCTTTGGCTTGCTGTCGTCGCACAGCCGCTTGCACGGCAATAATACCTACCGCGTGCCCTGGCTCTTCGACGAAGAAGCGGTCGACGTTCTCCGGCACTTTACCAAGCTGAAGTGCCGCCTCATGCCCTATCTCTTCGCCCATTCCGTCGAGGCCCACCGGCAGGGTACGCCGCTGATGCGGGCGATGCTGCTCGAGTTTCCCGACGACCCAACCTGCGCGTATTTGGACCGCCAGTATATGCTGGGACCCTCGCTGCTGGTAGCGCCGGTCTTTTCCTTCGCGGGCGAGGTACAGTATTACGTCCCCGCAGGACGGTGGACGCACGTTGAAACCGGAGCGGTCGTCGAGGGTCCGCGCTGGGTGCACGAAACCCACGGCTACGGGAGCTTGCCGCTGCTGGTACGACCAAATACTGTCGTGCCCTTGGGCCAGGACGACACGCGGCCTGACTATGATTACGGCGACGGCATTACGCTCGCGCTGTACGAGCTAAGGGATGACGTGCAGCTTACGACCATGATTCCGACGCTGTCGGGCGAGGTCGCGGCGACTTTTGAGACACGGCGCGAGGGTCAGACGATTGCGGTATCGGTCCAGGGGAGCGCATCCGCCTGGCAGGTGCTGCTGGTTGGAACGGATACGATTGCCTCTGTGGACGGCGGCACATGGGAGCGCAGCGGGCAAGGTGTGCGAGTAAGCGCAGGGGCAGGGGTGGACACGCTACGCATCGTGCTTACGCCGACAGTGTAAGCCAAGCCGGGGTCTCGCATCGTGAATGGCCGGGAGGTTCACCGAAGCAGCTACCTTCGGGACCATACGACGACACATCGTTAACTCGCAGCGTGAGGTAAGCGCCGCCACGCGGTCGTCGAATGGTAAACGATTATCCGTAGTAATACAGCATCCCGCTGTGGTTGAGAACCGGACTTTGTAGGAGGAGAGGATGACTGCTTCGAAGCCGTTAGCGGCAACACCCCCGATGGGATGGAACTCATGGAATATGTTCGGGAGCGCCGTGAATGAGGCGGCAATCCGCGAAACAGCCGATGCGATTGTTGCATCGGATCTTAAAGCGTGTGGCTATGAGTATATTGTCATCGACGACTGCTGGTCCAAGAAAGTTGGACGCGACGCCAATGGCGACCTCGTGCCCGATCCCCACAAGTTTCCTAGCGGCATGAAAGCGCTCGCCGATTATGTGCATAGCCTTGGCCTCAAAATCGGCATCTACTCCGATGCCGCCGATCGGACCTGCGCCAGTTATCCCGGCAGCTATGGTTTTGAGGAGCAAGACGCACAGCTGTGGGCATCCTGGGGTATGGATTTTCTCAAGTACGATTACTGCAATGCCCCGACCGATCAGATGACGGCGATCGACCGGTATGGCCGGATGGGCGAAGCATTACGCAATACTGGCCGCGAGTTTCTCTTTTCGCTCTGTGAGTGGGGTGGCCGAAGCCCGCAGCTATGGGGACGGAATGTCGGCGGACATGTGTGGCGGGTATCGGGCGATGTCTTTGACAGCTGGGTAAATATCTGGGTGCCGCACGGTCCTGGATATTATGGCGTCGGCATCGATGTATCGCTTGATATTGCTGACAATCTCCACGAATACGCGGGTCCGGGAGGCTGGAACGATCTGGATATGCTGGTCGTCGGCCTCAAAGGCAAAGGACAAATATCGGGCGGCGGATTGTCATTCATCGAATATCAGACTCACATGTCGGTGTGGTGCATGGCCTGTTCGCCGCTCATGATTGGGTGCGATGTGCGGGCACTGGACCAAGAGACGGCAGCCCTATTGATGAACCGTGAAGTGCTGGCCGTGAATCAGGATCCATTAGGCAAACCGGCCCGCCGCGTGAAACAGGCTGGCCCGTGCGAGGTCTGGAAGAAGCCTTTGGCGGATGGTTCGGTCGCAGTTGCGCTCCTTAATCGGGGTGCAACCGGAAGCGATGTTTCTGTGAGAGCTGGTGATATTGGCCTGCTGGACCAGCCGAAGCTCGTACGTAACCTATGGAAACACGAAGATATTGCCGAGTTCAAGGAGGAGTTGGTCCAACGCGTCCAACCGCACGAGACTTTGCTGCTGAGAATTTCGTCGTAACGACCCGCCTGTCAGGGCGGCTTGTATGAAGGAGAGTGAAGCATATGACGAAGCTGCGAGTCGGGATTATCGGAACCGGGAAGAAGAAAGAGCGTCGGGACCGTTTTGGCTTCGCGATGGCCTATGAGCACGCCGACGCCTATCAGGCGCTCGATTCCTGTGAGATTGTCGCGTGCGCCGACCTTGTCGAAGAGAATGCCCGCGCCTTCGCGGACACGTATGAGGTCGAGAAGATCTTCCTTGATTATCGAGCGATGCTGGACGAAATGCGGCTGGATGTGGTCAGCATCTGCACGTGGCCGCGGCTGCATGAGCCGATGGTGCTGGACGCGTGCCGAGCGGGCGTCCGCGCAATCCATTGCGAGAAGCCGATCGCCGACACGTGGGGCGGTGTACAGCGCATGGCCAGGGCGGCGGAGCAGGCCGGCGTGCAGCTGACATTCAATCACCAGCGGCGCTACGGCACGCCCTTTGTGCTCGCAAAGCGTCTCCTCGACGATGGCGCCATTGGACAGCTGGTGCGGCTCGAATCCGATCCGGGCAATATCTATGACTCGGGCACGCACTACATTGATCTGTTCAGCTTCTTCAACGGGGAGCAGCGCGCAAAATGGGTGTTGGCGCAGATCGATTACCGTCAGGAGAACCTCGTATTTGGCGCACACTGCGAGAACCAGAACCTGGTGCTGACCGAGTACGAAAACGGTGTCTTCGGCTTGATCATGTCGGGCACCGGCGACTCAAGTCCGGTCGGATGCGTCGACAAATTGGTCGGCGCCGACGGCGTGATCGAAGTCGGTGTGACGAACGGTCCGGCACTCCGCTATCGTCAGGCCGGGGAGCAGGCCTGGGTGACGGTAGATACAGGCGGTGAAAGCATCCACGGGCCGGGCTTCATCAACCGTGCGATTGCCGATGTGGTGACTTGCCTGCTTGAGGGCCGCAGATGCCAGCTGGACGTGCGCAACGCTCTGATTGCGACCGAGATTATCTTCGGTGCCTACGAATCGAGCCGCCGCCATGGACGCGTGGACTTTCCGCTGGAGATTGACGACAATCCGCTGGCGGCGATGGTTGAGCAGGGCATACTCGCGCCTGCACCGATGACAACCGGCGGCGCGTAACATCGCTCCATACGGGAGCTGTCGACACCCGCTGCTCGGCGGGCGCCTTGCGCAAGCTAATCAACAAAGAGAAGGCATGACAATCATGGAACATTTCGAGATCGGCTGTGGGCAGATCACGTGGGGATCAGAGATTCCCGAAGAGCAGGTACTTTCGGAGATTGCCCAGGCGGGCTACGCCGGCGCACCCGCCAGTCTCCGTCGCGGTCGCTCAGCGCAAGAGACAATCGACCTGTACGGTCGGTACGGACTGAAGCCTGCACCCGGCTATCTCGGCGCAGAGCTTTGGCGGCCGGAGCAGCGCGAGACCATCTTGGAGCAGGCACGCCAGTACGCCCGCTTTATGCGTGAAGTCGGCTGCACTGAACTATATGTCGCGGGAGGCTTCGGGGGCTATGTCAGCACCGGCGGACAAAATCGCCTCCAGCTTGCCGGTCATGTTGGGCCCGGCGATAGTCTATCTGACGCCGAATATGAGTGCTTTGCCGACACGCTGAACGCCGTTGGGGCGATCACGCTGCAGGAGGGGGTGCGGAGCTGCTTCCATAATCACGTCGGGAGCGTGATCGAGACGCGCGAGGAGATCGATCGCCTGCTGCGGATGGTCGACCCCGAGATCGTATTCCTTGGTCCAGACACAGGCCATCTCGCCTGGGCCGGGGTGGATGTTCTAGACTTCTGTCGGGACTATGCCGAGCGGATCAAGACGATCCACATCAAGGACATCGACGCCGCGGTACGAGAGCGCGGTCGCGCGGCTGAGTGGGATTACCACACCTTCAGCCGGAACGGCATCTTCACCGAGCTTGGCGCTGGCTGCGTCGACTTTCCGGCCCTCTTCGATATCCTACGTACCGCCGGTTTCCAGGGCTGGGTGATCGCCGAGACCGACGTCACCCAGCAGCCGAGTGCATTGGCGAGCGCCCAGATCAGTCGGGCGTACTTGCGAAGCATTGGGCTGTAGCACAGCAACATCACATTCATGTGAATGACTATGCGTTGGAAGGTCTGGAGGTAGCATCTCCTCCGGGCCTTCCTTACCTAGACGCGTGGAAGCACATCAGTAGCGATGACGTACGAGGACACCATGTTCCCAAACATTAATCCAGGAGTTATCGGCATCAAAACGGATCTGCCGGGGTCCGTCGATCTAGCGCAGCGCTACGGCTGGACGGGATGCGACCTACCAGTTGCGGCGGCGGCGCAACTGGCGTCGACAAGCTCCGTCGACGAGGTGGCGGCACTCTTCGCCCAAGCGTCCGTCCAACCCGGCGGCTGGGGGATGCCACTTAACTGGCGCGAACCATATGACCAAGCGGCACTGGCACTGCTTGACGTACAGGCAGCCGTGGCAGCACAGCTAGGGTGCACGCGCGCCTATACC
This sequence comes from bacterium, assembly GCA_016781525.1. GTDB lineage: Bacteria > Chloroflexota > Chloroflexia > Chloroflexales > Kallotenuaceae > LB3-1. Next base: position 14 of record JADDQE010000205.1, on the reverse strand, counting down.
CATACGCATCAAGC
>JADDQE010000152.1 GCA_016781525.1 bacterium | reverse complement strand
TCGTGCCCACGTTCAAGTGCGGTTTGGTCCGCTCGAACTTCTGACGTGCCATATGGGAACAGCTCCTTCTTGTTCAACGAAAACGATCCGGTTCAAGACGGATCGTTTACGTTTATGACCGTGTTGTGTACTGTGGAGCCTTTGACGGGACTTGAACCCGTGACCTCGTCTTTACCAAAGACGTGCTCTACCTACTGAGCTACAAAGGCACCTACCGTGCTTTTTTTGGTGGGCCGGGCTGGATTCGAACCAGCGAAGGCGAAAGCCAGCGGAGTTACAGTCCGCCCCATTTGGCCACTCTGGAACCGACCCTTGTGCGCGAAACATGCTGTGGAGCCCGCAGAGGGACTCGAACCCACGACCGACTGTTTACAAAACAGTTGCTCTACCAACTGAGCTATGCGGGCGCTATTAAGACGCCATCCCCGACAGCGATGGCAACTATACCACGCCTCCGATCGCTTGTCAAACGCCCTCCGGGAGCGGTCATCGCGCCGCCTTGATTATACACGGAAGGGTGATACTTGCGCTCCTCGGCGGCTACTGGCGTCCGCATGTTATTGCCCGGCATGCGGCTTTGGGGTATGATAGCATCACGTAGCGCTTTAAGGGAGGTGCAGATGGGCTGATGCGCCATCATCTAATGAACAACTTAATAGTGGGTGGCTAGCAAAATCAGAAAAGTTAAAGTTAAAGAAACACGCCAAAAACATCTGTTTGTTACGAGGTTGTAGATGACATTGTCCTCACCAACTGGCCAGACACGCTGGCTGAGAATTGACCTTCATATCCACACCCCTGCATCGGAAGATTACGCGGAGCAAGGTGTTACCTTTCTCGATATTTTACATGAGGCAGAGCGCCGGGGCCTCGAAATTATTGCATTTACCGACCATAACACAGTTGCAGGCTACGAACGCATGCAGCGCGAGGTTGAGTTTCTTGAGCAGCTAGCGCAAACGCGCCGTTCCACTCCCGCCGACCACCAGGAGCTCGAAGAATACTACCGGCTATTGCGGAAGATTACCGTGCTGCCGGGCTTTGAATTTACGTCGCACTACGGCGCGCATGTACTCGCCATCTTCCCTCCCGCAACCCCGATTAGCCTGATCGAGGCAACCTTGCTCCAGCTAGGGGTGCCCGCCGATAAGCTCAAAGCTGGCTCGACGAGCGTGCCCGATACCGAACATGTCACCAACGCTTACGAGATTATGGCCAAAGCGGGAGCGTTGGTGATCGCGGCACACGCGAACGGCCCGGGCGGCGTGATTACCGAAACCCTGCGGATGGGCACAAGCGGCCAGGCACGCATCGCTGCAACCCAGAGCCTGCACCTCAGCGCGCTTGAATTTGTTAACTTCTACACCGATCATGGTACGTTCACCAATCCCGCCTTCTATAACGGGCGCACTGAGCATTACGAGCGGCCGATGTTCTGCATCCAAGGCTCGGATGCCCACCGTGTGCGTCGAGCGCCCAGTGGGACGGATGCCGCGCACAAGCATGGTATTGGCGACCGCTACTTTGAGGCGCTGCTAGCGGAGCAGAGCTTTGCAGCGCTTAAAGGGCTTTTTCGATCCCAAGATTTCGACCATGTCCGGGTTCCCAAGCGCGACCAGAAGCAGTGGGAGATCGACCAGCTCCGCTTTGGGCAAGCGACTGAGCGGCAGGTGCTGCGGAGCGAGAGCGATCCCACCGAGCACATCGCGCGCGATGTGGCAGCTCTTTGCAATATGGGCGGCGGAACGATCATTGTCGGTGCGGTCGATAATGGCGGGGTGGTGCAAGGGGTGTCGCGTCCCGATCAGTTTGCCGCACAGCTGCGGGCGGTTGTTGAGCAGGAGATCGAGCCGGCGCCCAACCTTACGCTTGAGCTGATGCGCTACGAGGGCCGTCACGTTATCCGGGTCGAGGTCGGTGCGCCGCACTTGCCGCCATACGTGTCCCGTAACGGGGTGTTGTATGTTCGCCGTGGTACGCAGACGGTGCCGGCCACGCGCGGCGAGATCGTGCAGCTGGCCCGGCGCGCACTGGCGGAGGGTGGCACTTCGCCGCTCGACAACGGTCAGGATTTGGAGCTGCCGCGCTCCGGCGTTGAGATCGTGGACGCGCAGCGACGCAATGGCGAATGGCTCTACGAAATTCGTGATCTGCGGACCACGCCTGGCGTCTCGCGCGAGCGGGCTCAGGGTCTGTGGCAGTATGCAATCGCTCGTCACGAAGATTTACGTGATGGCCGCGTCGATCTGTACTCCCACGTGACATGGGCGGGACGCCTTGGACTGTTACGTGCTTACCAGCAGGGCGGCCGAACCAAGTTCGATCTGGTCCACCGTGATGCCAATGGCGTCATCGACCATATCTTTTATGGTGTGAGCGATTGGGGGCTGGGCGAAGCTTGGAATATGCTGCTGGCTGGCGTCAGGCCGGGTGAGCACGAAACGACCGCAGGGGCACGCCGTGGCGGGGATGAGAACGACCAATCCCTCCCCGAGTTGAAGGACGAGCGTTCACCCACAGTTGAGCGCGGCCTGTACCCTCGTCCAACCCGCGGCGAGCCGGCGCCTGTAGTGACCCCTCTTCTTAACGAGGAGCCAGCCTTTGGCGACCGTCGCTGGCGGTGGCGTGGCCGTGGAGGCGTATGGCGGATCAGCCGCGCCGCCAATGGAGCTCCGCGCTTCCATGTCGCGATGAAGCATAGCGAGGGCGATGGGTTCCAGGAGTATAAGGACGTACCGCGTGAAAAGCTTTCCGACGTATGGCTGCGCTTTATTCGAGTGCCACGACCGCGTACCGGAATCGAGGTTGTCGCCGATACAGTGGGTGACGACGGGGTACGTCGCATCACCTTTCGTGATCTGCGGCATGGTGAGCTGAGCGCTCCCTGGCGTGCCGAGGAGCTGAAAGAAGGCTCGGTGCGAGAGTACGCGGCGCGGATGCATATGGTGGACGCCCAGCTAGACGAAAGTGGTGTCCGCTGGTGGGGGAACCTCGGATATATGCGGCCGATGCGCTCGCAAGTTGATCTAGTGTACCGCGACGATGACGGGGTCGACCATATTTATTATGCAGCGCGGCGGGAGGATCTGCGTGACGACTGGGCCGAGCTTTTGGCACAGTGGCCTGATGAAGGTGCATCCAAGCTGGATGAAGGCACGGGGTCGCGGCCAGCGACTGCTACAGCGCAGGTGCTTGGTCGTGTAGCGGTTGGCGCTGGTGGCGTCGGCAGCGGCGCTAAGAACGGCTCGACAACCAGGCTGGATGGAAGATCCAGCAACCGGGGCGAGAGCATGCCGGGCTATGTTCGCCCATGGTCGCGGCCGGGTTCCAGACGTGCCGTAGGCCAAGAGCGTGCTGCGGGAGTGCTCCAGCCGCAGCGCCAAGAGGATGAAGGCCTTCCCGTGCTCAAACATCCAGCGGCGCTCCAGCCCGACAATCAATCGCTTTCGCAACACCTCGGCGACCCTGATCTGCTTAAGTAGAACGCGGTACGAGCCGTCATGGTACGCGGCTGTCAGTTGCCGTTGCCGCTTGAGCATGTCCCGAAGAGCTTGTCCCCCGCCTTAGCCCGGGTTATCAATACTTTGAGGTAACGCTTGTCTGTTCTGCCAACCCTAGACCAAAAGCCCGACTACGTCAATCGTATGTTCAGCGCGATTGCCGGGCGCTACGACCTCCTCAATCGAGTTATGACCTTCGGGCTCGACCAGAGCTGGCGAAGGTTGGCGGTCCGATACGTCCAATCCGCTACCTCTGGCGGCAGACGTGCCCTTGACGTCGCTACGGGAACCGGAGATTTTCTCCCGCTGCTGCATCGCGCGATGCCCACAGCGCAGGTCGTGGGCGTCGATTTCTGCTTGCCGATGATGCAGGCTGGGCTCTCAAAGGTCGATGCTACCGAGGGAACAGGGGCCTATGTTGGTGGAGATGCGCTCCGGCTCCCGTTTCCTGACGAGACCTTCGACGCAATTACAACTGGCTTTGGGATGCGTAATGTCGTGGACCTGGCCGGTGCGCTGCGGGAGATGCAGCGTGTGACAAAGCCAGGTGGCCGGCTCGCCTGTCTTGAAGTTGCGCGCCCGGATTCGGCGCTGCTACGTTTTGGCCACCGATTCTATTTTACGCGGGTTGTGCCCCTGATCGGGGCGCTGCTCGGTGGGAATGCCGAGGCTTATACGTATCTGCCGCAGTCAGCCGAGCAATTTCCACCACCTGATCAGCTACGGAACTTGCTTAAAGCCGCCGGCTGGAGCAATGTGCGCTATCAGCTCCTTGGCCTGGGAGCGGTGGCGGTACATATCGCAGAAAAGTAGCCGGATGCGCTGCAAACGCCGGGATGTTGTGACTTGAAGACAAGATGCGGCTCGGTCCGAAATGGCTGGCGTATGTGAAGGGTAAAGCGAAATGTTTACGGTGGAGCGTAGGCGCAGCTTCGATGTGCCACCTGAACGAGTGCGGGCTGTGCTGGGGGATGTTGAGCAGCTTAGTCGGCTGTTGCCCCGGGCGGAGCGTGTGGACATCTTGGCACGGAACGAGAATCGAGCGCGTGTGGCAGTCACGGTACGTCTAGGCCGCTTTGGGTCGCAGCGCGTCGAAGGTGAGGCACGAATGCTTGAAGACGGCGTGCGTTTCGTAGCGGTCCAGCCAATGCAGATTGATGTGCGCTGGATGATCATACCCCGGGATGGTGGCTGCGATGTCACTGTCCGGCTTGTCACCGAAGTGCCTACGAAAATGGCAGCGATGGCGCGCTTCGTTCCGCAGCGTATGATCGAGGAGCGGATCGGAGCGGAGCTGGAGGCGGTCCTGGCTGCACTAGCTACGGCGCTAGCGCAAGACCCGGCCTAATGCGCATGGTTCAGACACGATCAAGGGCGCGGTAACCCGCGCCCTTGCCTTGTGCAGCAGAGCTTGCCTAGCGGCGCCCGGAAGCGCTCACATATTCGGCCTGCTCACGCGCGGCGAAGCCAAAGTAGGCGGCAACGGCCGCGGTCAAAGCGTGCAGCCATACGTCATGACCGTAGATCGGAATCAGTCCGAAGGTCGTGTTTGTGAATGGCAGCAGTCCGAGGATCGCGAGTAGCGCGTACACAATCGCAAGCGCTCGAGCGTACCCACGCGAGCCGTTGTAGCTGCGGTACGCTGCGATACCGGCGATGCCGATGATCAGGTGCACAATATTGTGCAACACGTTAACAGGGAACAATCCCATCAGCAAGCCCGCTTGAGCTGTAACCGCTAAAGCCGGACCGGTATACGGCGCTAACATTAGCCCGATCAGTCCAACGGCGCCAACCAGTGCATAGACAATGCCACCGATTAATGCGAAATACCGAGTAGCCATCTTCACTCTCCTTGCATCACCACAGGATACATTCGATCGTATCCTCTGCTTTGTTTCGATAAGCAACTTACGTGCCAACTGGCCTTTTGGACGCATAGCTTGGCGTAAGCTCTTAACGCCCTGGAACCATCATGACCCTGTCTGCTTCCCTTGATCTCAGGCAGCTCGTGTTAAGCTGTGGGCTGAGCCTCGTGATTGGCGGGCTGGCCTATCGCCGTCAATCGCTGACCCGCGGCGGCTGGCTCGCGGCAGTATTGGTCGGTACAACTACGGCGGGGCTCGGCGGCTGGACTTTAGGCATCCTCGTCGTCGTGTTTTTCGTGACGTCGTCGGGGCTTTCGCATTGGAAGCGCGCGGTGAAGGAGCGCTGGACGGGCGGGAGTGTCGCGAAGGGTAGCCAGCGCGATTTCCTGCAAGTGCTGGCAAATGGTGGAGCCGCCGCCGGGCTCTCGATCTTGTACGCTGTCCAGCCTTCTCCCGCCGTATTTGCCGCCGCTCTTGGTGCCGTAGCTACGGTGACAGCCGATACTTGGGCGACGGAAGTCGGAAGCTTGAGTAGCGCTCCGCCGCGGCTTATTACGTCCGGTCGGCAAGTGCCTGCCGGCACCTCCGGAGGAGTTAGCTGGCTCGGCTCAATCGCCACTCTATGTGGCGCCCTCCTCATCGGCGCCGTCGGCTTAGCTGCCGAGCTTCTACTAACCGGGGGATGGACGGGATGGATCGTGCCGATGGCCTTGGCTGGCGGGGTAGCCGGTGCCATGGCCGACAGCGTGATGGGTGCGACGGTGCAGCGGGTCAATCGCTGCCCGCGCTGCCAGGTAGATACCGAGCGTAAAGTACATAGCTGCGGCACACAGACGCACTACCATCGCGGACTGCGTTGGCTCGATAACGATTGGGTTAATTTCCTTTCATCCCTCGTGGGGGCGGTGACAAGCGCCATAATCTGGGTGCTTATGGCAGGATA
>JADDQE010000121.1:17557-23366 GCA_016781525.1 bacterium | reverse complement strand
AAGCTTAGCGGTCTTGCTCGGTTCAGCGATGCATCACCCGATGAGCCTAAGGTTTCGGCTGGGGTCCCTTGTCTGGACCTTTGACAACGGGGGTATCTCCCTCCCAGACGAGCTCGTCGATGAGCATGTGCCGCATGGTCACGGTTGGGTTCCAAGAATGATAGGCGATCCAGGTCTCGCCATCGTCATCGATGACAATGTCCTGACCGCCTGGCCCGATCGCGGCGCCGGTCTTGTAATCAGACTTCAGGAGCGGATCGCTGGCTTTCGTGTACGAGCCCAGAATCGTATCGGCGCTGGCGTATCCGACGGCATAGAGGGGACTATCGTAGGCGTTCGCGGAGTAGAAGAGATAATACTTGCCGTCATGCTTCCATAAGGTCGGCGCTTCGACCAGCCAACCTTCCCACGCCTGGTGTTGCTTGATCAAAGGTGTCGCTTCACCTTCCAGCGTCAACCCATCGCGCGACACCTTCTGGATATACAAAAACGTATCGAAGCCACAACAGTTGCCGTCGTTCTTCCACAGTACGTACTGCGAGCCATCCTCGTCGGTAAACGAGCTCGCATCGATAGAGCCACCAATTTCGGCTTGACAAATAAACGGCTCGTCGCCAACACCAGAGAACGGCCCCTCGGGCTTGTCGCTCGTCGCGACCCCGATACACTGCTTGTCGCTTTCAGAATCGCGCGCCGTAAAATACATCGTGAAGGTCTTACCATCGTCCCAGCTGGTAACTTCGGGAGCCCAATAGAAGCGCCCACGCTTGGTCCAACGTGGAGCGGCTGGCATGGCATCTCCCAGCCGCTCCCATTGCACAAGATCCGGCGAGCGTGCCGTTTGGAATGTATTGTGGCCATTACCGGTCGCGTAGGCGTAGTAGGTGTCGCCGGCTTTCAGAACGTCCGGATCGGGAAAATCCTGCGCAATCACCGGATTGACGAACTCATCCGGCCCTGGCGTAGGTATGGGCGTGGGACCAGCCGTTGGCGATGCTGCCGCACTCGCCGAGGCCGCGATGCTTGCGGCGGCAACCTCCGCCGTGGATGCCTCAGCGGTCAAAGCATTACGAGCTATTGCCGATGCCACGCCGCTTGACGCGACGTTCGACGCGGCTGCCGCCCCTGAGGACACGCCCGGCTGTGCTCCCTCGCCAGTATTTCCACACGCGGCGAGCACAAGCGCGGCCAGAAGGAGCAAACAACGCTGTAATGGGTGGTGCATGGAGGCCTATCCCTTCATTCCGCTCATGGCTATGTTCTGCAGAACGCGCCGCTCTGTAACCAGCTCAGCGGCTACGGTACAGGTTGCGGCTCCGTGGTGGGTCCTTGCAGAACTGGCTTTCCATCCTTCCACACTACCTGATCGATCCACATGAAGCGTCGATTAGTCTTGAGGCCTGCCGGGCTCACTTCCCATGCGTGATAGACCAACCAGGTCTCGCCATCGTCGTCAGTAATAATCGTTTGATGACCTGGGCCAACGACCGGAGGCTTTGACAGAAGGGACTCCACAATGGGATTTGCCTGCGCATCTTCACAGGGACCCATAGGCGACTCACAGGTTGCATAGCCGATTGCGTACGCTGGGGTATCGTACCGATTGCCCGAGAAGAACAAGTAATACGTGTCGTCATGTTTCCACATCGTGGGCGCTTCAACGAGCGGACCCTCCCACGCTGTGTCATTCTGAACCAGCCGTGTTGGCTCTCCGATCAGGCTCAGGCCGTCGGCTGCGAGCTCCTGCGCATACAGGTAGGTTGGTTTTGCGCAGCAGTTGCCGTCATTCTTATAGTAAAGGTACAGCTTCTCACCATCCTGGAAGGGACTAGCGTCGATCGTTCCTCCCTCCTCTACCTGGCAGACTAACGGCTTGCCGAGGGCATCCTTGAAGCGGCCTTGGGGCTTATCACTCGTTGCAACTCCCACGCACTGCCTGTTAGAGGCTTTATCCCGAGCGGTATAGTAGAGCGCGTACTTATCGCCGATCTTCATTACCTCGGGCGCCCATGTAAAATTGGGTCTAGTCCAATCGGGGAGCACAGGCATCGCGTCTGTCAGGACATCCCACTCGACGAGATCCGTCGAGCGCGCCACCTGCACGTTTCTACCGACCGTGTTCGTGGCGTACGCGTAGTAGGTATCGCCGTCCTTGAGAACCCCCGGGTCGGCAAAGTCGGTTTTGAGCACCGGGTTCTGGAATTCACCCGGGCCCGGCCGCGCACGAGCAGAGGCTGCAGTACTTGTCGTAGCCGCCGAAGCAGCAGCTACGACCGAAGCGCTTGGTGCCACGGATGTGTTTGTCACCGAAGCAGATGCAGAAACCTCGGCGTCATCTGTGGCCGATGCAACGGCCGAGGGTGCGACCGCAGACGCGACTGCCTGATTACTTCCGACGACCGGGCTGGCGGCTCCCGTCGCGTCCGATTCACGACCGCAGCCGGCGGCGAGGAGTGCCGCCAGCAGGCATACAATCGTCCACACTGACCGACTAGAGCGAGCTGCCATCACCACTGCTTCGATCCTCTCTGTGAGCAAATCGGGATGCTCGTCACCAATTCAAGGTCTACCAACTCGACGCTTACTGCCCAGCCAATCCGGTCGTGGCGACGCTTTGGACGATGAAACGCTGGAGCGTAACATAAATTACAAGCACCGGCACTGCGGCAATCACCGCGCCCGCCATCATCTGGCCATACTCGGAGGTGTAAGCTCCCTGGAGTGTACGGAGACCGGGCGGCAACGTTTGCAGCTCGCGGTCCTTCAAGATCAAGAGCGGCCATAGGAAATCGTTCCAGCTGGCCAGGAAGGTGATGATCGCCAAGGTCGCGATTGCCGGCTTGGCTAAGGGCAAGGCAATTCGGAAAAAGGTCTGAACCTGCGAGGCCCCGTCGATCTGCGCCGCCTCCTCGAGGTCCCTGGGTATGCCCTCAAAGAACTGGCGCAGGAAAAAGACGCCGAAGACGCCCGCCAAGCCAGGCAAAATGACGCCCGTGAACGAGTTCAGGAAGCCCAGCCGGGCAATCGTGACGAAGTTCGGAATCAGGAACATCAGGCCCGGCAGGAATAGAGTTGCCAGGAGCAGTGCAAAGAGTGGCTTCCGCCCGCGGAACTCCATTCGAGCATAGGCATAAGCGGCGAGCGAATCGATGATCAGGATCAGCGTCGTCGCGATCGTGCCGACGATCAGGCTGTTGATGAACCAGAGCCCGATCGGTGTGCTCTGGTTGTTAAGCAGCCGCTGATAGCTTGCGGTTGTGAACGTTTCCGGAATCCACTGAATTTCTCGAGCAAACCACTGTGACTTCGGCTTTAACGACGTCGACAGCATCCAAAACATTGGCAGCAGAAAGATTAGTGCGACCACAACCAAAATGATATAGATCGCGATGCGCTGAATTAACAGCTTGCGACGGTAACTAATGCGTGGTTCGCGCGTAGGCGCGACGCGGCTGGGAGTCGTGGCGGCCATACTCATCCTCCTCCATTAGTCCCGCTTGCCGAAAACGCGGAAGTTGATATACGAGATAGCAATCATGATCGACGCGACGACAAACGACATCGCGGCCGCGCTCCCTTGGAGGTTGCGCACAAAGCCCTCATTGTAGATACGCATCATCACGGACTCAGTACCACCACCGCCGCCCGCCTGCGCCGGGCCACCGTTAGTCATGATAAAGGGTTGGATGAACAGGTTGAAGGACGCGATGATCGACGTCGTGATAATAAAGATCATCACCGGCCGCAGCATCGGCAAGGTAATCCGGAAAAACGCTTGAATGCCCGTGGCGCCGTCGATCGCTGAGGCCTCGTATAGGTAGTCGGGAATATCCTGCAGGGCGGCCAGGATGATGACCATGTTGAAGCCGAGCGTCCACCATACCGTCGCAACGACGATTGTTACCCAAGCCCACGGCAAGGTGTTGAGCCAGCGGGGCGGACGCATACCGAGGTCTGCCAGATAATAGTTAATCAAGCCACCCTGGCTTTGGAAGATCCACCACCAGAGCAGCGCTACGACGGCTCCCGATAGTGCCCACGGTGCAAAATAGATCGCCCGAAAGAGGTTAACACCGCGCATCCTAGTGTTGAGGAGGAGCGCGAGCAAGAGCGGAATAACGACCAAAGGCGGTACGCTATACACGACAAACTCGATCGTGTTGATGAGCCCGTTCCAAAACGTCTGGTACTGCGGCGTGCCCGGCGTGAAGAGGTTCGCGTAGTTCCCGAGGCCGACAAAGCGCGAGGCGGCTGGCCGCAAGATATCGTACTGAAACAGGCTGATATACAGACCGCTAAAGAAAGGGTAGCCTAAAAAGACGATAAATAAGATCAGGTGCGGCAAAATAAACAGATAGGGGGTCCAGTTAACTTTTCGTCGTCTGCGCGCACCCCGGGCGGCTACGCTTTGCTGTTGTACGCCGGTTGCCATTGATGCTTCTCTCCTTCTGTGGTGGAGCCTGGGACGAGAGCTTGGGCCTCACAACCCAAAGACCCTCGTCCCAGCCCCTAGCCGCTAACCATTACTGCTGGGGCGCAGTACCGAAGTTCTGCTGGTTCTCAGCCAGAATCTGGTCCGCGCGGCTCGCGGCGTCATTCAGGGCGGCCTGGATGTCCGTCGCGCTGCCGCTCATGACTGCACTAATGGCCTCGTCCAGCGGAGCAAAGGCGTCTGTGATGCCCGGCACTGACGGTGGGAAGACCGCAGTCTCGACCGACTGTGCGAGTGCAGCCGATGGGAGCAGTCCGCCACTGGCATCGTCACCGGCCGCTGCTGAAGCAGATGCACCTGCGCCACCGGCCGCTGCTGAAGCAGATGCACCTGCGCCACCGGCACCGCCAGATACGATGCTCTGGCGCACCGCGTTGCTTGCCGGAACTTGTCCGGCCCGCGCCCAGGTGACGGAGTTGTCGAGCATGTAGCGAATAAAGATGGCGACCGCCGCATCCCTACACGGGTCAGCGTTCTGTTGTACGGGCCGCGTGAATTGGTGAGAACCCGCCCAGACGGCCGGCTGATCAAAGATCTGCGGTACGGCGGCGGTTTGACCAGCGAAGTCAACGCCCTCACCCGTGAGGTTCGTCGTCTGCCAGATGCCGTTCCACACCATACCTACAGTGCCGCCCTTGAAGGCGTTGAGCTCGGCGTCGACCTCGAGGTTTGGCTGCGAATAATTCTGCTGGGCTTGCTGCATCCACTGCAACGCTTCTACCCCCTCGGGGCTGTTCCACGCTGCTTTCGTGCCGTCCTCGTTGAACCAGCTTCCACCATTCTGGTGCAGCAGTGTCGCAAAGATTTGAGCGACTGGGAAACCAGCGGTGATCATAAAGCCGTTGTTATCACCGCTTGTCAACTGTTGAGCCGCCTGCTCAAACTCCTGGCGGTTCGTCGGCGGGTTGCTGATGCCGGCAGTTTGGAATAGATCGGCGTTGTAGAACATCGTCAATGGGTGGATGTCCAAGGGAATGCTATAGCGCTTGCCGTTCACCTCGCCGCCAGCCCAAACCGGTTCGGGGAAGTCGCCGGCGCTCACCCCAATCTGTCCGACCAGATCGTCGATCGGCTGGATGATGTTGCGGAATGCCTGCGTCGCAACCTGATCCACGTGGACGATCGCTACATCCGGCAGCGTGTTCGAGGCTGCCGCCGTGCTCAGCTGCGTGTAGTACTCGCCCTGGCTCGTCATAGTAACCTGGATGTTGGGGTGCTCTTCGTTAAACTGATCGACCATCTGACCCATGAACGGGCCGTCCGGACCCGTGAAGGGGTTCCAGTACGCAAGCTCGACGTTGGTGCACTCTGCTGGCA
>JADDQE010000121.1:0-17308 GCA_016781525.1 bacterium | reverse complement strand
ACCCGTAGTGCCCGCCGCACTCGGGCTTGGGCTGGCACCCGTAGTGCCCGCTCCGCCGGCGCCGGCATTACCACCTGCCGAGGCCGCCGCGTTCGCTGACGCCGATACCTGTGGGTTCTGTTCCGCCCCCGTGTCTCCCTGGCCGCCACAAGCAGCCAGCACCACCCCGAGCACACTCATCATCATGATGAGCGCCATCATTCTGTGCAACCGATTGAACATGAACCATCCTCCTTGTTACCAACTCTTCGACTCTTCTCTGCATCGCTATTGCATGCAATTACCGGCGCACCACCTCCTTGATCATCTATACCCAGAATGGTGCCCTGCACGGACACACATCTTTCCGGTATTACCTCCGGGCTCAAGTAGTTGCCAAATTGGTTGACAATTTGGCCTGAGCCTAGGAATATGAGCCTAGCAATATATCGATCGACTCAACAACCTATAAGCCAGTCACCTCAACCCCGGGATATACCGATGAGCGCTAGAATAAGCCGAGCTAGCAAGAACGATGCCCGAAGCGGGCGTAGAATGTCTGCTACAAGCTGACGCGTTGCCACACTACATAAAGAACTCGTGGCATGGTGACTGCGGGGCAGCGGTCGGTGCCGCGGAATAGACCGATAAAAAGGAGATTCATCTGCTGTGAATGAAGCACACGCTTATCCTCGGCCACAGCTTGAACGAAGAAATTGGACATCCTTGAATGGGCGCTGGGATTTTGCCCTCGACCATGAAGCTGTCTGGTCACAACCCAAGGACGCAGAATGGAACGCAGCAATTAATGTGCCCTTCTCGCCTGAAACCGAGGCTAGTGGTATTGGCGACAGCGGCTTCTACCGGGCCTGTTGGTACCGGCGGACTTTTGTCGCACCCGATTTGTCGGGCGGAAAGCGCCTGGTCCTACACTTTGGCGCCGTCGACTATCGAGCCCGCGTGTGGGTCAACGACAAGCTTGTCGCCGAGCACCAGGGTGGCTATACGCCGTTCTCCGCCGATCTAAGTGAATGCTTGATCGAGGCGGAGGAGCAGACCATCGTAGTGCAGGCGCTCGATGATCCCCATGACTTGGCCAAGCCCCGCGGCAAGCAAGATTGGCTACTTGAGCCGCACTCGATCTGGTATCCACGAACAACCGGCATCTGGCAGACAGTCTGGTTCGAGGTTGTGCCGGCAACTGCGATTGCAAAAATCAGCTGGACGCCAAACCTGACCCGCTGGGAGCTCGGATTCGAAGCATGGCTCGACGGCATCCGCCGCGATGATGTTCGGCTGCGTGTAAAGCTGAGCGTAGGCGACATCCTGCTGGCGGACGACACATACCGGGTCGTGGCTGGCGAGGTGCACCGACGCATTGCGCTCTCGGATCCCGGTATCGACGATTACCGCAATGAGCTGCTGTGGAGCCCGATGCAGCCCACGCTGATTCGTGCGCATTTGCAGCTGTGGGGCAAGCGCGGCGAGCTTATCGACGAAGCCTACAGCTATACGGCGCTGCGGCAGATCACAGTCCAGGGCGACCGCTTTGTCCTAAACGGGCGGCCCTATATCCTGCGCCTCGTGCTCGACCAAGGCTATTGGCCGGAAAGCGGTATTACCCCTCCGAGCGACGAGGTGCTTCGCCGCGATGTGGAGCTAGCCAAGGCGATGGGCTTTAATGGTGTACGCAAACACCAGAAAATTGAGGACCCTCGGTTCCTGTACTGGGCTGATACGCTCGGGCTGCTGGTGTGGGAAGAGATGCCGAGCGCCTACCGCTTTACGAAGAATTCTGTTGAGCAGCTCACCCGAGAGTGGACCGAAGCGATCAGCCGTGACTACAGCCACCCCTGCATCATCGCGTGGGTCCCCTTCAATGAGTCGTGGGGTATCCCTGACTTGCCGGAAAGCCCCGAACAGCGTCATTATGTGCAGGCGCTGTATCACCTGACCCGCACGCTTGACGCCACCCGGCCGGTGATCGGCAATGACGGATGGGAAAGTGTAGCGACGGATATCATTGGCATCCACGACTATGACGACCAGCCCGAACGTATAGCGGAGCGGTATCGCTCCGATGAGGTGATGGGCCGCCTCTTTACCCGTGAACGTCCAGGCGGCCGGCTGCTCACCATCGAGGGACACCCGCACACAGGGCAGCCGATCATGCTCACCGAGTTTGGCGGCATTGCCTATTCGGAAGACCACGAAGGCACCTGGGGCTATACGCGCAGCGAAAGCGCGGAAGCGTTCGCGCAGCAGTACCGTGAGCTGCTGGAAGTCGTACGCTCGCTGACGCTCTTCTCGGGCTTTTGCTATACACAGTTTGCCGATACCTACCAGGAGAGCAACGGGCTGCTCTTCGCAGACCGCACGCCGAAGTTCCCGCTCGAAGAGATTGCGCTGGCAACGCGGGGACCAAAGACCGCTCGACAGCTCCAGATTGAGCAGGAGTGGCGCGAGCGCATTCGACAGTTTCAGATCGACCATAATGTTGGCGACGAAGATTCCGCTGTCGAACTGAGCGACGGCACGCTGGAGCAGCGCTCGTAGAGCTGCGTGACGCATAGCTGGTGGCCGGGCACCTGCGGGCGGGCCTGGTCATCTTTGCGTTAATCGCGCTTCACTCATGGCGGCGTTTGGACTGGCACGCGCTGTCACATAGGCCTACACTGGCTGGTACCCCCTTCGGCACCGCCGCCCGTCCGTCGATTTTCCTCGCCTCATTCGCTGTTCTGTTCCACCCTTAAACTCCTAGCACGCTTATTGCTATATTTGCTTCCTGCTTGTGTTCTACGGACCAACGAACGACCCAACGCGAAGACCCTTGCGGCACGCAGGGCCACTGGTATAACGTGTACTTCCGACAACGCACAGACATGGGCATGGACAAGCGCCGAAGGGGGGCTGCTGTGACCGCATGGATGAGCAGTATGGGCGCAAGCAGACCCGGGACGTTGGACCTGGCGGAACGCCCAATAGCAAACGGGCTAGAGTGGATGGAGGAGCTTTAACGGTTTAGGTAAGTGTTCTAGTGAAAAAGGAAGAGGCAGTAACATGTTCGATTACTTGATCGTCGGCGCAGGTTTTGCGGGAAGTGTGCTTGCTGAGCGGTTGGCGCGCGGCGCAGATAAAAAGGTATTGCTGATCGACGTCCGTAACCACATCGGTGGTAATGCATACGACCACTATAATGCGGACGGGATCTTGATCCACAAGTATGGGCCGCACATCTTCCACACCAACTCGCGCGAAGTGTTTGACTACCTGTCGCAGTTCACGGAGTGGCGGCCCTACCAGCATCGGGTTCGCGCTTCCGTCGACGGTCAGCTGCTGCCCATTCCGATTAACCTGGACACGATCAACCAGCTGTATGGCTTGAATCTGACTGCGTTTCAGGTCGACGAGTTCCTCGCGTCCGTGGCCGAGCACCGGGACCAAATCCGCACCTCGGAAGACGTCGTGGTCAGCAAAGTTGGACGGGAGCTCTACGAGAAGTTTTTCCGCGGCTACACCCGCAAGCAGTGGGGCTTAGATCCGTCTGAGCTAGACGCGGCAGTTACGGCGCGTGTCCCAACCCGCACCAATCGCGATGACCGGTACTTTACTGACACCTACCAGGCGATGCCGTTGCTCGGCTATACCCATATGTTTGAGCGGATGTTGGATCATCCCAATATCAAGATCATGCTCAACACGGACTACCGTGAAATCGAGGGACTTATCCCGTATCGCGAGATGATCTATACCGGGCCAGTCGATACGTTCTTCGACTACTCCTATGGCAAGCTGCCGTACCGTTCGCTCGAGTTCAAGCATGAAACACATAATGTGCCGGTTTATCAGTCCGCACCCGTGATCAACTACCCCAACGACTACGCGTACACCCGCATCACAGAGTTTAAGTACCTAACCGGGCAGGAGCACGCGAAGACGAGCGTTGTCTACGAGTTTCCACGTGCTGAAGGCGATCCGTACTATCCTGTTCCACGACCCGAAAATGCCGAGATCTACAACAAGTACAAAGCACTTGCGGACGCAATGACGGGAGTCCACTTCGTCGGGCGGCTGGCAACCTACAAGTACTACAACATGGACCAGGTGGTCGCCCAGGCTCTGACGCTCTATCGCAAGCTGGCCGGAACTAAGCCCGAGAAGGCGCCAACCGCACCCGTACACAAAGAAACAGTGCCGGCCTTGGTCAGCAACGCGAACGGCAACGGCAAGCCCCGCAAATAGGCCTGGCAGCCGTATGTTTTGCCGTGGACGGCGGTACGCTCGATACGGGCACACCGTATTAGTCATTCTGAAAGACGTTCGTTAGCGCATGACAGCGGATGAGTGCCGCGCTGTACCGACTCCATGCTACACTAGGAGTCGGTACACTTTTGTGTACGGAATGTAAGCGCAAGGAGATTGAGGACATGGCGGACATCCAACGAAGCGCTGAGGCTGTTTGGCAGGGCGAGCTGCGAGGTGGTAACGGTACGACCAGCAGCCCAAGCGGAGTACTGAGCAACACTGGTTATTCGTTTGCAACGCGCTTTGAGCAGGCGCACGGTACCAATCCGGAAGAGCTGATTGCGGCGGCGCACGCCGCTTGCTACAGCATGGCGTTCGCGGGGACCCTCGGCCGGAAAGGGCACTCACCCCAGCAAATTCAAACTCGCGCAATTTGCTCACTGACCCCGCAACAGGGCGGCGGTTTCAAAATCACCAAGATGCGCCTCGAAACCCGGGGCCAGGTGGAGGGCCTTGACGAGGCGACCTTCCAACAGATTGCAGAAGAGGCCGAGAAGTCATGCCCCGTCTCGAATGCCCTTCGCGGCAGCCTCGAGATCGAGCTGGACGCTAAGCTAGGCTAAGCCAGGACACTCGGGAAGCGTTGTACGCGGTACAACGCTTCCCAGCTCCGCACAGCTCGGGGCTAGCTGCACCATTTGGCGCGCCCCGCAATCTTCCCCCGAATAACCGATATCAGCACGCGATGGCACTATTCCCCAACGTGGCATCGTTATGTCATCCATCGTGACCTGTTTACAGCGATGCTGAGCCATAAGCACACGCTCCATCCCTACTAGTATTTGTAATTTTGAACGTGATCTTTTTATGCCAATCCTAGACATCCTTTCGCAGCGGTGGCGGCACGAAAGCTGCTACTGAAGTATTGTTCTTTGCTTCATACGTCACCAAAAAAATTGGTGCATCCGGTCCCGGCGGGTCGACGTATGTAGCTGCGGAAACCCAACTAGGCACCAAAATGGTGCTAAGTAAAGGAGAGGACCATGTCCGACGACAAGACGCAGTCCGAGCAGGGAGTTTCACGCCGCAACATCCTGAAGATGGTGGGAGCCGGTAGCAGTGTTGCCGTCCTTAGCGCCGCGCTGGGACTACCCACAACCACGTTCGCACAGACGGCAGCGGGCGGCGATGACCCCCAGACGATTTTGAACTTGGCCTCGACTGCAGAAGCACTGGCCGTGACGGCGTTTCACTCCGTCATTACCCAGAGCAACTTCTACGGTCGCCTCCGGCCGGTCTACCAAAACTACCTGAAGTCCGCCTTGACGCAGGAGATGGCACACTATAACTTTTTGGTAGCAGCCGGGGCGAGGCCATTGGCCAATCAGTTCTTCTTCCCGAACGGTATCCTTGAAAACCTGGCGCTCTATGTGTACGTCACCGACGTGCTCGAAGGCACGTTCATCGGCGCTTACTTGGCGTCGGTGCGGCGCTTCGCTGAGCTCAATCGGCCGGATCTGGCCTGGACGGCCTCCTCGGTGATGGGTATCGAGGCCGAGCACAAAGCGCTGAACCGGGCGATGGGCATCGATGCGGCCGGGACTGCCGCAGGCAACAACGACGGCATGACGAATTCCCCAACGCGCGAACCCTTTGAGCCGGCCACGCTCTTTCAGGTCTCGCAGGCTGTTCCGGTCCTTGGGCCAGTTCTCATGGGTGGCGTAGCTCCGGCTTCAGCCGGCAGGCTTGTGGCGGGCGTTAACTTCGGACTGGGCCCGGTCACGATGCCAACACAAGCCATGGTCAACGCGGTGGGGAACCCGCTGACACCGGTGCCGGCACCGCTGCAAGCCTTTAACCGCTAGTAGGTCGGTCAGGCGATTTTCGCGGAACGGCTCCGATCACCTTCGGACCAATCATCAAGCATGCCGCGGGATTGCAATCCCGCGGCATGCTTTTTCCGTGCCCCCCTTGCTACCTGCACGCTAATAACTAAGAATGGACTCATTGTTATGCGCCATGTTAAGATGTTGATAGCCCTCGCCTTGATGGCGGTTGCTCTGCTGCCGCCGTATTCAACGCAGGCACAGGACGCCCGCCGCTGCTTCAACGTCCCCGGTATCACCAACTGTATTGAGGGCCGCTTCCGCGAGTATTGGGAGCAAAACGGTGGTTTGGCCGTTTTCGGCTATCCAATTACTCCCGCCACAACGGAGCGAACGGCAGAAGGCAACTTTCTGACCCAGTACTTCGAGCGCAATCGCTTTGAGCTGCATCCCGAAAAGGCCCGGCCATACGACGTGCTGCTCGGACGTCTGGGAGACGACCGGCTACGTCAGCAGGGGCGGGACTGGAGCAACTTCCCCCCTGGCAAACCCGCAGAGGAGTGCCTCTTCTTTCGTGAGACCGGCCATAGCCTTTGTAACCTGGAACGTGGCGTTGGTTTCAGAAGCTATTGGGAAAGTCACGGCCTACAAGATCCGGCGCTCAATCAGTACCAGCGTTCCCTGGCCCTTTTCGGACTACCACTCTCAGAAGTTACCGTAGAGACGAACGCGGCCGGTGATACTGTACTGGCTCAGTGGTTCGAGCGCGCCCGCTTCGAATATCACCTGAACAAGCCGCGAGAGTTTAGGGTGTTGCTTGGTCTTTTAGGTAATGAGACACGAAACCCACCGACGGTGGGTGTATCTCCTTTGCCCGCTCCAGCGCCAGATCCCTTTCCTCAGTGTAACGGCATCGCCGCAGCAAATAACGCCATTGCCGCACCAAATTGCGTTACGCTCGGTAAGACCGTTACCATTGCTCTCTTCGGATTCGGCCCAAACCAGAACATTAATTTCAGGGTGGTAACCGAGGCCGGTGTAGCCATCGGAGGTAGCCAAACGGCGCGGACCGGTGTGAATGGCATTGCGACCATCGACATCGAGACAACGAATTATTCGGGGACATCCCTGCAGCCGGGTAACTACGTCTTTATGGCAGAGGATTCGTCCGGAAGTGGCCGTACGGCGAGCGCCCCATTCCGGGTTATCCCCTAAAGCCCAATCACCTTTACGTATAAACCTGAGAGCGCGCCGACCCTGCAACGGTCGGCGCGCTGTGCTTTCGTCTCCGTAGGTGGTACCCATGTCGGCATGGCCTCAAGCCACATTGCGAGCACAACCACGGGTCCTCTATCTGACACACCGCGAGTCGGCCGCACAGCACAAGCATGGGGATCGTCCCGATGTGACCCGTTAGACGATCCGCCTGAGCCAGGTGCTGCACAGCCACGTCCATGCGCCACCTGTCCGTTTGCTGGCACTACATCTCGTACCACGATCGGCAATGATGGCCAGGTCCTGGCCGGCCGAATGAGATCGGGACGTAACACTGCACCGAGCTGAACAGGCTGAGACCACCAGGGTCGAGGAAACCTCCACCACGTACGCCTTTGCCGCTGTAGCTCCCACCTCGATTCCCCCTCAAACCCCATCCTTAAGCCACATGACCACGCCGCCCGATATGGGCGGCGTGGTCGGCGAGGGATAAGCCTGTAGTGACAGCTAAGGTCAGCGCTCTCTACGAACAGCTCAAGCCCATTTCATCACAACCCCCTAGGGGCGCGTGCCGAACAGCTGCAGCTCGGCGGCGCGGACGGTGCGGCCAGCGGTGGCGGGCGTGCCGCCGACGGTGCCCGTGTCGCAGTCCGTCATGTCGGTCGGATCGTTGTCTTGCTCGCCCTGGTAAGCAGGACCGCCCGTGCACTGATTCGTCACCACGCGCAGCTGGAAATGCGTCGCGGTTGTGGCTGGGATATCGAAGCCCCGCATGCGGAGTGTCGGCGCCGTCGGACGTGGTACGTCGGCTGGGAATGCATTAGCCGGGCTGGTAAAGACCTTAGTGAAGCTTGCATCCGTCTCGCAGTTGAGCTTCGCGGGATCGGTCGCATTACACGCCCACAGCTCAAACTGGCGTAATGCCGTGAAGCGATTCTGGGAGCCCGTGTCCCCCGACGGGTTGTTTGGCTGGGCTGGGCGCAGCGCCGCGCTGACAAGCGCGTGGCGAATGGTTCGTGCGTCGCCGGCGAGATCGACTATCACCTTGGATCCAGCAATCGAAGCCGCGTTGAGGCGGGCCCAGTTCGTGGCCTCGGTATCGTCGATCAAATTGCTGTGCCCAACGCCATCACCCGACGCAGTCGCGCCCTTGTTGCTCGACGCATAGTTCGTGCGCAGGCCCTGCTTGAGCGTCTGGGTCTTGGTACCCGAAACGTTGTAGTTGGAGACCCTCGTCTGGCCGTAGCCTGGCGCCACGATCGTAAAGGTGTAGGTTCCATTCACAAATTTCGCGCTGTCACCCAAGGGCGTGCTCGGGTCAGTGTCGGCGATAGGCACGGCGCGCGCTTCGTAATCGCCCACGTACACCTTGGCATTGACAGGGACGTTGCCCTCGTCGGCCGCGACGAGCTTGAATGTTACGGTCGAGTTGCTCTCCCGCGGCGACTCGAAGCTGATCTGCGGATCGCGATCCTCGGCGCTCCGGCTTTCCGCGCCGGCGCCAAGGCCCCGGCGGGCAAAGACGCGCCACAGCTCGGTTTGGTTCGATGGCCACGCGTTGTTCGGTGTTCCCGCGGCGCGCATAAAGTCGGCCGCAAGATATGCGTCACGCGCGTCGTCCATGCTCACTCCCGACTGCATCAGCAGGAACGCGTCATGGAAGATTTGCGCCCAGCGCCGGTTGCCCGGGCAGGTGTGAACCGAGACCTTGCCGTCAGCACAAGCCTGCTGCAGTGCCCCATCGGATGCTGGGTATTGCGCGTTATATTTGTTGATCAGCGCCTGGCGAATATCGAAGTTCGTCGCGCTCCAGATTTCGCCGTCAGCGTGCGGGCTCGTGGTTCCGTTGCCGTCATAATCGACGTTGCTGAAGTTGAGCGGGCTTGCGTTCATGCCGTAGTTACGAATACCGGTCTGCTTCGCGCCCGTGACGTACGGACCAACCGCGTATGGGTTTTCGTCCGCCAGGGGAACCAGCCCGTATCCGTTGAGGAACTCAATCGCCGTGAGATCCGACCACGACTCGCCCATTGCGCGGGCTTGGTGGCCACTCAAGCCGGCATCGGGACCCGCCACCATCCGGTTCTGGATCGCGTGGCCATACTCGTGCGCGATGACCGACATATCGTAGTCGCCGTCGACGCAGGGGGCATAGAACGCGCTCGCGATCGGCTGCCACAGATACATGTTGGTGATCGGCGCAATGCCGTCGTTCAGCGTAATCTGATTGGCGTTATCGCGACCGAGGTAGGAAGGATTACCGCCAGTCACGCCGCCCGCCTGCACGTTGCCGATCTCGGGATCGTTCTCCTTGCTGTGACCGGTCACGATGCCGCGATTGCTTTCCTGGAGGTTATAGGTCTCTTCACGGAAGCCAAGCCGGTACGACCAATCATGCATCCGGTTATGCATCGCGAACAGGTTAGCTGCCGCAGCATCCGTGTCATTGCCGTTCGGCGTTGCAAAGACCGTCTGCGAGCATTTCGACGTGTACCACGCGTTGGTCCACGGGAAGTTATACTCGCGGCTGGCGCTCACCGGCCGGTATGGCGCCGACGGGGTTAGGGGGCTGTACCACGACTGCGCCGTTTGGGCGTTGTTGCCGACCGTGGTAAAAGTAGGCGCGCCCGTCCGCGTATTGACGTCCCAAACCGGCTGCTGGCCGTCGCCCTTGAGCTCTAGCGCACAGCCTGGAACGGCAGTGCCCTCGACGACAGACTCCCAGCAAGCAAGCTCGCGTGTATCCGTACTCGAAAGATCGAGCGGAGGATTCGCCTGGAAAATGTTCCACTTCGGTGGATAGGTTGATGTGCTCGGAATTGGCGTGCTGTCCGTTACAAAGCTGCCCTGATAGTCACGTGGCGCGATCGAGGTGTTGTCGTACGGACACACGACAACGCTATAGGTACCAGCGGGAACGCCGCCATTCGGGGCGTACACAATGCCTTCGGGGCTGGTAAGCGTATCCGAGGTCGCGACCGTAGCCCCATTGTAATCAAGCGCGATCTTGATATCGTTGGAGGCCAACGTCGCGTTCACCAGCACGCTGATCGAGGTTTGACCGGTGCCGACCGCGAATGCATGTGGCGCTGCGCAGGTTGTCTGGCCGAACGTACCGCTGAAGCTCGACACGGCGGGAGCGGCAAGCGAGGCGGCGGCGCCATCCAAATGTTGCTTGCGATTGTGCCGCACGATAATCGCGCCACTATTGGCGTCGACCATGTGGGTAAACGCGAGCGCCTCGCCGCCAAACGAGTGCAGCACGATCGTTTCGTAGACGAGCTTGACACCATCGGTTGGTGTCGGGAGCGCCCGCAAACGGGCGCGCTGCTCCTGGGCAAAGCCAGGGACGGACAGCAACGTCCACTCATCCTCAAGGCCTGCATTCGTGACGTCGCCGAGGTTAACGGCACGGCCAACGTCTGCAGCGGCGCGGAGCCATGCTTCCGCGGGTGAGAGACGCGCGCTCCCAAGCGCTGCACCACTCCAAGCCGCCGTCGAGGCGGACGCATATCCAATATTGTCGTCGACGTAACCTACGGCAATCAATCCGTCCTGAGCAGCGGGAATACCATCGAAGCGCTGGCGGAAAAGGAGCGCACGGACGGAGCTACCGACCAGCTCGACATTATGGAGCAGCTCAAGCTCCGCGACATCCGTAGCCGACAGCTGGAAGAGCGCTCGGTTAGCACCTAGCCAGCTCCGCACGGCGCTTTCCGCGTCACCAGTTAAGCCCGTCGCAAGGAAACCGTCGTCGACAATGATCGATCGGGGCGAGCCAAAAGCATTCCAGCGGGCGCGTGCCCCGAGCGCCGATACCGTCGCTAGCTGCGCCTGACTTGGGGCTACCACTCCGGTACGACCATCGAACTCGGGAAAATCATCTTCCTGGAAGCGGAACGCCTGTTCCGCCGGATCCGTGACCGAGCCAGCTTGACCCAATGATGTCCCTGGCTGGACCAAGGCTGCGCCCAGCAACCCAATGACGACAAGGTTGAAAAGCACCAGACTCCGCGCGCGCTGAAGTGGACGTCGACCGCCTAACATGGACCGCTCCTTTAGCACACTGGCTGAACCAACACCACGCCATCCTTAGACAGCAAAGTTTTTCCTAGGGCTCCGACATTCCTCAGAGCGAGGGGTGACTACGAGCGGGGATCACACCTCACCATACGCCCGAACACCATCGCGGGGCAACAAGTTCTCGCGCTCCCTCTTTCTGTGTGACCAGCTACTCCTTCCCGACAGCGCCGGTCGCTTGCGCCTCCTCATGTGACTGATGCGTGAAATTACCACCAAAAAAGCGACTGTCTCTTGTCGAGGCAGTCGCGTCCGCAGCTATTCTGATACGTTGGGTAGTCGGCAGGCCCAGCCAAAGGTGGAGTGCGCCGTGGAGAACTCCGAGCTTGGAGCCGTCGAGCTTGAGCCGTCGCCCAACCACTTCTGGCGAACCGGAGCCTTCTTGGCGGGCGCATCCGTGGCGGGCCGCGCAATCCGGAGGACATCAATGCCGCGCGCGAAGTCGACCGTGTAGATCGTCTGCCCGGACAGGTCGGTCGGCGCCCAGTAGGCCGCCCAGGTCTCGGTGACGGGCATCACAAAGTATCCGACCTGCTTGATATTCGCCGGGTCACGCACATCCAGGATCCGGGTACCCTGCTCGTACCAACCCTGCGCCACCAGACCGCGATCCACGTCGAACCAGTGCGCCGAGCAGAGCACCGTGGCGGGTGATTTACCTTCTAGTCGAGTCAGCTCGTCCAGCTCGGTCGCCCATGAGTCCACGTTGGTCAATACGGCCGGCGTTGTCGCGGTCAGATCGCCATTGATCCGCCACGTCTGGAACGAGCCCGCATCTTTACAAGTCGGGCGCTCGTAATCTTCTTCGGTAATCAAGACCACATCGGTCGCGATCGGCTTGCCGACGGCGTTGATTTTGTCCACCCGCTCGGAGTTGTGATGAATGAAGTCATTCAGCGGAGTGCTAGCCCCGGCGGCATCGGTCATGCCGAGCAAGACCGGGCTAAGCGGGTTTGTAATATCGTATGCCGCGGTGCCCGCGGCGCCCACGATCCACGCTATGCCTTGGGAGTCGATATCAATATCGTGGGTCGCCCAATCGGTAATCTCCGGCTTGAACCCGCCCACCACCTTTGGACCATCGGCGTGCTCCAGATCGACGATCGCCACGCCGAACGATGAGCCGGCTGTGTAGGCGTAGCGGCACTCACCAATACAGGTAATCGTATGGCTGGGAGCCTTTGTGTTGTCGACACGGCTACTGAGAACTGACGTATCGGTCAGCTGCAGCACCGGAAACGCTGGATTGGAAATATCAAAGACGTAGAGGATCCCGATTCCCGTAGCGCGGTCATGTGCGATCAGCAGCTTGTTGCCGCCGAGTGTGACATCTTCGTTCTCGAAATGCGGCAGCGGCGTGTGGCTCGTCAGGAGGGGCAGCGCCGGGTTGGAAATATCGAATGTGGACAAGCCTTCGGTGCCGGTGACATACATGTAGTTGCCGCGGAAGTTTGCACTGATCGCACCGACAACCGGAACCGTTCCGAGCAGATCGATGTTATCGGAGACCAGGGGTACGTCGCCGTCCACAACCGTGATACCGCCGACGATTACATCCGCCCGTGCAGGCACGCTCACGGCAAGGCTCAGCGCCACTGCCAAGATGAGACTAATTGCCCGGCCCAACAACGAGGACTTGAAGACCATACACCAATCCTCCAACCGCACGTCCAAATCAGCGCAGTCCGCTACTACTTTGACACCATGAACAGTGGTGCCACTATATCACACCACTATTCATGGTGTCAATAGCGCTCAAACCATCTTCGTCCGATGCACTTGAGCGAATGCACCTTTTCGCTGGACCGTGTTGGTAGGAAGGTGTAGAGACAAGCTGCCGATTAGAGCGACATCCTGACCGGCCAGACGGATCTGCGCGCGAACTGCACAGAATGCCTTGGACGAGGCGCTAAATTAACCTGTGGTGCTTACAGCAGAGGTACTACATAGTGGGCGCGGGTGTGGCGCGCCCACGCATAGCGGGAGGAGTTTGCTAGGGCTGAGCTAATCCAGCAAGCCGAGGTGCCGGTTCGCCATTGAACAGCGGCACCCGTCCGACTTGCAGGGCCGTGGACTGGACTTGGGGGGTGAACTGTCACCGTACACGGCGGGTGTGTTCCAATAATACCACCACTGTGCATGGTGTAAATAGTGAATTTTGCAGTGCGATGGGTCGAGCAGGCTCCAGCTTCTGAGCATGCAAAAGCCTCCCGCCTAAGAACGGGAGGCTACTTCGGCATAAGCCGAGCGATATCAGGGATTGACGCGCACAACGGCGTTGGCGATGGCACTATAGTCCTGGGGCACATTCAGCATCCCACTCACCTTGACCGTCCAGCTGCCTTCCACCGGAGCGTTTACATGAACTGTCTCGTTGGCGTAATTATAGACCGACTGTAACACCTCCGACTTCGCCGCGAGGTTACCTTGCGGATCGTAGAGATACAGGTCGAGATCATTCGCCATTAAGTTCCAGTTGACGGCGACCTCCAACGAAACGGCGCCGGCCGGAACCTGGATTGTACGGACATCAGCAGCCGCAATACCTGGCAAGCTCGCGCCGACCGTTCCGGTCCAGGATGTCGTCAGATCGTACACTTGCTCGGTCTTGCCGGTGCGCGGATCGCGGTAGCTTCGAATATTCTTGATTTGAAGCGCCTGATCGACGGCTGCCTTGACGTTAAGATAGCCGGCCCCGGCGGCGTACTCTTGATAGTTCGGCATGGGCGTCGCCGTGTTTACCAACACCCGCTTGATCACGTCAGGCGTTAATGCAGGATTGGCTTGCACCATCAACGCAATCGCGCCGGCGACATGGGGCGCGGCCATGCTTGTACCGCTGGCGGTCGTGTAGTACGGGAGATGCTCAGCCGGAATAAAGACCGGGTCGGTAAGCGTCGTCGTCGCCGAGGTGGTAGCGCCCGTGCTGGCACGATCGGATACAATCAAATAGCCTGGGGCAGTTAGCGTCGGATGGTAGAAGTCGTCGCCCGGGATGCCCCGCGACGAGAAGAACGCAACATTCTTTCCGTCCTTTTCACCCGCTGCGACACTTATCACCCACGGCGCAACGCTGTACGCATTTAGCGTATTGGTGCTGGCTCCTGAGTTACCAGCCGCGAAAACAACCGCAATGCCGGCGTCGTGCACGAGCTTCGTCGCGACGTTGACCGGGTCGTTCGGATCGAAGCTAATCTGCTCGTCCGGGCCCCAGCTGCAGTTGACCACGCGAATGTTGTGCTTCCCCTTGTTGGTCAGAATCCAGTCGAAGCCGGCCAGCGCAGTGATGGCAATGCCCTCACCCGCGCCTAGACCAATCAGGTCGGCCTCGGGTGCCACACCCTGGTAGTATCCAGCGCTCGCCTTACCGGAAGCGCCGACAATGCCCGCGACATGCGTACCATGACCACCGGTCGTGTCCGAGTTCGGCACATCCTCTAAGTACTGTACTGGTAGTGCCAGGGCTTCCACGTCTTGCCCCGCCACATATTGGGCGCCTACAATCTTGACATTCTCCACGGTCTGCGAGCCGTACTCGAGATCGGCGTGCGTCCCATCGATGCCGGTATCAAGAACCGCAACGCCAACGCCATCACCTTTCAAGCCATACTGCTGCCACACGGAAGGGGCACCGATCAACGGCACGCTTTCGCGCAGGAAGTACTTGAGCGGCTTGTCCATATAGATAGACCGCACACCCGTCAGCTGTGTGATCAGCTCGATCTGCACAGGTGTTGCCAGCACGCCCACCATCGGAAGCACCTCGAAGGGTGCGACCGCGGCTCCCGTCGCAAGTAATGCTTGCAGATCACTGGTTGACGCTGACTGCTCATAGGTGACGATAAGCGACAGCTG
This sequence comes from bacterium, assembly GCA_016781525.1. Taxonomy (GTDB): domain Bacteria; phylum Chloroflexota; class Chloroflexia; order Chloroflexales; family Kallotenuaceae; genus LB3-1. The sequence goes on along the minus strand of JADDQE010000121.1, from coordinate 2,108 downwards.
CGTGTCGGGCCCCGACGACCCAAGCAACTGCTGAAGGGCTGGATCGACTGTTAGTGCTGCTGCGCTCGTTTGGCGGGGCGTGAATGCCGCTCCCAGCACAAGCAGACTTACAATCAAGATGCGGACGATTTGGCGGGCGAGGCGCATACGATGCATCCTTGCAAACAACTTCGCCAATTATAGGCACCACGGGCTGCGGTGCCATCCAGTATTAGAAAGCAAGAAACATACCCACGCCGGAAAGAAGGAAAGGATGCCGTTGGCATCCTCCCGATTCAGTCGTGATCTCAAGCTACTATGCGCGGACCGGCAATGCTTCGATCCCAAGGCGCGTCAGCGCTTCGTCGTAGGTGTCACCCCGGACCCACACGGCCTCAAAGGCGAGCTTCATCATTTCTGCCAGCTGCTTCTGCTCGACCACCATGATCGTCAGCTCGGTCCGGCCTGCAATTGGATCTTCCATCGCGAACATCACGATCTCTTCATCCACAATCACCAGCTTCAGCGGCAAGCGCTCGATAAAACGTGCCTCCTCACCACTCCGCACAAACAAGTCGACTGCGCGCCGCGTCTCTTCGTTCGTCAGAACGCTGTACTCATACACCGAGCGGGCGACGATCTGTCGCTGAAGCGTCGAGATCACTTCTTCCTTGTTCTGATCCTCCTGCGGCGGCATCGCATAGGGCGGTTTTGTAAAGATCAAGATTTCGCGCTTGCAGTGTTCTTGGATTTCGGCAAACCGCTGGTTGATCGCCTGCCGGCCGCGCAGTACCTCGATGTACTCAAGTGGCGTGTTCACCTCCTGGCCGGCCTTGTACTGTCGCGCCAGAGCGGTTACCAACGTATTGGTAACGCTCTGCAGGTCGCTCAAGCGCTTCTGCTCCCGCTCGAGCAGTCCGCTGAGGGCGATTTTCGGTGCAACCGCCGCATACTTCGTACCCTGGCGTCCAGGTCGGCTAATTGCCAGGCCGCGTTCGACCAGGCTCGCTAAAATATCATAGATGCGCTGACGCGGCACGCCCGAAAGCTCGGCTACCTCGCTAGCACTTGAGCTGTCGCGCCCGACCAGCGCCACATACGCTTTCGCTTCGTAAATATTGAGCCCAAGCTGTGTTAGCTGCCCAATGTGATTGTCACCATTCATTGCTTCAGGTCGTGTCATAAATGTTACACCATTTAAGGGGGTGGTTTGGAGCTATTCATATCGTACAATCCGTACGATACGCGGTCAACTCCCCAAACCCCGACTTTATTACTATGTTTTGTGCTAATGTCGTGCTTGATCGCAGGCCGCCCCACTGCGCGGCAGTTCCACGCCCACTCGGTCAGCGTAGCTCCAGCTCCGAGCAACTAGCACGGGAACACCTGGCGGTCTACGGTATTGCTTATTCCGTCGCGCCGCGAGCGCGACGCCCAATCACTGCGTACAGCGGATCCTGGCCCCAGGCTGCGCGGCGCGGCACGCGCACCTCGACATCGATCCAGTGTCCGCCCGCGGCAAAGTATCGGCGCACGAGCTCCATATGGCCCTCGTCATCGCGCGCTTGCCATACCCTCACGGCCTTTGTGGGGAAGCAGCGGTTGGAAAAGGTTACCACGAGTGGAGCGCCGGGCCGCAGTACCCGCGCAATTTCATGAAATACAGCTGTCGGCTGCGTCAAATACTGAACCGACACACAAATTGCAGCCGCGTCAAACTCGCCATTCGTAAACGGTAGCTGCGGCGTCTCATTAAGATTTTGAACTACTCGCTCGTGCAGTCGTGAGTTCGCGTCGAGCTCGACGCGATTCATTCCCAGGCCGACGACACGCCGATAGTCCACCTCGGGTGGCAGGTGGCTGACCCAGCTACTCATCAGGTCCAAGACGGCACCGTTGGCGGGAAATAGCTGACGGTAGAGCTCGGTAACAGCCGCAATCGCTCGGTTGTCGATATGGGTGACTAAGCGGGGCTGTGCATAGAAATGCTCGTCGCTAGACTCGTCTGGACGCTGAAAAAAGTTGGCCGGCAGCTCGGACATTCTACCTCCCGCTCCATGTTCCCCTGTTCAAGTGTACCAGCATCTGGTATAGGAACAATCGGCGGCAGGTATGATACTGAGCGGGTG
>JADDQE010000003.1 GCA_016781525.1 bacterium | reverse complement strand
TCACTACTGTTGCATGACTACCCACTATGGGTTTTGTTAAGAAAGTTTGCACCAGGTGAGAGTAGCGGTAATGATGTGTTTGATGGCTGTGACTTTGACTTCGACTAGCACGCCCTAAGAGCAACGAAGCGGCCCTAGCCGATACAGGCAGGGGCGCTGCTAGCCAGCGTAATGCATGCGCGCCCCCAGCGCCCCCGCGGTATACTTCTGTCTGCCCGACGGGTGTCGGGTATCTCAAAGCCGACCTGATCGTCATAGCGCCTGCGTGCAGCATCCGCAGGCGGCCTTTTAACGCAGCCTCTGCACACACCACAGACGCAGCAGCGGGCAGCACACCCAGCCTCAAATCCACCCGAAACCACTACCAAACGCGGGAAAATGGCTCCTAGCGCTTCTGCTTCTCCATCGCCTTGATGACACGATCAGTTCGCTTGTCCGCATTCCGACTACTAACCACGAGGATCGCATGTATTACGCCCGGTATCCAGCCCAGCATCGTGAGCAGCAGATTGACGAGCGCCTGAATCGGCTTCCCGCAGAGCAGCACGGCGACGGGTGGTAAAAAGATGGCGAGTAGGTAAAGCATAGTCCCTCCTATGAGGTGACTCTAGCATATGAAAGCAAGCGCCCCCGGTCATGGTCGACCGGGGCGCTACTTATGTCGGTGTCCAGACGCTGTTACTGCCGCAGCACGGGAATGATGTGATTGGCCGCATCCACGCCTGTCGGCGTACGTTCTTCTCGGATGAAATCGAACATCGTAAAGAACAGAGCCGACGGTGAATACCGAGCCGGGCAAACGTGACGCACCGATCCTGCCCACAGTCGCGAGCAGTGGACTACAAGCGGCGGACCTCGCCGCGTTGACCAAAGGGCAAATTCTCCAGTAGGGCAGCGGGTATGTCCGGACGGCGCGTGGCAAAAATGACACCGAGTACCAGGAGGCACCCCTGAGCAAAGAGGCACACGCCCTGCAGACCGAGTGGCTGGGTGCGCTGCTCCTTGCCTCATCTACGGTGTTTCTCTCGTTTGCCGGCGGCAGACCGCGCCTGTCGACTGAGCCCATGCGGAGAAAACCGTGTGGCACGTGGTCTTTACGTATGCTGGACGACCAGGCCTCCACCACATCAAGCCGCACCGCCTCCGGCGCTTCGTGTGTACCGGATGACCCTGCGAAGCCAACGTACAGCGCGCACGAAACTGCCTGGTTCGACGAGAACACCACGGATGTGTACGCGACACAGAGCTTCACGCTCAACATCAAAGGCGTAGGCTCCGATGGTTCACGCCTCAGTTTCCACCAAACGGCACACATCAAGGTTGTAGAGGGCAAAGCGTAGTCCTTTTAGATAAGGCAACATGCGGCAAATCTGCATAGGTAAGCGTTTCGCCTACATACTTAAGACAGAAACCGAAGCCGGCGTGGAACTCCCTCGCGGGCTTCGCTTCGTCAGCGGCCGGCCTGCGCGCTCTCAGCCAGGCAGCACGCGTACCCGGCGGCATGTTGACCACGGCATTGACAGGATACTTAGACTGGTGCTCGCCACGATGATTGGGCGCCCGCCTGCCGGATGCAGGCGTAGCACAGGAGGGATTGTCATGTCTCCCGCTCAGCTTCTCCGCTTGGCCGGCCTGCTCGCCATGGTTTCCGCTGCCCTCTCGGTCCTCGGCGACCTCCTAACGTTGGTGGTCGACGTGGAAAATCCTACACTCGCAGCGAGCACCAGTTACGCCGTGGTCTTCGGGTTGTACTTGCTTGCTACGGTACTGCTCTTGCTCGGGTTGGTTGGGATTTATCTGCATGAAGCCGCGGCTGCCGGCATCGTTGGCGTCGTCGGCTTCCTGACCGCCTTCGCCGGCACGGCGTTGGTGGTCGGCGCCATCTGGTTCGAACTCTTTATTACGCCGCCCCTAGCCGTCGCAGCACCGAGTCTTGCCGATACGGAGCTCGGACTCCCGGGCTTCATCCTGTCGTTCCTCTTGACCGGCATTGGGTGGTTGGTATTCGGTGTGGCGACGTTCCGGGCCCGCGTCTATCCGCGCGGGGCTGCCATCCTGCTGATTGCTGGGGCCGTGCTCTCCTTTATACCTATTCCGCTTGCCGGCAGTGTCCTGTCACTCGCCGTCGCGTGGCTTGGGTTCGTCCTCTTCACCAGTATGCAAGCTTCGCGTGCGCAGCCCGCCCTCGCAACCTGACGAAGCGGCCATGCATTTGCCGCGCCCGTTTTGCTGCATTAGCGGTTGACGGACAATTCCGATAAATCAGTACTGCTTGACGCTCGTGCTATCGTCAACGAGCAGCGTTCCCGATAGCACATGCCCGACCGGGGCAGTCTGAACATTCCCTGTCCAGCTGACAGCTTCGTCTCGCTGATGGCGTAAACGTTCGACCTCGCCCGAGATGTAGCCCCCCATATTCGACGTCGTGTCAGCGGCTCGGCTTTTCCCGTGACGTGCGCCAGCTGAATGCTCCGATACGATTGCTGTACGGCCTTTTCGGCTCATCGACGCAGGAGGAAACGTATGGGTGATGAGAAACTGCGGATTGGCATCATTGGCATCGGCTTCTGGTCCCTTCAAGGACATATTCCCGAATTACGCAGCACAGGGAAGGCCGAGGTGACCGCGATTGCCAGGCGGAACCCGCAGCTGCTTGCACTTGCGCAAGAGACATTGGGTGTCGAGGCCGCGTACACGGATTGGCAGACAATGTTAGCGGAAGCTCCACTCGACGCCGTCGTGGTTACTACACCACATCATGCCCATGCCGAGCCAACCATTGCAGCATTGCGGCACGGATTACACGTCCTGGTTGAGAAGCCGATGGCCCTCACCCGCGATGATGCGGAAGCCATGGCGGCGGCAGCTGAGCAAGCGGGCAAAGTGCTCATGGTCGGGGCAAATGCTCGCGGCCATGGTCGTTGGCGGGCAGCGAAGCGTGCGCTCGATGCCGGCGTAATCGGTCGTGTGCGGCAAATCACCGGCGCCTACTGTACAGACACTCGCTGGATCTGGGAGAGTGAGCACCGTCCGGAATGGGTACGGCAGGCCTTCAGCACAGCAGATCCAGTGCTCAAGCCGTTTCTCGACGAGGCTTTCCGGTGGCGAGCACGCTCCGAGGAGATGGGCGGAGGCATGTTTGTCGACTGCGGGGCCCACTTCGTCGACGTGCTGCTTTGGTTGGCCGGTGCGGCCCCGCGCGCCGTAATGGCCGCCACTGACCCCGCAGGGCTGCCGGTCGACTGCTTCGTCAGCGCCCATGCTCAGTTGACGAATGGGGTACAGCTCTCGTGCACCTATGGTGCAGGTGTGTCAGGTGAGGGTGCCCAGTTCTACGGCTCAGGACACCTGCTGATCTTCGGCGACCAAGGGATCATGGGGGCAGAGTGGAGCGGCTACAACTTGAATGACCTCAAGTCATTGTGGGTTGAGCGGGGGGGCGTGCGCGAGCCAATCGAAGCGGAGGAGCAGGATATCTCACCCACTGCCGCCTTCGTCGCTACTGTCGTCGAAGGCGCGCCGAATCTCTGCCCAGCTGCGGAGGGTGTCCAGGCGGCCACCTTGACCGAAGCCATCTACCGCTCCGCGCAGCTGGGGCAATTGATCACGGTTTAGCTAGCGGGCTAGGAGGCAACAGGTACACTTCGGTCGTTTCGCCGCGTCATCCACCTTTGTGTGCAGTTGCCGATCGATGCAAGGCAAGCGTCCAGCTCCATACGTCAAAGCGCGTTCATTGCTTTTTTAATTGACAACACCTGCCTGCTGAAACACCAGCAACTCCGCCGCGTTGCTATTCTCTTAGGGGGAGGTATACCGTGTCGCTAGACGAAAACAAGGCGATTGTCCGCCGGCTCTTCGAAGAAGTGTATAACCAGAACAACTTGGCCGTTTGCGACGAGATTCAAGAACCGGACTACGCTGCCTTCCAACATGAGTGGATGCGCGCCTTACGGACGGCATTTCCTGACCTCCACGCGACAATTCATGACCTTATCGCCGAAGGCGATAGAGTTGTGGCTTGGGTAACGATAAGCGGAACGCACCAAGGCCCACTCGAGGGTGAATTAATCAGCTGGCTGACTGACCCCCTCCCTCCAACGGGCAAGCGCTTCGAGGCCGACGGTATCTTCATCTATCCCATCGTGAACGGCAAGCTTGTCTTGAACCATCATGGCGTAGCCGACTGGCTTACGTTTCTGCGCCAGCTTGGTGCGCTCCCTTCACCATCCACGGCTTCCTAGAAGGAGCTAGCACTATGGTCGTCATGCTCTGTCCCGGCAGTCTATCTCGCACCCGGTGAGCGCAAGCACTCGCACTCCTGAGAAACACCTGGTCGAGATAGCGATCCGAGTCGAGTCACCCTGAGAAATACATACTGACGACCGCTATAAAGCCCCGCATCATGACTGCTCTACCGAGCCCCGGTTGGCATATCCAGTCGATGCGTACAGCAGGATGAGGATGCGCGTGGGTTTGAGCTGTGACTTAACAGCAGCATGCCTTGACCAGCCTGCTATGCTGAAACAGCAGCAGCTTGGCTGCCAACAACCTCTTTTCCCCAGGAGGTACCTGATGCCCACCCTTTTGATGATGGGAACGTTCGGCCCGGAAGACCCAACACGCGCGAGCATGCCTTTTCACCTCGCTAAAGGCGCTAAGGAAGCCGGCTATGATGCGGCCGTCGTGCTGACCGCGAACGCCGCAGTTCTTATTCAGGAGGCCGTCTATGCCAACTTGCAAGGTGTTGGGATGCCCTCCATGAAGGAGCTGATGCAATTTGCAGTCACAAATAACCTCCGGATCCATGTTTGAGGGGGCTGCGCGAAGGCCCGTGGGGTCTCCGAAACCGATCTCGAGGAGAAGACGGCTGAGTTTATTGACCCAAAGCGGTTGGCTCAGCTGGTCGTCGAAGCTGACAAAGTCCTCACCTTCTAACAAGACATACGGCGCATCAAGCCGCTGCTTGCGCAAGACGTCGGTTGCGTTGTCAATCGGAAAGACGCGTCCAAAGCCAAGGTGAAGTGGTCCAGCACCCGTGCCCTCGGCTGAATAAGTCGCGCGGGCGCTATCTGAAATTTTCACCCACAGAGTACCGTTAGAGGTGGCATAACAACGGGTGAGGGACATTTTTCCCTCACCCTATTTCGCTTCGTCAGGGGCTTACTGTGTAGCTTCACGGCCGTTTAACACGCGCACCTGTCAATACCACTCCTCCGCTAGCATCTCAAATGCGGCACGGGCCCAAGGGTACGGCTTACATCAAGCGATCCCGAGTCAACGCGGGCGAGACAATGATTTGCCTGGGCCATCGTCGTGCCCGGATGGGCCGTCGGAGATCGGCTTATAGCTGAGGCAGTTCACGGGAGCTGTCGTGGACCTGGTGTATCTGCGCCGGCTTCTGCTCGAGCGCTGCACTATCACGGGTATTCTTCTGTACCGTGATGGCTGCGAACAGGCTGAGCACAAACGCCATGCTGTAAAAGCCTTTTTCGCTTAGAGCCAGCGTTGCGTTCCATAATCCGACGGCCAAAAGGACGATGGCAAGCAGCGCTGATCCCCAGCATAAACCGACATAGAGCGCAGTAACAGGGATACCTTCTAAGCGATCCCGTACACTTTTTTGCACGGACACTGCCGAAAATAACCCGTACAGCAACACGGTCAGATAATAGCCCTTTTCCGACAACAGCATGGACGCATTCCAGAGACCAATAAGATAGGCCAGGACGCCGACCGCGAGAGCGGCCCATGATGCGCCAATAAAGGCACTCGAAGGCTTGGGCGTATCGGGATGCATAAGCGTGCTCCTTAGCGGGAAGATGGATTAGCCGCGACATACAGCGGGGCGTGTGCCACGTGCGCCGCATCGAGCGGTGCGGGCTCACAATACCGCTCATCGTGCTGGATATTCCAGGTGTCTGACTGTACAAAACTGGAAAAGAGTGGTGCTCGGGAGGTGACGGACTGCTGTAGCCGGCCTAAGTCGGTGCGGCTCCACCGTGGTTGGCTGCATTCGCCACCCGGGACAAGCACGAAGTCTGCACGACGAACCTTCGCGTTCGAAGCTGGCGCTTCGCGGAACTGGGCGCGTTGATGTCCTCGATGACCCGGATCGGCTCAAGCTACGTAATCACACCCTCGCCGAGCACCGTCTATCAAGCAATTGCCACGAAGGTTAGAGATTGTGCAACGACCGGCCGCGGAGGAATAGCGATGTTTACCAGGTTTTGATTGACGGCGGGTGTATGCTAAGGAAGCAGTATCCTCGCTGCGTTATGTTTTCCTTGGGAGGGAGTCATGAAGAAAGTTCTCGGTGCCGTCCTCTTCGCCATATCCTTTTTGGGAGCGGTAGCGATCGCCCGCAGTTAAAAATTTCCGTTCCTGCTCAAAACGGCTCGGTATCGACATCGATCTCCTCGCCAGGCACACCTGGTACCTCAACCGTTTGCAGGAGGATATCCAG
>JADDQE010000172.1 GCA_016781525.1 bacterium | reverse complement strand
GGGCTTCCGGGGACGGCCGGGCGTGGAGCGGGCCTCGTATGCCGTCAACGTCGCCGCGCTCGGCGCCCTCGGCGTCGGCTGGTTGCGCCTGTACGGCGGGGAACGACCGCGGTCGGCTGGCGCACGGCTCGTCGATCCACGCCCCGAGCGCTGGGGCCGCGAGAGCCTCGAGCGTGTCTTCGAGGCCCTGGACACGACCGAAACGGGCCTGACAACGGCCCAAGCAGCTGAGCGGCGGCGAGCGGCCCAGCCGAAGGTACGGCAGAGCGGGCTGGGCCACGCGCTCCTCGCCCAAATCTATTCGCCACTCACAGGCATCCTTGCCGCCGGTGCAGGTCTCTCGCTCGCGTTGGGGTCGACGGCGGACGTCGCCATGATCGGCGCAATGATCGTCGCCAACGCGGTGGCGGGCGCGTGGCAGGAGCACCGGGCCGATCAAGCCGCGGCAGCGCTGGATCGGATCGGCACGGTTGCTGCCCGGGTGCTGCGTGACGGCCGTAGCGTAGTGGTGCCCGCGAACGAGGTCGTGCCCGGCGATGTCCTCCTGTTGGCGCCAGGCGAACGTGTCGCCGCCGATATCCGCCTGTTTAGCGCTAATAGCCTTGAGGTTGACGAGGCGGCCTTGACCGGCGAGTCGCTACCCGTTGCTAAAGCGCCGACTGGTGGGACTGATGCGAGCCGGATTGTGCTCGAAGGCAGCGATGTCGTGGTTGGCAGTGGGCGGGGCATAGTGGTCGCGGTCGGTCCCAACACGCGCATGGGCGCGATCGCTGCGGCGCTAAGCCTTGAAGATGCTCCGTCAAGCCCGTTGAGCACCAGATTGAGTCGCATGCTCCGGGAGGTTCTACCGGCGATTGCCGCTGGCGGCGTGATCGTCACCGTGGCCGGCGTGCTACGGGGCGAGAGCCTCTTATCGCAGCTGGCCCTCGGCGCCAGCATCGCCGTCGCCGCGGTGCCCGAAGGTCTCCCAATCTTAGGGAAGGTCGGCGAGGCCGCGGTTGCGCGTCGGTTGACCAGCCGGCACGCGCTGGTGCGTCGCCTGTCAGCCGTTGAGGCGCTTGGGCGCGTGGATGTGGCCTGTACCGACAAGACGGGCACTTTGACTGAGGGCCAACTCGCGCTGCGGGCTGTCGCGGACCTCGAGCAGGAAGCGAGCCTGCCCGGAACGCTACCGGCGAACCTCCGCCATGTGTTGCTCACGGCGGCCCTTGCCGGACCACATCCCGACGCCATCGACGCCACCACCGACCGCACGGATAGTGCCGTGGCCCAGGCTGCGGAAGCTGCCGGCTTGGGCCAGGAGCTGCGCCGGGTACGCTCGGCAGAGGCGCCGTTCGAGTCGGCGCGGTCGTTCCATGCATCGATCGTCAACGGGCGCCTGTGCGTTGAGGGTGCGGCGGAAGCGCTCGTCCCGCGGTGCACCCGCGTCCAACGGGGCGAGGGCGAATATCCGTTAGACGCGGCTGGCCAGCGCGCGTGGCTGGCCCGGGCTCGGCGTCTTGCGGAGCGCGGCCTGCGGGTGTTGATGGTCGCCGAAGGTCCGGCTGATACGCCCCTCGACAATCCGCATGGGCTAGTCGCGCTGGGCTTTCTCGGGATCAGCGATCCGCTCCGACCAGCCGTGCCCGCGGCCGTGCGTCGCTGTCACGAGGCCGGCGTGCGCGTGATCATGATCACAGGCGATCATCCGGCGACAGCACGAGCCATCGCGAGTGAGGCCGGTCTGCTCAACACGGCCGAGGATGTCCTGACGGGTGCCGAAATTGTAGAACTGGGGAATGACGCGCTCGACCAACGGCTGGAGCGGACCACGGTGATCGCGCGGGCAACACCCTTGGACAAACTGCGCATTGTGGAAAGCCTGCAACGGCGTGGTCACACCGTCGCCATGACCGGTGATGGCGTCAACGATGCGCCGGCCTTACGCTTAGCGGACGTCGGCGTTGCAATGGGCCGAGGCGGTACGGAAGTCGCGCGGCAGGCCGCCGATGTCGTCCTGACCGACGACGATTTCTCCACGCTCGTGGAAACATTTGTCGAGGGGCGGAGCTTCTGGCGGAATATCCGCCGTGCGCTCGGCTTGCTGCTGGGCGGTAATCTTGGCGAACTGGGGCTGCAGGTGGGCGCGAGTGTGCTGGGACTGGTCGCGCCGCTCACCTCGCGCCAAATTCTGGCGGTCAATCTGATCACCGATGTGCTGCCCGCGCTCGCCGTCGCCCTCCAACAGCCCGAGCATCATAACCTTGCGGCGCTCGCGCGCGAAGGCGCGTCGACCTTCGACCAGCGCCTGCGTCATGATATCATGCGCCGGGCGGCTGCGACGGTGGTGCCCGCGCTCTCAAGCTACCTCATCACGCTGCGTTCCGGCGGTCTCCCCGCTGCCCGCACGGTCGCCTTCACGAGCATCGTGGTGACGCAATTGGCCCAGACACTTGACGTTGGTCGGGCCGAGGGTGGCCTAAGTCGTTCTGTTCTTGGCGCCGTGACCGGGTCTGCTGGCCTCCTGGGCGCCGCCCTCATAATTCCGCCGTTCCGAGCGTTCCTGGGGCTAACGCTGTTGACACCGCTGAGCTGGACACTCGTTGGAGCCGGAGCAGTGGCGGCGATCCTGCTTGGACGTCTGCTTGCTGCGACAGGTACCGTAGCGCCGGTGTTTGCCGTGCCGCGCATGGGCCCGAGCGAGGGGTCGGCAGCATGAGTCACAACCGAATTGGCGGTTGGCGTGCGAAACACCCTCACAGCGAGCAGGTGCGACCCGTCAGAAGCATCACGGGTGCTGAGAACCGTCGTACCGACAGCGGAGCAGCACTCGGGACCATACAGGGAGGAAGGCGTGGTTGCTAGCGGGTACCCCGGAGGGGTAAAGCTTGGCCTGGGCGGACATTCGTATATCGCCGAATTGGGAAATGATCCCCCGCCCTCGTTCGAGGAGCAGTGTGCGCTCGTCGCGGCGTGCCTGGACGCTGGCATTCGCCTGCTTGATACCACCTACTACCAGGAACGGGTCGCGCTTGGGCGGGTCTTGCGGGAGCTGGGACGTCGCGACGAGGCGAAGGTGACCGGCTGGAACTTCTTCAAGCAACCGGGCAAAGAAGACGAGCTGGTGGCGTGGACGTCCTATGCGCCGCACCATATTGATGTCATGCTGCAGGAGCTGCAGACCGACCGGATCGATCTGCTCGTGATCCATGCTGAGGATGATCCGGCAACGCTCCACCGGGAGCTTGAATTGGCCGAGGTGTGGGCCAAGGCTGGCAAGGTGCGACATGTTGGGCTGGGCATGGCCGGGCTCGGACACCTCGATCAGCTGCCGGTCGGCCATTCGGTCACACATGTGCTGGCGCCCTATAACGCGTTCAACCGTGATGCTGCCGCCCTTTTCGCTCGCGCTCGCGAGCTGGGACTGCAAACCGTCGCCATGTCACCCTTCATCCGCGGTTGGAAGCTCGATGAGATCGGCGAAGATACGGCGGAGGTCGCGGCAATTCTATTACGTTGGGTGGTGACCCAGCCAGTGGTTGACCGCGTGATTGTATCGATGCGCAAGCCGGCATGGGTGCTCGCCAACCTGGCAGCTGTGGCGCGTGGGCCGCTCACGCCTGAGGAGGAGCGGCGGCTGGCTACGTGGGTCGCGCGTCACCGCTGAGCGTGTGGTCGAGCCTGACCGTGGCGCAGATAATGGCAGGAGGAGCAGGAAAATACGCCGGATGGGGTGGCCTTGAACGTGCTGACCCTAGGTCTGATCGTAGCGCCTACGGTAGCCGACACGGCACCTGCGACTGCCATGGCGTCCAAGGCCAGACTGCTACGCTTACGTGTGCTGCGAGGAGGAGAAGCATGGTACAGCCGCCCGTTCCGCAACCGCATGTGCTCGACGATCCGCCGCCCTTTCATTCGAAGTTGCTGGGCTACGGCGAGCGCCCCTACTGGTCGCCCGACGGCACACGTATCGCCTTTATCGAGCGCAACTATGGCGATGTCTGCGAGCTTGACCTTGCCACGCGCGTGGTGCGCAACATCACGCACGGCCTTGGCGAGCACCACACCTTTCTGCGCGTGCTGTATCTCCACAACGGTGATTACCTGCTCATTGGTCCGCGGGAATTCAAGCATCGCGACATCAGCCGCCATGTTGAGTCCGAGCTCTGGCTTCTGGACAAGGACGCTCAAACGCCGCCCGTTCCGCTTGGCCGCCGCATCTTTGAGGGGGCTGCTGTCTCGACCCATGCATCGCGGATTGCCTATGCCGTAACCGGTCGCAATGATCCGTCGTTAGGTGCCGCGGACAAGGTCGAGTGTCATGTGACCGAAATCGCGTATGGGCCTGATGGACCGCGGCTAGGTGCGGACCAGATCATCTACCGCACTGCCGGCGGCTACCTCGCCGAGCCGCAGGACTTCCGGCATGGGGATACAGAAGTGATTATGGCCGAGTACGACTTCCGGCGGGAGCTTCATCCCGACCACCAGCGCTGTGTGGTCAAGGGTGTCGACATCGCCACGGGGCAGGTCCGGACCTACATTAACGAGCCGCATGTGCATAACGAGTGCGAAGGCATCTTCCCCGATGGCGAGCATTGCTGCCTTGAGTCGTCCAGCGACATGGAGCCGCACGGGAAATATACGATCAAGACACGTGATCTGTGGAAGCTGAAGCTGGACGGCTCCGGTCGCCGCGTACGCATGACCCACTTTTACGACCGGCCGCCGCGCATCGTCGCCAGCCCCAATGCACCCATCGGCCCCTGGCACACGGCGCCATGGCTGGCGACCAATGCCAATGTGAGCCCGGATGGGCGCTGGCTGGCGTTCATGGTGAACCTCCTGAACGACGAGGCCGGGTTCGGTCGGGGGTTAGGGCTCCTGGACCTCCAGGCGTGGGAGGCGTCACCGGAAGCCGAGGCCTGGGAGGTTGCGCCGGTCGGCGAGGCAGCGGCGTAAACATGGGGTGACGGTACGAGCCGGGGCATGAGCTGGAGCAATGGAAATGGTCAGTGGTGGACGACGTGATAGGAGATAGGTATGCGGGTCTTAATTACCGGAGCGGGCGGGACGTTGGGCATGGCACTGGCACCTGCCCTGGCGGAGGCTGGACACGAGCCCGTCTTGTTTGATGTGCAGCCGCTCCAAAGCCAGTATGAGGCGGTGCAGGGTGACGTACGCAAGGCGGACGACGTGCGGAGCGCGGCTCGTGGAACAGACTTCATCGTCCACACCGCCGCGATCCACGGCATCCATCTCCGGGACCACACGCCGCAGGACTTCTACGACCTTAACCTTACCGGCACGTTCAACGTCTGGGAGGCGGCGGTGGAGGCAGGCGTCCAGGGGCTTGTCTTTTCCAGCACGATGGGCGTGTACGGGGAGAGCCGCAAGCCGCAGAGCGCTACCGCAGTTGTGGCGCTGCACGAGGAGCTGCCGCTGCTGCCGGGTGACATCTACGGCTATACCAAGGTTGCGGGCGAGGAGATGTGCCGCTTCTATGGCCGCAAGCACGGCATCCCGAGTGTGGCGCTCCGCTACGGCATGTTTGTGCCCGAGCCATTCTTCCGCTATGGCATCCACCTGCTGTATGGGGGCGTGGACACCGCGGATGTGGTCGGCGCGGTGCTAGCCTCGATGGATGTGCTTACCGCAGGTACGGTCCAGTGGGACGCCTTCAACGTCGAGTCGTTCGTCCCCTTCGCGGAGGAGGATGCGCCGCAGTTGCGGCAAGATCCGCTGCCCGTGCTCGACCGGTACTATCCCGGGGCGGCTGAACTGCTGCGCGAACGCGGCGTGCAGCAGCTGGCGCCGATCACGGTCACCTACCCCATGACCCGGGCCGCCGAGCGGCTTGGTTTCCGTCCACAGTGCAACTTTGAGCAGTGGTTGGAGGAGCTGCGGTCACGACCCGAGGAGCGGGCCGAGCAGAGCCCACCGTGGCCGTAGTTGTCGGCGAAGGTAGCTATCTGGTGCCGCGCTGAATAGTCGGAAGCAAACTACCAAGGAAAGGGGCATTGGAAGATGGAATACCCTCGTCTTGGCAGATCCGAGCTGAACGTGTCGGAGATTGGCTTCGGCGCCTGGGCTATCGGTGGGGATGCGTGGGGGGCGGTGGAGGATGCGGCCTCGATTGCGGCCATGGAGCGCGCTCTTGAGGTTGGCATCAACTTCATCGATACGGCTGACGCGTATGGGAACGGCCACAGCGAAACCTTGGTCGCTCAGGTGCTCATCGACGACGTTGTGCCGGCCCCCGCCGCTGGGCGCTAGCACACGCTCGCCGGTATCCCGCAACTCCCGATGGGGCGCCGAATGCGCGGGGATACCGACGTGTTCTATGGTGGAAGGTGCACTGATGGCAGAACCGAGCGGACGGTGGCCGACTTCGGGTGGATCGATGCGCTCGTGAACACCGCCGGTCCCGATATCCCGGGCGCGGTCGCCGCGTTAGCGACCGTTGAACAGCTCATGTGCGACACTGTAAGCAGGCGCACAGCGGAGTTCACGTGCCACATCGACTTGGTGACAGCCCATCACGGCAGCATGAACTTTGAAAATTGCCTGCGCTTTGCCCCGCTGCAAGCGCTCGTGTGAATGATGTGTTCGACGCAGTGATGAGGCAATCAGATAGCCGAACGCTCCGTATCGCTCGGAGCAACTGATGCCGAGCACTGCACATCTCCTATATGCTCATACCCATCGTCTGCGTTGCCTCGTGTGGTGGCACAGGAGCATTCTCACGCATCCAGTACACCCGTGGCGTCGTACATCGTGCATCGGCCGAACATCACACAACTACGTTTAATTGGAAGGATCTGACATGGAAAGCTTGTTCGAGCGGTGCGATTGTCTTGATACCCGCATCAATCACTGGTTCGTTGCTCACAGCATTACGCTCCTCCACCTCGCACCAGGGGGTATCTTTCATGCATTCCACCTGCTGAAGGTTTTCACTGGCGTTAGCAATGCGCACCATGATCATTCTTAGCTTTGGACTCGTAAGTGAGCACGCAGGTATGGTGCTTGTCGCCGCACTTGAATGTGCCATCAGCCTCTGCTTCGCCACAGGGAGATTTCTGCGGATCGGCGTGTGGTTGTTGGCCTTCCAGAAGCTGGGCGCGATGTCGCTGATCCTCTTGTTCCCGCGCGAGCTTTTCGCCGTCCCCTATCACGCCCCCACGCTCGTGGCCCAGTACATCATCAAGGATGTGGTGCTGGTGGCGGAGGGCATGTTAGTCGTTGCCACTTGGACTGGTGCACGCATTGTTACGGAACTGCCGAGTATAATACACTACGTACACGAATTCCGAAGGTCACTGGCGCCCTTTGACCTGGAGTTCCACAACCAGTTAACGTAGAGCATTAAAGGCAATCCCCGCATGCACCATCTTCGTTGTTGACCACAACTGGAGCTGTACTAATGGGAATGCGACTCGCGGACCGGCTTCACGCCGCACGGCAGCAACACTTCGTCGGACGTGAAGCCGAACTCGCGGCATTTGACAGGCTCATCACGGCTCCGGAACTACCGTGCTCCGTGCTCTACCTCCATGGGCCTGGTGGCGTTGGTAAAACTACCCTTTTGCACGCCTTCCGGGCGCGCTGCCAAGCGGCGGACATTCCCACGGCCAATATCGACGGGCGGAACGTTGAGGCGAGTCCTGCCTCATTTCTCCAGGTGCTTGGCGTTGCCATGGGCTTGACCCCTCCCGCGGAGCCGATAGCCGTACTCGCGAGCGAGTCGCGGCGTTACGTCATCTTGATCGACACGTACGAGTCCCTTGCGCCACTCGACCGCTGGTTGCGGGATACCTTTCTACCTGAGATCTCCGACCAAGTGTTGATTGTGCTGGCAGGGACCCGTCAACCTGCCCCGGCCTGGCGCTCCGACCTTGGCTGGCAATCGCTGCTTTGTTCGCTGGCGTTGCGGAACTTGAGCCGGGAGGAAAGCCGCCGCTACCTATCCCAACGCAAGTTGCCCGACGATCAGCACGAGCCCATTCTTGAACTCACCCATGGGCATCCACTCGCGCTCGCACTCGTAGCCGATGTATTTGCGCAGCGGGAGGATGTCCAGTTTGAGCCGGAGTTTGTACCCGACATTATCAAAACGTTGTTGGCGCGCTTCGTCCAGAAAGTGCCCGGCCCGGCCCATCGAGCCGCCTTAGAAGCGTGTGCGGTAGTGCGACTTATGACGGAAACGCTTTTATCGGAAATGCTGGGCATGGCGGATGTGCATGAATTATTTGATTGGCTGCGCGGGCTGGCCTTTATTGAGTCGACTCCGCATGGGGTCTTTCCACATGACCTTGCCCGTGACGCGCTGGCGGCCGATTTGCGCTGGCGCAATCCGGCCTGGTTTGCTGAGCTGCATCGTCGCGCCCGCACATACTACGGCCGCTCCCTGCATCAACAGGGCAACGACCAGCGGCGTGTGCTCTTCGATTATGTGTATTTGCATCGCAACAGTCCGCTTGTACGACCATTCCTGGAGTGGAAAGCAAGCGACACCGGAGAGGCGGATCACGCAGCCGAACAAGACATACCGGCGCTGCTAGATATGGTGACCCAGCACGAAGGTGCGGAGTCGGCCCGCCTCGTCGGTCATTGGCTCGCCGTGCAGCCCCACAACGTGATCGTCTACCGCGACGCTAAGCGGCAGCCGATAGGCTTCCTCCTGTTCGTCACACTCCACGACGCCCAACCGTCGGACATCGCGGCCGACCCTGCAACGAGGGCTGCCTGGGCCTATCTCCAGGCCCACGCCCCCTTGCGGAACGGCGAGGTTGCTGTCATGTTCCGCTTTTGGATGGCACGGGATTCATACCAGGCGGTCTCGGCGGTGCAGAGCTTCGTCTTTCTCAATGTGGTCCAATATTGTCTCAACGCTCCCGGGCTCGCCTTCACGTTGGTTACCTGCGCTAGTCCTACGTTCTGGGCACCGCCAGCTGAATATATGGATCTTGTGCGCCTGCACGCGTGCGATTTCACGGTGGGCAATCGGACCTACGGTGTCTTCGGCCACGACTGGCGCGTCGTACCGCCGCTCGCCTGGCTCGATCTCCTAGCTGAGCGTGAGATTGCGACCGCACCGATGGAAAAGCGACCGCAAACATCTCCGACATCCGTCGTCTTGAGTCAGCCCGCGTTTGCGTCCGCCGTGCGGGATGCCTTGCACGCCCTGTCGCACCCAGACATACTGCGCAGCAATCCGTTGCTGCGGTCACGGCTCGTACTCGAAGAAACTGGTCCCACCGCTAGTGATTACGAACGCGTTGCCAAACTCCAAGCTCTCCTACGCCGCGCCGTCGAGGGACTCCAGAATGGGCCACGCGAGATGAAATGGTATCGCGCGGTGTATCACACGTATCTGCAGCCAGCGGCGACTCAAGAGCAAGCGGCGGAAATCCTCGATGTCCCGTTTAGCAGCTACAGGCGACATCTCAAGGCTGGTATCGGACGTATCGCGGAAACGTTGTGGCAGTGGGAACTACAAGGTAGCGAAACATGAGCACCAAATGGGCAGTTTTTGGACTAGTACCCGAGTACGGTTTGAGCGCATACTAACAGCTGTCGAACTCGGCACCCTTTGTTGTGTGGGGAAGCACAGTAGGTAACTGCTCGTCCATCGAGGCGTTATGCCCGCTGTTCAGGAGGTGTGACGCTCAAAACGGACAACGAAATTGACCACAGCCGCGTAAGAAACGACGTACGTTGGGTAGAAGATAGGCAAGCGCATCGTCAACGTTATGAGCTCTCACGCTGGCTTGTATTGGTGCCGACTCGTCGTCAATGGTGACACATCCTCATCACTGGAGGGAGGGTCTTAATGTTCAAGCCACTCGTAGTACGATCAGGGTTTCTGGCTGTTATGCTTGGTCTTGTTGCTCTCTGCTCAGTCGTAGCCGCGCCACAACCAGCCGCGTCGGCCCAAGCAGCGGCAACAACAAAGATCTTTTTGCCGCTGATCTTTAAGGCGACGGAGCCAGCGACGTCCACTGTCCGGGTTAAAAGTCAGACTAGCTTTGTCATGGACATGGAGCGCTACGTGGTGGGCGAGGTTGTCAACGAGACTGGTGCGCCCGTTTACGATGTGACCATTACCGCCAGCTTCTATGATGCGGCAAATCAGCTTGTTGCCCAGGTAAACGGCGAACCATTTCTCTCTCAGACAAACCCCGGCCAAACGAATCCATTCAAAATTGTCCTGCGGAACAACCGGTCAACCATTACCCGTCACGAGCTATCCGTGCGTTGGAACACGAGCAGCGATTTTGGCTACCAGCCGGTGACTGTACTCTCGCGGCAGATCCGCGATAACGCTGGCGTCGAAGTGTTCGGCGAGGTTCGCAACGACGGGACACAAGCGTTGAGTTTCGTCCAGATTGCGGTGACCTTCTATGACAGCGCCGGCAACGTCGTCCATACTGAGTCTGACTTTCTCGTTCAGGAGACGCTTGCGCCGGGAGCGCGTGCTGCGTATCAGGTGAGCACGTTCAGAACATTCGAGTTCGCAACATACACGGTGCAGACAGAAGGAATTACCCCCTAGCCACCGTGTCTGCATACCGGTGCCATAGGCACCGGCCAATAGAGTGAACAATCGAGAGAGTGAGGAGCCGCCTATGATTAAGTGTTAAGGCCACGAGTTCGTCAATGTGAACGGTTCGACCATCTCATCAAAAGGATTTCGGAATCATGCGTAAGATCTTAAGTGTCATGTTCAGCATGGTCGCCTTGCTCGTCATGGTCTTCGGGGCAATGCCCGGGGACACGAGCGCATCATCACACCGTGAGGCGCCCTTTATCGCCCACGACCCCGAAGCGGATGGTACGGATGTGTATGCATTCGTCAGCCCGGATAGTCCGGACATGGTGACGCTGATCGCGAATTACGTTCCGCTCCAAGTTCCAGCAGCCGGGCCCAACTACTACAAGTTCGGCGATGATGTTCTCTATGAGATCAACATCGATAACAACGGTGACGCGCAGGACGATATTACGTTCCAATTCGACTTCGAAAGCGTTATCGTGAATGGCAATACCTTCCTGTACAACACGGGAACGATCGAGTCGCTGGATGACCCGAATTTGAACCAGCGCCAGTACTACACGGTGTCAGTCCTTGACCAGCAGCAGAGTCGCCATCCAGTGCGGCAAGGGCGGATGATCGCCGGCGAGGGGCAGGCATTGCAGGTAGCGCCCTATAACGTCGGGCCGGTCTCCTATCCCAATAATAGTTATGAGCAGGTCGCGCGGCAAGCGATCTATAGCATTCCACTTGGCGGCGGAGGTGAGTACGGCAACCAGCAGATGAAGGTCTTCGCCGGGCCACGCGACGATCCATTCTTCGTCGATCTGGGTGGAACCTTTGACCTCCTCCAGGGCATTACTGGAAACGACCATTTGGCCGGCTTTAACGTTCACTCCATTGCCATCCAGGTGCCACGCAGCTATCTGAAGGGGGCCAACGACTCGATCATCGGCGTGCGAACAACCTCGTACCGCAGAATGATGACAGTCCTCCGACCAGGCTTCGGCGCACCGGGCATGCAAGACGACATGCCGAGCGACAGCAGAGGTCCATGGGTCCAGATTTCACGGCTCGACAATCCGTTGGTGAACGAGGTGGTCATTCCGCTGAAGGACAAGGACCGCTGGAACGCCTCCAAGCCGATCAATGATGAGCAGTTCCTTCCGTATGTCCTAAATCCTGAACTTGCCGGTTTGCTCAATGGCATTCTGGGCGTTCCCGTCCCAGAAGCTCCACGCAACGACCTTGTGGCGGTCTTCCTCACCGGCGTTGAAGGACTCAACCAACCAACGAACGTGGAACCCTCATCCCAGCTCCGATTAAACATGGCGATCCCGCCGTCAGCTGAGGCGAATCGCCTGGGCGTCCTTGGAGGTGACCTCGCTGGCTTCCCGAACGGCCGCCGCCTGAGCGATGACGTGGTCGACATCGAGCTACAAGCGGTGGCGGGCGAGCTGGTCGGCATGCCGAACGACCTCGGCGATAACGTCAACATGAACGACAGGGAGTTCATGGGTCGGTTCCCATATCTGGCGACGCCGCATGACTACACGGTGATGAATGCGGGCTGCTTTGGGAATTCCCGTCCGGAATGCAGGACGCAAGATCAACCATAACCATGCCTACCATGGCAGCTTGTGCTAACGACGGCAATTCCCACAGCGCCGACGAGTAGTACGCTGGATGGTCGCGGCAGGAGCAGGGCCCGGGATGCCGGGTCCTGCTCCTCAGAAGTTCTGAATATTCCCATATCTAAATCGGTCGTGGTGTGAACAGGAGAACGATAATGGCGGTACTCATGCCTGGGTGGACACGAACGCGGCTGACCGCAGCCTTGATCACGATCGCTGCACTTGTACTCGTCCCACTCGCGGTCAAGGGCGTTGCGTGGCAGGCTGAGCGCGAGACTCGACAACGACTCTTTCAACGCGGTTCGCACAGCCTCGCGTATGGAACTGACGAAACCATAACGACATTGCAGCAACAACTACGGGACAATCCCCGTGAGTTTGCGCCGCATATTGCCTTGGCCCATACATATCTTCAGAAAGTGCGCGAAACAGGTGATCCTTCGCTTTATACCAAAGTTGAGTCATTACTGAACAGCGCCGAAAAAATCGATGGTCAGCAGCCGGATCTCTTTGCTACCCGCGGCATCCTAGCGCTTGCACGCCATGACTTCGCAGGAGCGCTTAAGCTAGGCAAGCAAGCGCTGATCTTAGACACAGAAAATCCCCAGTATTACGGTATTGTCGCCGACGCACAGATTGAGCTTGGCAAGTATGATGAGGCGATTAAGTCACTCCAGACAATGGTTGAGCACCGACCCGACTTTAGTTCGTATTCGCGCATCGCGTATGCGCGGGAGTTGTATGGCGATCCCGAAGGCGCGATGGAGGCGATGCAGTTTGCGATTGACGCTGGGGGTCCGGTTCCTGAAAACATAAGCTGGGCCTATGTGCAGCTTGGTAACTTATCATTTGGGATGGGAAACCTTGACGAAGCGGGGCGAAACTACGACCTGGCACTGCAGCGCGTTGAAAACTATCCAGCAGCGCTAGCAGGACAAGCGCGTGTCGCGACAGCCACGGGTGACCTGCGGCGTGCAGCGAGCTTATATCAGCAGGCGTTTGACCGTGTACCACTGGCCGAATACGCTATCGCACTCGGCGATGTGTACACCAAGCTGGGTGATGAGCCGGCAGCCCAGCGCCAGTATGATCTCGTCAAGGCCATCGATCAATTACTCAGCACGAATGGCGTCAACACCGACATGGAAACGGCGCTCTTTTTTGCCGATCATAACATCGACCTGCCGCAATCGCTGGTCAAAGCTCGCGCCGCCTACGCTGCGCACCCGAGTGTGCATGCGGCCGACGCCCTCGCGTGGACGCTGTATCGCACCGGGAACTACGCGGAAGCGCAAACGTACGCCACTGAAGCGCTCAAGCTCAGCAGCTACGACTCACTCAAGCTGTTCCACGCCGGGATGATCGCCAACGCGCTCGGCCAGCATGACCAAGCTCAGGCCTACCTCCAGCAGGCGCTCAACCTCAATCCCCACTTCTCGCTGCTGTGGAGCGACCTGGCGCAAACGACGCTCAAGCAACTGACGAGCACAGGGGCAACCCAAGAGGGGCAATAATGAGACGTATACGACGAACCCACGGACACTGGCGCCGAGTGTTGTTTGGCTGCGTCTTGTTGGTGCTGCTGCTTCCCGCCCAGAGCACGTCAGCGCATCCGCTGGGTAACTTCACCATCAACCTGTATAGTCGCCTTGAGGTTGGGACACGCCAGGTCGATGTACGCTATGTTGTCGATATGGCCGAAATTCCTACGTTGCAGGAGTTCGGTCGGGGCGAACTCAGCGCTGAGGCGCAGCAAGCGTATTTGGCGCGTAGCGTAGTGATGCTACGCGACGGGCTCCAGCTTATGGTCGGAGGCCAACGTCAACCTTTGTCGATCACCGATCAGGCGATCAGCTTTCCAGCAGGTCAGGGCGGTCTGCTGACGACGCGCGTGGAGCTTGGACTGACGGCTTCGCTCCCAGCGGTGGCGGCCGGCAGCCAACACGAAATTGAATATCGCGATACCAACTACGCTGAACGCATCGGCTGGCACGAGATCGTGATTCGGCCTGCATCCGGCATGGGGTTGCTCCGCTCCAACGCGCCCACCGCTGACCTGAGTGATGAGCTACGAACGTATCCGGAAGACATGCTGGCGAGTCCGCTTGATCAACGGCAAGCGACTGTCTTGGCAGCACCGGGGGGCGCAAACACAGGCACGCCGCAGGTTCGCGCCGCGCCAGTCTTCGCCTCGCGGTCGAACGATGAATTCGCGGCGCTTATCACCACTGAGCAGCTGAGTCCGCTCGTGGTTGCGCTGGCATTGCTGGCAGCTCTGGGCCTCGGCGCGGTTCATGCGTTGTCGCCCGGTCATGGTAAAACCGTCGTCGGCGCGTACTTAATCGGGGCACGGGGCACGGCGCGGCATGCGCTCTTCTTGGGTCTCACGGTGACCGCCACGCACACGCTTGGCGTCTTTGCACTGGGCATTGTGACCCTCTACGCTTCGCGGTTCATTCTGCCTGAGCAACTGTACCCGTGGCTAGGCGTCGCTTCCGGTGCGGTCGTGCTGATCATGGGTCTTACGCTGCTACGCCACCGACTGGTTGCCATCGTTACTTCGCGGCGCTACGCACCCTACGCGCACGACCATGACCACCATCACGACCATGATCACCATCACGACCATGACCACCATCACGACCATGACCACCATCACGACCATGACCACCATCACGACCATGAGCATGCCTCCGCGCACGCCCACACACACTCGCATGGATTCGGGACGCATACGCATCTCCCGCCGGGCGCAGATGGATCTGCCCTCACATGGCGAAGCTTGTTGGCGTTGGGTATCTCGGGAGGACTTATCCCATGCCCATCTGCGCTTGTGGTGATGCTCAGCGCGATTTCGCTAGGGCGCATCAGCTTCGGGCTGGTCCTGATCGTCGCCTTTAGCCTGGGCCTCGCAGGCGTGCTCACCGGCATTGGAATTCTGTTCGTTCACGGCGGACGCCTGCTCGGACGGATGACCCGCGGGCGCGAGGGGCCGCGGCTGGTATGGGGGCTGCGCCTCCTTCCCGTGCTGAGCGCCTTTGTCGTAACAACGGCTGGTGCGCTCATTACGGCACAGGCGATACTGCAGACGGGTCTTTGGCGCTAGGGCGGCAGGTTCGAGGGCTCGATCGCGAACAAACGTTAGTAGTCGGCGTCGGAGTGCGTTCGGATAGGTGCAACGGACTGTGGTTCAGCACGAGCCAGAGCCTACTCCAGCCGCCAATAGCAGGGCGCTGAAGGGCTTACGGTCTCAAACACACGGTGGGGCCCCATCCGCCACTCATGGGAGCATCGGTATGGCTGAAGGTTTAGCAGCATACGGCACAGATTTACTGGGAGCTTTGAATACGCACGACCTGGAACGTATCGCCAGCTTTTTCGCGGATGATTTTGAAGGCGAGGATGTTGGTTTAGCGAGCACCCAGCATGGTCCATTAGAGCGCGTTCAAGTCTTCGCCAGCTTCATTCGTGCGTTCCCCGATCTCCAGTTCACTGGCGATACCCTGACGCAGGATAATCGGGTTGCAGTTGTCTGGATGATGACCGGAACACATCGCGGCTCGATCATGCGTATTCCACCCACTGGCCGCCCTATCAGCGTACGTGGCGTATCGGTGCTGACGATTGAGGACGGCAAAATAAAGCGTGCGCTACAAATTTGGGACACAGCCGGATTCTTCCGATCGCTCGGCTTGCTGCCCGAGCTATGATGGCTAACACGCGCCTAACCGAGGCAGATGCTCATTGCACGAGTATCCATACATTGAGTGTTATAGAGCGGCCAGGCGAACTCATGAAGTGCATCTTCATAGTTTTCCTGGCCGCTGCTCTGGCTTGCAGCTAAGCCCGAGGCATTACGGTATGGACGTCGGCAGCTTCATCTCTCGGAAGCGATTGTTCTGGGGCCGTACCCTGTACTCAAATTCACCGAAGGCTTACCCTATGGTGACCAACGCATGTGCTGATGTTAGCGTTAGGGAACTTGACGGTCATGCGGTACTCGTTTGGGCTTACCCTCGTAACGCCCGTGCTGCCGTACAACACGGGTGCGTAAACCTGATACTCGGGCAGGTCTCGATAGGCACGGCGACGTAATCGCGGCCGGAAATGTGGGGGTCTATGTCATGCAACCGAGCGTATGAGCCGCTCGTGAGCTGTAACGTGGCACGTTACCGATCGAGATTTAAACAATTAGGCCGTTTCTGCCCTCCTGCGGCTTTGGCGCATGGATCCCACCGTACCGCAACGCTGCCCAGGGAGAAGCCGTCTATCTTCTTCAACTCAAAGGAGCAACAAGATGGAAGCTAACCTTCCTACCCGTTTCCTTTGGCATTGCATCAGTATCGTCGCGGCGCTGAGTCTCGCAGGTACACTCCACGGCACGCCCGCTCTGAGTCATACAGCTTACGCCGTCGACTCACCCGTGCTGCACCTCGCAGCACAAGGTGAAATGCGGGTCGGAAAGCCGCTCCAGGTTGTTCTTACACTCACGAACGCGGCACATGTAGGCGGGTATGAGACGGTATTGGCGTTCGACCCTGCGCAGCTCCATACGAATGGTCTAGAGCAGACGAATAACGATCTAAGCGTAGCAGGACGTGATGTACATACCCTCGGGCCATTCCGCGTGCAGGAGGGCGTAGTTTTCGGTGCGGCCACCACAATCGGAGCAATCACTTCCAGTCAGGATGTGGGGGGAACGGTTCGCCTGGCAACGCTAACGGTTGTCCCTACAGTTGCCGGCCCTACCACGCTACAGCTTACCAATACGAAAGTAGTTGACGTAGCCGGAAAGCGGCTGGCGGTCACGCCCGCAAACGCAGCCCTTACACTGAACGTTGCTGCTGGGACGTTCGAAAGCTCGCTCTCGAATGATACCCACATGACGGTTTCGCTCAGTCCGGCGACGCGCGCTAGCAGCACTACGCACGCGAACGGGGATTTTACAGGTGACGGTCGCCTCGATCATAGCGACGTGCAAGAGGCACTACTCTATTGGCGGGTCACACGTGAACATGGCGAACTATGTGGTACTTCGGCGCCGGCATCCGCGGATCTAGTTGCCGATGGCTGTTTCGACATTGGCGATGTACAGACGGCCGCAGCGCGCGTTGCAGCCGCTCGCCAACAACAACCACAACTTGAACTATCGGTGGCTCAAGGCTCGAGCTGGACAGTTAACTCCCCGGCGGATGCAGCAGATATTGTTCGCGACGGGGTTTGCAGAACGGTAAATGGGGACTGCACGCTGCGTGCTGCGCTTCAAGAGGCGAACGCGAGCGGCGGAGGTGACTACATCCAGTTCAATCTTCCCGCAATCGGCGTGCATAGCATCCAGCTTACGGAAGAGTTACCGACGTTGAGCGGCTCGGACATTATCATCGACGGCTACACGCAGCCCGGCGCTGCACCCAATACAAGCGCTACAACCAGCAATGCTAGGATTTTAATTGAGATCAAGGGCCGGGGCGTCATGAAACCCGATGGCACGGCAGGGTTTACCGGGATGAGGATTATCTCTCCCAACAATAAGGTGCGGGGCCTGGCCTTTTATAATCTTTACCGCGGTATACACATAAGCGGCAGTAACGCACACAATAATGCTATCGCAGGAAACTTTATCGGCACTAATGCTGCCGGTACGTTCGCCTATAATGGCACCATCGGGGAACCTTTTGGCTATGGCTTGAATATAAGCTCTGGAGCTACGAATACTGCGATCGGCGGGACTACCCGCGCCGACCGTAACGTCGTTAGCGGCAACGGCAACGACGGCATTTCTGTCTCTTACCCGGGCACAACAGGCACCCGGATTATTGGGAACATCATTGGCCTCAATCCACGAGCGGTGGCACGTCTTTCAAATGGAGCTGATGGAATTGATCTCAATTACGGCGTTCAGAATACGCAGATCGGTGGCGATCGTCGGGAAGAGCGCAATGTTATTTCCGGGAATATTGGTGATGGCATTGAAATATCCCATAATGATCCAGAGGTGACAACAGCCAATAACCGGGTGCAAGGGAATTTCATCGGGGCAGACCCGGAGGGGAGTGCTGCCAATTTAAACGAAACCGCAAATGGTGGATGGGGTGTTACCCTTGAGGACAGCGTCTCCAACAACACAGTCGGCCCCAATAATATTATCCTAGGAAACACTGCCGGCGGCGTGCACATTGACGGTCTCAATGGCGTTGCGGCGAAGGGCAATCGGATCGTCGGCAACAGGATTGGCGTCGATATTGACGGCGCACCGGCTGGCAATCGAGGTTCGGGTATCAGCTTACGCTTTACAACACAAGGCACGCTCATCGCGGAGAATATAATCGCTAACAACAGTTTACACGGAGTCAGCATCCCGCATAGCGCCTCCGACTTCAACACAGTGTCGTTGAACCGATTTTATGCCAACAATGGTCTGGCGATCGACTTGGGCGAAGATGGTGTCACACCGAACGATCCTGGAGATGTCGATGCCGGCCCCAACCAGCGGCTCAACTTTCCCGAATTCACGAGTGTAACACCACAAGCTGTTACAGGACGGGCCTGTGCTAGGTGCACGGTCGAAGTGTACCAAACCGAAGTTTGTGGCGATACCTATGGGGAGGGTAACGTGCATCTCGGCACCACCATTACTCCTAGCTCAGGAATTTTCAACCTCTCGATCACAGCCTCCCCAGGCCAGTTCGTGACCGCTACGGCAACGGATCCGCAGGGCAACACATCAGAATTCGCCCTCAACACTGCAGTGTCAAACACTGTCAGTCACAACTCTTCCTGCCGTGTCTACTTGCCGTTGATATATAAGTAAACGCTCTTTCACGACGCTGACGTCGAGTGGCAGGCGGCTGGCATTGTCGCGACGTGCTGGGACGCAGCCACGGGCACGCTCTATCTCCGGCGCCTCCCTCCACCACCTGGACCACATCCGGAGCCAGGCCAACCACGGCGCCCGACCTGCTCCCTCAGTAGCTAGCAGCAGACTACCGTTGCCCCATGGCATCGGTCGGCAATTTCCTGAGCGTACTGGCCGGCCCACGGCAAAATAAGGTGTCACGGAGCAGACCGGCGGCGCTGCCCTCCACTTGGTGCGCCAGGCAACGGAGCAGGCACCCACCCCGCAGTTGTCTCGGCGTTGGCGCCACCAACTCCGCGCCAAACGCGGCCACGCCAAGCAACGTCAGACGCGCTGCCCGACGTACGCACAGCTGTCATCCTAGCCCTGCAACAGAGATTGGGCCCCATCGATCCAGACTTCCGTCCCTGTAATATGGCTCGACAGGTCGGAGGCGAGAAAGAGCACCAACTCCGCGACCTGCTCGGCCGTGCCCGACTTGCCGCCGGTGAGCGGAATCTTGCCTTCGGGAAAGTCCACTGGTGGACGGACATGCTCGAGATGGCGCCGCTCGGTGTTCTCATCGATCTCCGACTCTATGGCGCCCGGGCAGATCACGTTGACCCGCACCTGCTCGGCCGCGAGCTCCAACGCCAGCATCTTGGTGATCGCCACCTGCGCGGCTTTTGTCGCGGAGTAGGCCGTCGCGCCGGTATTACTGAACATGCGCGTGCCATTGACCGACGATGTGACAATCACCGAGCCGCCTTGCCGCTTCAGATAGGGCACTGCGTACTTGATGGTATAAAAGGTTCCCGACAGGTTGATACTGATGGTCTGATTCCACTCTTCCGGCGACAATTCTTCGATCGGTGCCCAGACGCCATTTATGCCCGCGTTGGCGAATACGATATCCAGCCGGCCCCAACGATCGATGATTTTTTGGACCGCGCGCTGCATCTCTTCCGGCTGTGATATGTCGGCGGTCAGCACCAACGCCTCGCCCTCGTTGCGCTCGATCTCGTCGGCGACCTTTTCAAGCTCATCGGCCGAACGACTCAGAATAGCGGCCTTCGCGCCCGCCTCTGCGAGCCGCAGCGCCGCGGCCTTGCCGATGCCTGAGCCCGCGCCGGTAATCAGCGCTACCTTGCCTTCAAGTTGCATCCTGCTTCCTCCATATGCCGGCCGCTGCGGAACCTGTCTGTCGTCGTCTGGGTGCGCGACCTTCCAACCAGGATTGACGACGCCACACTTGTTACGTACGTCCGCAAGCCCTATGCCGCTGATCGCAGGGCGACGGCTAGTGGAGCGCAGCTGGAGGTCCAGTAGCTGACGTAGCGAATAGCCTCCAGGAGCAAGGTGGTAGCCCGGCATCAACATAGCAGCCCACCTTGCTCCGGCGTGTATGTCGCATGCTCCCCTCCGCTGCTTAATCCTCCATGTTTCCCGGGTCGCGGCTTGGCTCTCGCCATTGTTTGCCCAGGATCGGCCCTGCACTTCCAGCATACTTAGGGGTTGCGAGGTCCGACGTGTTCCAGCTGCTGGAAGCGGCCCATAAAGCGCCGGTCGATGACGTTTTTCAGCCACCACACCAGCCGCCCGTGCAGCACCACCCCTCCGTACGACAGGAGAGCTCGTCCGTCGCCGGTATTCATGAGCGACAACCAGCGGGGCTGCGGCGCGTACGGGATTAGCGCCGTGCACCAGCAGCGGAACCCGGGGTAACCCGCGACCCTCTCGGACCCATGGCTGATCATGAGCTGCCTCCCGTGCAGCGCAGTAACGACGATTCGGTCGATCATCTGTGGATCTGACAGGTACAATCGGCCTAACCCTTCGACCTACCTGGCGTTGCAGTCCGAATAGCCGGCATCATGTTTGTTTTCGCTGCCGCCGAACGAGCGCTCCAATCACGGCAACCATGATGACCACGCCAAATGCCAGCAAGAGGACCCAAACATACTGGGGCGCCTGTTCGCCCAGGTAGCTGTACAGGAACGTCGCCGGCGCCATGCCGAGCACGGTGGCGCCGAGGAAGCCCCAAAACCCCATCCGAGTTAGTCCAGCCGCATAGGAGATGACATCAAACGACACAATCGGCACGAGCCGGGCAACCAGTACTGCGTATACCCCGTGCCGCTCGAACCAGCGGTCGGCCGACTCGAGTCCTGCTTTACCAATCAGACCCTGGACAGCAGCGCGACCCAACGCCCGCGCCAGCCCGAAGCTCAAGGCAGCCGCAGCGGTTGCACTCACCAGACTCAGCATGCCGCCCCAGAAGGCACCAAAGGCCAGGCCATTCGCAAAGCCAATCACAAAGGCCGGCAGCGGAGCAGCGAGTGCCTGCAGAATCATCAACAGGGCGGAGACGATTGGCGCCCACACACCGAAGGACAGGATAAAGTCGCGCACCCCACCAATATCGCCCGCCGTTAGCATGCTTATGGCACGGTTGGTCTGCAAGCGGACTGAGTCCGACAGCAGGTACACCAGGCCGCCGACAAGCACGCTCCCAAGACTGAAGCCAAGCCGGAGCCGCTGGACCGTGCGTTCATCAAGGGCCATGGAGGCTCACGTTCCGTGCTGTTCCGAAGCGGGGACATGCTGCCCAGAACACCGGTTCAGCCTGAGGCCTGGGCACGTCCGGTGCTGCACAGGCGTGCAACCCACGTCGTATCGCAGGCGTGCGGATACGACTGCGTTCCTGGAGGCATCCATGTGGATCACCAGGATCCACCGTTCAACCTGGATCAACATTTTGGAGCGCCCCGCGGTCCAAGATCACAATTTTGCCGCGGCGGAGCTCCACCCACCCCGCCGCCCGAAAGTCGTTCAGAATCTTGGTCGCCGTTTCACGATAGGTCCCAATCATTTCGGCCAGTTGCTCGTGCGTGTACCGCACCTCGGGGGCTCCCGGACCGAACAACCGGACGCGGGGCTCTTGCGCCAGCCGCAGCAGCAGGGCCGCCATGCGCTGGGGCAAGCTCTGGAATGCAAACTCCGACCAGCGCTGTTCCGCATCGATTAGCCGGCGGCCTAACATCTCCGTAATGCGCAGGGCAATCCGCGGATCCCCGAGCAGCAGCGTCACCACATCCGCGCGACTCATCAAGCAGAGCACGCAGGGCGTGAGCGCTTCGGCATAGCTGCCACTCAATCCCTGACCGAGCAAGGCCATCTCCCCGAAAATCGTGCCCGCATCGAGGATCGCCGTCGTCAACGCCTTGCCATCGGGCGACAGGTGGTACAGCCGCACCCGCCCGACTTTGAGGATAAACAACACTTCGGTGGGCTCAAGCGGCGAGTAGAAGAGCGTGCCGGCGCCAACTTCACGCATTGGCGCGTGCTTTCCGAGCGCAGCAATCTCCTCAGACGTGAGATCTTGGAAGATGTCTACGTCCTTGAGGTAGCCGTGCTTATCGAGCCGGTGTTCAATCCGCGCCGTCATGTAACGCTTCTACCCGCTGCAGCAACTCCGTCGCGTGGGGGTTGCCCATAAACAACACCCGATCCTGCCAGGTGTAGAACGGCGTGCCAATCACGTTGGCTGGCACCGCGACCGCAGGATCATCAATGTCGATCACCGCGAGCGGTACATCCGGCCGCTCCGAACGCACCTGTTCCGCCAAGCGGCGCGCCGTCGTGCAGCCCCGACAGTGCCCAGAGATATAAATGCGGAGCATAGCCGAACCTTGTCCGCGGCGCCTGGACGAACGGCGCGAGCGGCAGCAGCGCTGGCCGCGCTCACGCCCCCAGACCACTAGCGCTGCTGATACCATGCATATACCGCGCCAAGGATCGCACCGAAAATGAGATGTCCAACCAAGCTCATCAGCGTCATGCCGTTGATCATGAAGAGCGGCATCCCCAGCATTGCTGGCATGACGAGGAGCGGGCCCAGCACCCACCAGATCGCGCCATACAGCAGGCCGAAGCCCAGCCCTCGCCCATAACTCGTACTGGCGCCACCGAAGATGACGCCGAACGTCGCGCCGATGAACGCACTAATCATCAGATGAATGATCCAGCCGACCAGCACTGATTGGCTGCCGACCATGCTCGCGATCATCGGCATCATGCCCATCATCGTCATCATCATGCCGAAGACGAGCCCACCGGCCAGGCCTCCGACGATACCAGCTGTCACCCGCTGCTGAACGCTGCCCGCGTGCCGTGTCATCGTTGCCATACTGACCTCCTTGTCTTACACACTCACTATAGAGCTGAACCGTGCAGCGCGACTGTGAGCTAGTGCACACAACGGAGATACAGCACTGCGATCCTTGAACCGAATGCGCGCTGCCGCCCAGCGCTCCCTCATCGCGCTTGCCGCCGAAGCGACGAGGAGATTGCCCGACGACGCCCGTGATCGAGAAGGCTGAGGATCCTCCTGAAACGAATGCTGTGGAGCTGGGTGCCGTACATCACTGCCGTGCCCTTGCTACCGATCTGGGTCTGGACCGCGCTGCGCGGCTGGGATGCGCGGCTGCTCTGGCTGTACCCCCTAGGTGCGCTGATGACCGTCGCGCTCCATCTTGCCGACACCTTGCCTGATATTGCGGCGGACACACGCTATGGCGTCCGCGGTTTAGCGCATCGCCTCGGCGAGAAGCGTGCACGTGTTGCACCAGGTTGGGCCACACGTAGCTATCGTCCGCTTGCTCAGACTGCCGGCCGCTGCTGGCTATCGATCCGCTTGTACGAGTGGACTCTCACTGAGAGCCGTTGGATTCGACCGTAAGCGATCTTACAGACGCTCCCCGTGCCATGAGCAATACTGGATCGGAGCGAAGCAAAGGTACGCGATGCGAGACGTGAGGCACAACCGGCGCCGATGGAGGATCAGA
>JADDQE010000144.1 GCA_016781525.1 bacterium | reverse complement strand
TTGCCCTGATCCATAAAGACGACGCGATGCGCGGCGTTGCGCGCAAAGCCCATCTCGTGCGATACAACCACCATCGTCATGCCCTCACGTGCCAGATCAAGCATCACGTCCAGCACCTCCTTGATCATCTCCGGATCGAGCGCCGAGGTCGGCTCGTCAAAGAGCATGATTTTGGGCTGCATCGCGAGCGCACGCGCGATTGCCACGCGCTGCTGCTGGCCACCCGAGAGCTGACTGGGGAAGCCCTGCTCTTTCTCCGGAATCCCAACGCGCTGCAGCAGCTCACGAGCTATCCGGACGCGCTCAGCCTCCGACCGCTTACGCACGAGCCGCTGTGCGAGACAGATATTGTCAAGCACGGACAAATGGGGAAACAGCTCGAAGCGCTGAAAAACCATCCCAACCTCGGCCCGCACCGCGTTGATATTGGTCTCGCGCTCGTTGACCTCGATACCGTCGACCACGACCGTCCCCGTGTCGGGCACTTCCAGATGATTGATGCAGCGCAGCAGCGTCGATTTACCCGACCCGGAAGGTCCGATGATCATCAACACCTCGCCCCGCGCCACGTCGAGGCTAACGTTGTCCAGCGCCTGAAGCGTCCCATAGCGCTTGGACACATTCTTGATCTGGATCATGCTAGCGTCGGCCACCGCTTGACCTCCGTTCAATGTAGCGCACGCCAAGCGATAGTAGCAGGGTCATGGTCAAATACAGAAAGGCCGCGGTATTGTACGTTCGGAAGTTCTCAAAGGTGCGCGACGCCTCTTGCTTGGCATAATAGGTCAGCTCAGGGACCGAGATGACCGTGAGCAGCGACGTATCTTTAAGGATTGCGATGAAGTCATTGCCGAGCGGCGGGAGCACCCTCCGGAGGGCCTGCGGCAAAATAATATAGCGCATCGTCTGGCGGTAGCTCATGCCCAGCGAGCGACCCGCCTCCATCTGGCCGCGCTCAATCGATTCAATGCCCGCGCGATAAACCTCCGCAAGATATGCCGCGTAGCCGAGCGCCAAGCCGACCGTCCCGGCGATAGCCGCGTTGCGCTGCCACAGGAAGCGCGTGCCCAACAATTCGTCAAGCGAGTTCGATAGCCCTGGAATCACAACAAACTGCGCGTACAACAGGATCACGATCAGCGGCACACCGCGCATGAACTCGACGTAAAGGGTAGCCGCATTTTGCAGAAGGGGATTGCGTGACACACGGCCAAGCGCGATAATCAAGCCGAGCACCAGCGCGATCGCGTAGCTTACTACGGCTACGACCACCGTCAGCTGCACCCCCAGGAGCAGGAAGCGCAGCGTCGCGCTGTAGCGTTCCGAGGAAAGCATCGAGTAGAGCACAAAGACGCCAATGAGCAGCAATATCAGCAGCCAAGCTGGAAAGCGGCTGAGCGTGCCGAACCGGCGTGGGGAGATGGGAACGAGATCACCAGTGCCAGTGCTCATGGCGGCTCCTTCGTTATGATAGCAGAGGGGGCGAGTACCAGACTCGCCCCACAGATCCAATCAAGACTCCAGTATTAAGCTCCAAGCGCCCTTGCCTACTCCTTGATGTCGTACTTGCGCTTCAACTCGTCGATCTTGCCGTTCTGCTTGAGCTGGGCCAGTGCCGCGTTGAAGCCATTCAACAACTCGGTGTCGCCCTTTTGCACGGCGATACCGTAATCTTCGGTTGTAAACGCATCGCCAACCAGGGCAACCGCATCCTGGTACTCGGGCTGACCGGTGTAGTTGGCAACCGTCGGCCCGTCGGCAACGATGGCGTCAATCGCATTGTTCTTGAGGTCCGCAAACGCCGAGGCAATGTCGTCGTAGCGCTTAACGTTAGCATCCGGCACGCCCGCCGTGGTCAGCGCCGCTTGCTCACCGGTGGTGCCGCGCTGCACGCCGACCTGGAAGTTGTTGGTTTTAAGGTCCTCGTAACTCTTGATCTTGTCGTTCCCCTTAAGCGCGACGACGCGCTGACCGATGCTAACGTAAGGATCGGTAAAGTCGACCTTCTGCTTGCGCTCGTCGGTAATCGTGACCGCGGACATGACGGCGTCAAACTGCTTCGACGCGAGCGCCTCGAAGATTGTGTCAAAGCTCGTGGTTTTAAACTCGGGCTTAATGTTGATCAGCTTCGCCATCTCCGCCATCAGGTCGGGATCGAAACCAACAATCTGATTGGTCGCCGGATCAATCGACTCGAACGGCGGATAGGTTGAGTCTGTACCGATCAAACCGCACGGCCATTAAGATCCGGCAGGCCCGCGGTTGTGCCCGCCCGACTAGCAGCTGCAGAGCCAGCCGCGGCTGACCCGCTCGCGCCTGTTGTGCCGGTGCCGCCGGGCGATCCCTGCGCACCAGTGCTATCGGTTCCTGTACTCGAGCCACCGCACGCGGCGAGTACCGCCATGAGCAGCCCAAGCAACAAAGCTAACCGCAAACCTTTCATCTGGATGCCCTCCTTGTGCGCCTCATTATAAAACAAGATGCGCGCCGGGATGACGCTATACATCAACCTGACGCGCAAAGCTATTTGACTACAGCTTGACTCTCCATTTACCGGAGATTAGCCGCCGGCAGACCTAGTCGTCGAGGCTCAGCACCGCCATAAAGGCTTCCTGTGGGATCTCGACGCTGCCGACCATCTTCATCTTCTTCTTGCCTTCTTTCTGCTTCTCCAGCAGCTTGCGCTTCCGGCTGATATCGCCGCCGTAGCACTTGCTTAACACGTCCTTGCGCATCGCCTTGACGGTCTCGCGCGCCACGATCTTGGAGCCAATGGCAGCCTGGATCGGCACCTCGAACATTTGGCGCGGGATCAGACTACGCAGCTTCTCGACCAGCTTACGTCCGTGAGTTTGTGAAAACTCACGGTGGATGACCATCGAGAGCGCGTCGACGGGCACACCGTTAACCAAAACGTCCAGCTTGACCAGATCGGCTGGCTGATAGCCCGACAAGCTATAGTCCAGCGACGCATAGCCTTGCGTACGCGACTTGAGCTGATCATAGAAGTCGACCACAATCTCCGAGAGCGGGATCGTGTAGCGCAACAGCACGCGGGTCTCTTCGAGGTACTCCATGGTGTCGAATACACCGCGCCGGGTAGTGACGAGCTCCATGACCTGGCCGATGTAACGGGTCGGCACAATTACACTGATCTGCATCACCGGCTCCTCGATCTCTTCGATCTTGGATGGGTCGGGCATCTCAGATGGATTATCGACCGTTACAATATCGCCGCTCGTCGTCAACACACGATACTCAACCGATGGCGCTGTGATGAGCAAGTTAAGATTATACTCGCGCTCGAGACGCTCCCGCACGATCTCCATGTGCAGCAGGCCTAGAAAGCCAGCGCGAAAGCCAAAGCCGAGCGCCGCGCTCGTCTCGGGCATGTACGACAAAGCCGCGTCATTCAGCTTAAGCTTTTCCAGCGCATCGCGCAGGCCCGCGTAATCGTTCGATTCGACTGGGTAGATACCCGCGAAGACCATCGGCTTAGCTGGACGGTAGCCCGCAAGCGCCTGCTCAGCCGGACGCGCGGCAAGCGTAACGGTGTCGCCTACCTGCACATCGCCGACATCCTTGAGCCCGGTAGCGATATAGCCTACTTCGCCGGCACGCAGCACGTCGACCGGAATCATCTGCGGCCGGAACACGCCGAGCTCCAGCGCCTCGACCTTGATGCCGGTGCCTATCAGCAGAATCTGCTGACCCGCGCGCAGCTCGCCCTCCATCACACGGATATATGCGATAACGCCTTTATAAGCGTTGTAGTGCGAGTCAAAAATCAACGCTTGGAGCGGCTTGGTATCGTCGCCGGTGGGCGGCGGAACTTGCTCCACGATCGCCTCGAGAATGGCGGGAACGTTGGTCCCTTCCTTCGCCGAGACGCGCAAAATCTCGTGGCCTTGCGCTCCGATGATCCGCTCGATCTCGCCTGCAACTTTGTCTGGCTCCGCGCCGGGCAAGTCGATCTTATTGAGCACCGGGATAATCGTGAGATCGTTCTCCATCGCCATATACACGTTGGCGAGGGTTTGGGCTTCAATCCCCTGAGCCGCATCCACGACCAGCAACGCGCCTTCGCACGCGGCCAGAGCGCGGCTGACCTCGTATGAAAAATCGACATGGCCTGGACAATCGATCAGGTTAAGTTGATATGTCTGGCCATTCGGGGATTTATACGCCAGCTGAACGGCCTTGGCCTTGATTGTGATACCTTTTTCACGTTCAAGATCCATGCTGTCAAGCGCCTGCTCACGCCGATCCCGCTCCGAGATCGCGCCCGTTAGCTCGAGCAAGCGGTCGGACAGCGTGGTTTTGCCGTGGTCAATATGGGCGATAATACTGAAATTGCGTACGTTTTTTGTCATCTTGTTTGGTGCCGATCCCATTCAGGAGCAGAAATAGCCTTCGGCCGGAACAACAGGGATAAGCGACGGCTAGGCTGTGCCGCCGCTTGTAGTGTACCACGAAGCCATCACAACAAACGCCTTGTTGGTACCTACCGCGAATCCGGCAAGAGCTTTCGGCAAGCGCCAGCGGGCAGCCAGGCCGGGTTAGCGTCCGCCAAAGGCCGAGAGGATCACTAGCACGAGCAAGCCCCAAGTCGCGATCGAGAAGAAAAACGGACGATCCTTGAGCAGCAGCTCTTCCGGAGTGCCGCCCTCGCCCTTTTGGTAAATCAGGTACAGGTAGCGAAACAGCGCGTAGATCACAAACGGGATTGTGATCATCAAGAACGGAAATGGCTCCTGGGGGACAGTGGGCGCGTCAAACGTTGCCAGCGAGTAAACCAGGATCGTGCAGGCGACCACAATGGTTATGAGATGGTCGAGCAGCTGGGTCGAATACTCCTGCAAAATCCGGCGATGACCTGCCGCCTCACCCTCCAGCACCATCAGCTCGTTGCGGCGCTTGCCGAGGCCGAGAAAGAGCGAAAGCAGCAGCACGCTTAACAGCCACCAAGGAGTAATAATCACTTGAAGTATCGCCGCGCCGCCTAGCGCGCGCAAGACAAAACCCGCCGCGATGCAGAAGAGGTCGACGATAACAACATGCTTGAGCCGAAAGGTGTACGCGATTTGGATCAAGAAATAGATCGCTAGAACTGCGCCAAAGCCAAACCAACCCAACGCATAGCTCGAGGACGCCCGATCGAGCAGCGCTTGCGCAGCGCCATCCGACCCCCCACTTAGCAGATACGCCCCAATGATCCATGGGAGTGTCAGCGAGCCAAGCCCGAGGCCAAGTGCAACGACCTTTGCCAGCCCGGGTGACAAGCGGCCCGAGGGGAGCGGCCGGAGCCGCTTCTTAGGATGCAGCCGATCCTGATCGATGTCGGCCAAGTCGTTCATCAGATACACACAGCCGGACACAATGCAGAAGAGCGTAAACGCTGCGGCGACGCGTCCAAGGGCCCAGGGTTCCGTAAACAAATGCTGCTCGGCGAACACGATGCCAGCGAACACAAAAGCATTCTTGACCCACTGGCTCGGCCGCATTGCCAGCACCAAATACTTCAGCATTTGGGGGCCCGAGGCTTGTTTAATTGTCACCGGCTGCTGCATACGCTTCGAACAACTCCCTTGACTCTTATAAGGAATATAGCGAGGATAATCTGTCAAATTGTACCGGACGCAGGTAGCACTCGCAAACACACCTTGACAGGCTTGGTCCCCATGGGTATGCTCCATCGGTTGTTGTAACAAGAGGACTGCGTTGGAAACAGGCTACAATGTCCACGAGATGGAAAAGTCGACGCCTGCGCGACGGTTTCCGTGGCGGCCATTGCTCTCATTGGTTGGCACTGTCCTGCTGACGCTGCTGATCGTGGCGGTGCCGCTTGACGTGAACGACTGGGGTAACCTCGGCTACGTCGGCGCGTTTGTGCTAACCCTTTTATCAACCGCTACTGTCCTTGTGCCCAGTATCGCGCTTGGCGCCGCGATTAAGTTTGGGGCTTCGACGGCCCTTAATCCACTTCTGGTTGGCCTTGTCGCAGGCGTTGCCGCCGGTATTGGCGAGAGCACCGGCTACATTGCCGGGCGGAGCGGCGCGCAGTTGGCGCGTGTCCAAGAGCGGCCGACCTACCAGCGCATCGCTGCCTGGGTGCGCAAGCGCGGCACACTCACGGTATTTCTGCTCGCGGCGCTTCCGCTCCCCCTGATCGATCTTGCGGGGCTTGCTGCGGGCGCGACAGGAATGTCCTTTTGGCGCTTTGAGCTTGCGTGTCTGGCAGGCAAGATCATTCGTTTCGTCCCGGTTGCGCTGCTGGCCCACTGGCTGCGCGTACAGGGCTGGTTGTAGGCCCGAGGGGAGAGACTAGATGCAACAGCTGCTCATTGCGACGACAAATCAGCACAAGCTGGAGGAGTATCGGGCACTGCTCGGCGACCTACCATTCGAGCTTGTGAGCCTTCGGGATGTTGGTATCACCGACGACGTCGAAGAGACGGGCACGACGTTTGAAGCCAACGCGCGGCTCAAGGCCGAGGCTTACTGCGAGCGCAGCGGGCGCATTACGCTTGCCGACGACTCAGGCCTTGAAATCGCCGCGTTGAACGGCGCGCCTGGTATCTATTCGGCGCGCTATGGTGGGGTGAAGGGGGCTGAGCAGCTTGCGCTCGTGCTCAAGCAGCTCGATGGCCGTCCCTTTTACGAGCGCATGGCCCGCTTTGTGTGCGTTATCGCGATTTCTGTACCCGCCGGGCCAACCCACATTGTGGAGGCCATCCTACCGGGGGTGATCGAGTTTGAGCCCAAGGGAGCGCACGGCTTCGGCTATGATCCTATTTTCTACTTGCTTGATTATGGCTTAACCATGGCTGAGCTTCCACCCGAAGAGAAGAACCGTATCAGCCATCGTGCCCAAGCGGCCCTCAAAGCGCGACCGATCCTGTTGGACCTCACCCCGTAAGCCACACCAACCCTCGCTCCCCGCTTCAGCCGTGCAACGTTCCCTCCCATACGGGAACGTTTTCTTATCTCCTAAAAGTCACCTCATCGTTCAGGAATGCCAATTAATCAAGTTGATAAACCTTTTAGAAGGCTTTGCGGCGACTCGTTGCCTGTCTAGCAATATGCCGTATTGAAATTACTAGCGCTTGATGTAGAATGGAATTAGCACGATCGGAAAGTTAATTAGCGACAGATCGGTCGAATTACGTACCAGCTTACTTCATGAACTCCACAGGAGGATTCAGATGGCCGAAATTCGGATCTTAACGCCGCAACAATTGGAAGAACGCGAGCAAAAGCCAAAGGGACGAAGTGGACGACGCAGAAGCGAAGAGCGAACACGCATCATCGAGGAGTATAAAGGGCAGCTTGAAAGCGTGGAGCCCGGCTTTGGCGGCGACGTTATCTTAGGCAACGATGAAGACAAGCGAACAGTGCGGCAAAACTTGAAAACGGCTGCACAAGAACTAAATATGGCCTTGGAGTTCCGGCCCATCAAGGACAAGTCACGCATTCACTTTCGGGTCATCACGCCCGAGGTCGCCGCCTCCAAGCCAAAGCGCGGCGGCCGGCCCCGCAAGAATCAGCCATAAGTCGCATCGGTCGTCCTGAATCCATTGGGCGTATGCCGACGACCTACAACTGCTTACACATCAGTATCAGCGGGGGCACGCCAAACGGAAGCCAGGCTAGCAGTCCACGCCGGCGGCGAAGAACGGCGTAACCATGCCGCTCATAGAGCCGCCGCGCCGGCATGTTCGTCTCCACAACCTCGAGCAGCGCCTGCGTTTTGCCGAGGTCACGCCCCCGCTGGTGCAAATAATTAAGCAGCGCATCGGCGACGCCTCGTCCCCGCCAAGCTGCCGTCACGGATACGCTGTAGATATATGCCTCGTCGCCGCGAGGATGATAGGCTGGGGGCTCCGTTAGTGCTGAGCGCAGATCAAGCAAGATCGAGGAGCCAATTCCCAGCTCCTCAAACATTGCCTGCTCCTCCGCACCATCGTAGCGGGGGTGGAGCTCACGGGTACGGAGACCGGCAACGCCGATGGGAACATGGGCATTGTTGACCGCGACAACCATGCCGCTCAGGCGGCCGGGCAACGCATGGATCCGCTCGATGAACCTGCGGCCGGCTCGCTGTCTGAGCACGCCCCCATACTCATGGCCAAATCCTTCGAGTAATAAACTAGCGATTGCGGGGACGTCGGCCCGTGTGGCAGGCCGAACCTCAAACCCTGTCGTGAACACCCGGCCTCCATATATGTCACGATCATGCGTCTGCTAGAGCGTCGGACTGGTGACATATGTGGCAAGTGTACGATGGTTGTGCTGGTATTGCAAAGGCAATCGCGGCCGCCCGCGGCGAGGACGGGATAACCTCCTGGATGACGTCACGCCGTGTACGTCTCCAGGAGGTTAGGCTACCGCAGCACTAGCTGCGCTCTTCAAGGCCGCGTAGCAACATCTCGGCCTCATCCGGCCCTAAGCGCCCCTCATGCACCATCCGCAGGATTGCCAGCCGCTCGGCATCGCGATCGACAGGTTGTGCCGGCCGGGCGGCGCCCTCCTCGTTCTGAGCCGGTGCGTCCATCCGTATTGTTTGACCGGTGTACACGTTTCCGACGGGCGGCTCCATCGGTGGTGTCGGCGGCACTGGTGCAGCAGGGCCCCGTGGTGGTGCTGGCCGACGTGGTCCTCCTGGTTGTTGCCACTGATGAAGCGCCTGCTCGACAGCCTCCTGAGCCCGCGCAATCCCGCTCGCCGCAGCAGCGCGGGCTTCGCGCTTGATCCGCTCGATCTGCTCGGGATCGAAGTTGAACTCACGGTCGGGAAAGCGCACCGGGCCGCGGGGCCCACGCACTCGTGGACCGAAATCGTCCTTCATCCCGCGCATCGTCTCACGGCCAGCCACGCGCACCTCACGTGCGATCTCCCGCCCGAGACCGCTCAGCTCGCGAGCCAAATTCCGGCCCATCTCTTCAAGCTCGCGCCCGAGACCGCGCAGCTCATCGCCGAATGCATCCATCCCGGGATGCCTGTGCCACCCAGGGCCACGTTCGTCGCCAAAATTTCGCTGCGGAGGCGGCCCTCCCTCGATCTCGAGATCCCCGGCGACGGTTAGATACAGCCGATGACCGCCCTCGCCAAAGATGAGATCATGGGTGCCGGTGCCGCCACCGATTTTCCACTCCTTGCCGCTACCCTCGAGGTCGCCGCCCACCACTGCCGTTAGGGCAAAATTTACATGCGGCT
The DNA here is from genome assembly GCA_016781525.1 of bacterium. Taxonomy (GTDB): domain Bacteria; phylum Chloroflexota; class Chloroflexia; order Chloroflexales; family Kallotenuaceae; genus LB3-1. The sequence continues at coordinate 14,722 of JADDQE010000144.1, read as the reverse complement.
CGAGAGTGATCGAGGCGTCGCCGCCGACGATGGCCCGCAGGTCGTCCTGAATCGCTCCCCTCCACTCGAGCTCGAGGTCACCGCCGATATGTCCCAGCCCAAGCAACTGGCCGACAGTCCCAAGCTCGGCATCACCGCCTACGGCTTGAACACTCAGCTGCGCTGCCTCCCCAACCTGCAGGTCACCGCCAACATTGCCGATCTGCACACGCTCACATCGACCTTCCAGCTCTACGTCACCACCAATCGCACCCAGCTGGACATTGGATACGTCCTCGATCTTGACATCGCCGCCGATCCCGCTCAGCTCAACAGCTGTTTGGTGCGGCACCATAAGCGTGAGGTCGCCGAAATACCCGTTGATTGAAATGTTCTTGTCGTCACGATGAACGTACCGCTCGAATGAGGCCTCGGCGTCGACCTTGATGGCGGCCACCTCATGTCCCGTTATCTCGACATCACCCGAGCAGCCTTGGATCCGCAGCACCATATCGGGCTGGATTTCCAAACGAAATGTTTCCATGATACGGTCCTCCTGGCTCAAGATTATTCCAATGTCAGCTCGAGACGTTCGTCGTGCACGGCGTCAACCCAGGCCAGTTGGGCAACTCCCTGTTGCTCGGCCTGCGCAACAACCTCTTCGACGGACGCGTCGGGTGGGAGCAGACGCGCTCCGAGCCGCTGAGCAACGCTCACAAGTGTCACCGGCAGCGTGAGCGCTACCTTCACTTGGCCATTGCTGATATTAACGATCCGCAGTCGCAGCGCACGTGGCGCCGTCGTCCCCTGGGAGCTGCCTGCGCCGATCGGTGTCGTATGCGACATAGTGGCTCTCCCTCGTTAGCTTGGCCGTTGTGAGCGCGAAGCTTTGATTCGTTGGAGCGCTTCCTCGGGGCTAATCTCGCCCCGGCCGAGCTGTTCCAGAACGTCGACCCGCTGCGGGTCTGAGGGTGATGGCGGAGCCTCGCCGAAGCCCATGGCGGACGCCAGCTCGTCCATTCGGTTCCGGACGGTGTTGTAGTGGACACCAAGATCCGTGGCGACACGGTTCATGTTGCCGCGATTCTTGACAAGCAGAGTGATAAGCTGAATCTGCTCGCCGGTCAGTCGCTTGAGCAGGCCGAGCCCAAACTCGCCCTCGACAGCTCCGTGGCAGTTGGTGCAGTCGAGCCGCGTTGCGAGAAGCTCGCCAGCACAGATCGGGCAGCGGGTCAAAATCGGATACGCCATCACTGCTTCCTTTACCGCGGTTCGCGGCACTTGTTGCATAGACACGAATGGGAGTGGGCAGGCTCGGGGCACATCAGTCGCTAGCGGTGACCCAGCACCATGGGGCCGAAACGGCGCGGCGCTTCACCCGACCCGTTGCTCGTCTCCGCCTCGATGTGCAGTGCAACCGTTCCTAGGCCCACGACGTCGAAGGCGTAGGATACTCCGCTTGGCTCGCCTTCATGTGAGAGCAGATCCGCGACAAAATCTAGCCATGCGCGGGGATGCCGTTCATCGTGTGTGAGTGTGCCGTCGGGTTCGAGAATAACCATCGTGCGCCTCCTTGACCTGCCGCTCGTTGACTACCCACCCAATCAACTACTACGTCTATGTCAATATCTTACATCCACAATGTAATTTGTCAATACATCAATTAGCACTTTTACAAAAAATCGCTCTGGAGGGGCGCGTCGACGTTGGCGTTTCCCTTCGGTATAATGTTAGTTCTTGACGAGCGCAGAGCTCGAGCTGGGGTGCAGGCAGTCTGCCGGACCGCCGCGCCTGACACTACGCTAGAAAGTGACATTTGTGAACACCATCTTTGTGGCCATCGACGTGGAGACGACCGGGCTGGAGGCTGGCACCGACGAGATCATCGAAGTCGCAGCGGTAAAGTTCCGGGACACGGAGGTCCTCGAGACGTTTCAGCGGCTTGTGCGGCCGCGACATAGCCTTCCAGTGAAGATTGCGCAGCTGACCGGCATCAACGCGCAGGAGCTCGAGATTGCTCAACCGTTTCATGTCGTCGCGCCCGAGCTGGTGCGTTTCATCAAGAGCTATCCCGTCGTCGGTCACTCCGTGGGCTTCGACGTCCGTATGCTTGGCGCCCAAGGCTTGCGCTTGCCTCAGACAAGCTACGACACCTTCGAGCTCGCAACGCTGCTGCTGCCCGGCCAGCCGACCTACAACCTTGGTGCGCTCGCCGCGGCGCTCGGTATCGCTCACCCCGACGCCCATCGCGCGCTCGCTGACGCCGATGTCGCACGACAGCTTTTCACGCACTTGGTTCATCGGATTCAAGAGCTTGACGACGCCACCCTGGCCGAGATCGTCACTCTAAGTGGTCAGACGAATTGGGCACCACGGCTGCTTTTTGAGGCGGTTGCCCGCGACCGCGCCCACTCGGCTCTTAGCCGACCGATCGCAGGAACACCGCAGGAGGTGCAGCCCCTTGGGGTCAGCTGGCGTGGGGTTAAGCCGCTCGAAGTGACAAACCGCACTGCCCCGCTGGACCTCGATCAAGTGCGCACTTTTTTCGCACCTCAAGGGCCCTTGAACCAAGCCTTTCCAGGCTATGAGCGACGTGAGCAGCAGCTTGATATGACGCTCGCCGTGACGGAGGCCTTCAACAGCGGCGGCACGTTATTGGTCGAGGCGCCGACAGGTACTGGTAAGTCGATGGCCTACCTTGTACCGGCTGCCCGCTTCGCCGCCCAGCGCGGCCAACGCGTGGTTGTCTCGACCAATACAATCAATCTCCAAGATCAGTTGTACTTCAAAGATATCCCTACGCTCCAGCATGTTATCGACACGAGTATCATCCGAGATACGGGCGTTGACGCCGAGCCGTTTACGGCCGCACTGCTCAAGGGTCGCGGGAACTATTTGTGTCTATATCGCTATGGCAAGCTGCGTCGGCAGGAGCAGACAGCTCCGGAGCAGGCACAGGCACTCATCAAAATTGGGCTCTGGGTCAAGGACACCACGACCGGCGACCGCGCTGAGCTGGCCCTGGACGAGCGCGAGGCGCGAGCGTGGCCCGATGTTAACGTCACAGCCGACACCTGTATCGGCCCGCGCTGTCCTGAGTTCGAGCGCTGCTTCTTCTTCAGCGCCCGGCGCGCGGCGGAGGCTGCCCATCTCATCGTCGTGAATCATGCGCTCTTGTTGAGCGATGTTAAAGCCGAAAACGCGGTATTGCCACACTATGACCATGTTATCATCGACGAGGCCCATCATCTTGAAGACGTCGCAACCGACCAGCTTGGTTGGCAGCTCGACCAGGCCACGCTGCTGCACTTCTTGGACCAGCTGTGGCAGGCCGGCGGCGTTCGCCTCTTGAGCGGCCTCCTTTCCGAGCTACCGAACTACTTCAAGAACTCGGCGGCAACGCCCCAGGACCTCGACAAGGCGGAAGGCTTTGCCGCGGCACTACGGCCCCTGGTCGACCGGACGCGACAAGCGACATATGAACTGTGGCGCATCCTTAAAGGCTGCGTCGAGCGCCTGTCAAAGGAAAACGGCTACGAGCAGCGGCTGCGTCTCACTCCACAGGTGCGCAAGAGCTCGGTCTGGGTAGACGGACAGCGTGCCTGGGAAAACGTGATGCTGCCGCTAGCCGATATCGGCAAGGGCCTGGAAAAGCTGGAGGCGCACATCAAGGGGCTTGAAGGCGCCGGTTTGAACGAGTACGACGAGCTCCTGCTGCGGCTTGGCACGATGGCGAACTGGGCGGTCGATACTGCAATCGGCGGGGCGAAAGTTATCTATGGCGACGACGAGGGGATTCAGTGGCTGGCGCTCGACAAACAGCGTGACCTGCTCAGGCTCCATGACGCGCCGCTGCATGTCGGGCCCTTGCTTGAGCAAAAGCTTTTCTCCGCCAAAGAGACGGTAGTGCTGGCCTCGGCAACACTGTCGATCGATGGCTCGTTTGCTTACGTCAAGCAGCGGCTGGGTCTGGAAGCTGCGCCCATCGACGAGGTTCAACTCGGCTCACCCTTTGATTATGAGCGCTCGACCTTGCTCTACCTACCAACCGACATGCCGGAGCCCAACGAGCGGACCTATCAGCGTGCGCTGGAAGACGCGCTTGTCGAGCTAGCGACGGCGACCGGTGGGCGGCTGCTTGCGCTCTTTACCTCCAACAGCGCACTCCGCCAGACCTATCGTGCGATTCAGGAGCCCTTGGAAGAACAGGAGATCGTCCTGCTTGGTCAGGGGCTAGATGGCTCGCGCCGCTCGCTCCTGCAGCGCTTCAAGGAGCATCCCCGTGCAGTACTGCTCGGCACAAGCTCGTTCTGGGAAGGAGTGGACATTGTCGGCGATGCGCTAAGCGTGCTGGTGATCACCAAGCTACCCTTTGCTGTTCCGAGCGACCCAATCTTTGCGGCGCGCTCGGAGCTCTTCGACGACGCCTTTACCAATTACGCCGTCCCACAATCGATCTTGAAGTTCAAGCAGGGCTTCGGCCGGCTGATCCGTTCACGTGACGACCGCGGCATTGTGGCTGTGCTTGATCGGCGGCTGCTGACCAAGCGCTACGGCAAGCTCTTTCTGGGCTCGCTGCCACAGCGCACGACGCAACAAGGCCCGCTAAAGAATCTGCCGTTAGCAGCTGCACGGTGGCTGGTATAAAAGCGGCTGCGGCAGCTCGCATATAGCTGCGACCCGCTGGCAGGAGTTGCTCAATCGCCACAAATATTCGATAATGAGCTATCGATCGTTGGAGGAGCAGCTGTGCGGCTTACCTATCAAAGCGCGCTCCACCTGAGCTTACCGGATATCGCGGAGCTTCATACCAACGCCTACGGTGGGGGCTGGGTCTCGAAACCTGACCAGCTCGCCGATATTTTTCGCGTTCAGAGTGTCGATCTCAAGCTCAGCTTGGTCGCCTATGACGGGCGGCGGCCCATTGGCTTGGCCCTCATCGGGCGGCGGCGCACCCACGGTTGGCTCTACGACTTCGGGGTCAACCGCAGCTACCGAGGCCAAGGCGTCGCAACACGTCTATTGCAGACGAGCACGCGCGAGGCCGCCAAGGCAGGCGTCCGTGATATTGAGCTGGATGTATGGGAGAAGCGTGACGACGCGATCAGGCTATACCAGCGCGCCGGCTTTCAACATGTGCGGAACTACCTGATGTTTCATGCCACGGGTGCGCAGCTCGACTTGAGTGCGAACGACCTACCGCCGGATGGGCAGGCCACCTCTGACCTTGTCGAAACAATTATCCCTTGGTATGCGGCAGCCGAAAGCGAGCCGCAGCCTGCATGGGATCGTCGGCTACCATCATTGTTGACCTATAGCGATGCGCGGGTTATGCTGCTCGTTGACCCACAGGGGCCCGCGGCCTGCATACACTATGCTGCCCGGCCTGCCAGTGGTCACGATCCCAACGGCATCAGGACGCTGTTCGTGGGACTACGCCCAGGCTCCGGCGTAGCCCAGGTTCGCGCACTCTTTTTTGCGGCGGCTCGGGACGCATTCGGCGACGTAGGGAGCACAACCTTCCGGGTTGCACTCGAGCCGGAACATAGTACCCTCGCGAAGCTTCTCGTTGACGTGGGCATGAACATCGCCGCGACCGCCCTCGATATGCGGCTGCGGATGACTTAGACGCTGCCGTCCTGTGCTTCAGTTGGGACTCGCCCTTCTTCGGCCGTGGTGGTTGCTACAGGCGGCTCAGCGGGGACTGCCTGCTCAGCCACTGCTGCCAGAGCTGCTCCCGCGATGCCCGCATTGTTGAGCATCTGCGCCGGCACCACTTTGGCGCGCGTCGACAGGCGAGGGAAAAACTTGTCGGCATCGCTGCTAACTCCACCGCCGATGATGATGAGATCGGGCCACAAGAGCCGCTCGATCTCGTCAAGATACTCGTCTACGCGCGCGGCATACTCCTTCCAAGTAAGCTTCTTCTGCTCACGCACGCGATCTGCCGCGCGTTTTTCGGCCTCTTTACCACGAATCTTGATATGACCCAGCTCCGTGTTCGGCACGAGCTGACCTTTGACGAAAAGTGCCGTGCCGATTCCGGTACCGAGGGTAACCATCAGCACAACGCCGTCGACGTCGCGCCCTGCACCCCAACGGATCTCGGCCATTCCCGCCGCGTCCGCGTCGTTAACAACCTGCACCGACTGCCCAATTGCATCTGACAGGCCTTGCCGCAAATCTTGCCCAATCCAGGAGGCGTCGATATTTGCCGCGGTATGGACGATGCCACCTTTGACGACGGCCGGAAAGCCGCATCCGACAGGACCCTGCCATGCAAAGTAAGCCACGACCTCGGCCGCCGTCGTGATCATCGCCGCTGGCGTTGCAGGTTGTGGTGTGGGAATGCGATAGCGTTCCGTAAGCAGCCTGCCAGTGCCAATATCGACCGGAGCTCCCTTGATACCGGAGCCGCCAATATCGATGCCGAATACCTGCATGTCCAATCCTTTCAATTGCAGAGGGCGGCGGCGATGGCGATGTCCTGGTGTGCTTCGCTGTCGCCGCTCTCACACCGAACGGTTCGCGATGTCGCTCCCGTGAAAACATCCAGGCTACGACTGCCCCGCGCCGACAAGCGCCCGCTCGCGAATTGTCGCTTGGCAAAAGCGCGAAAGCAGCATAGACGAACGCTCAATCGCCCGTTCCATGCGCTCAGCCGGAACCTCGAACGCAAAGACCACAAACAGCACCTGTTCGGTCGCGAGCGTCACCATGGTGCGCTGAGAATCGGCGGTGGGACTACCAAAAATCCCCTGCTGATCCGCCAGCACGAGCCGATTGCTAGCCTCAACCGCCGGCTTCCCGATTGGGGTGTATTCCTCGCCCTCAGCCCCTACCCGAACGGTGGCATCACCCGAGATTTGGGTGAGATCATAACAGCCAAGCGCAAACCCGCTTTCTAGGGAAACATAGTTGTTGATGTCGACAATGCTGTTAATTTCCGGAAAGGCCCGACGAGCCAGAACCCGTCGGAGTAAGGCTTCGTTCGCGGGACGATAGCGCGTTGGGTCATCGCCCAGCATTCGATATGCGCGCCGCGTAGCCGCAATTTCCGGTCGATCAGCCGCGACTTTGCCTGCATACTCAAAGCGCAGTCGCTCGCCAAGCTCTTCAAGCATCGTCCGCAGGGCCGGCTCATTGGCGCGAACCTGCACCCCCTCCGCATCCACCAAACCGAGCACCAGCTGTGGAAGCTGCTGCTGTACGACGGGATCGATCGTCACGCTAGGCATGAAACACCTCTTCCCCACAGGATCGGCTTAAGCATAGCATAGCGCAACACGCCGCTCTCGATTTGGATCGAGCCTGGTCGAGCGAGTGCTGGCCAGGCGCCTCTGCTCGGAGCCTGCGGGCTAGGATTTGGTCTCCGCGATGCAGCGCTCAACCTGCGCGACTACCTCTGGACGCGGCGACAAGGTCCGTTCATAGATGTACAGCCTGAGATGATCGTAGCGATGCATCAGGGGGTCAGCTCGGCGATCATCGATGGACCAGCTACCTATATGCGGCTTCGGTGTAAAACTCGTGCGCTCCTCGAACCCAAATCGACCGTCAAAGAGCGCCGTGTACAGGCAAGCACTGCCTGCCTTTCGCGCAGCATCGGATAGCTCGGAGGCGTCGAGCGTCGTGACAAGATATCGCGCCTGGGGCAGCGCACTTGCGGACGCTTCCATCCCACTTGCGAGCGGCGCGCTCAACGGCAGCCAACTGGCTCGATAGATATTTGAGACGCCGAGTGGCAGCGGAACACCGACGCCAGCATCAAGGAGCAGCGTATCAGACTCGCTCAGCCGGCCCAGCAGCCAGCGGCTGGCCATTAGTCGTGAGTCGGGCGCGCGGTACACGTTCAGCAATCCAAGTGTGGCGGCGAGAGCCAGGCCAAGTGATGTCGCAGCTAGCAACCGGACCGCGCGCTGCCCGAGCCAAAAGCGCAGCCGCTGGCTGTATGTTTGGAGCAGAAAGGCGGACGTGAGACTGAGCAGTGGCATTAAGGGCAGCAGCTCATCCAGACGATAGTGCGGGCCATGTCCGGCGACACCAAATGCAACGCCACTCGCCGCGAGCAGCGGCAACCATCTTCGCTCAAGACGAACGTGGCCGGCTTGCACGGCAGCTGTGGCCCAGCCCACGACGCCAAGCTGTGTCAACAGCGGACCTAGCGCCCAAAGGAGGATACTGAAGAGCGGGTAGATATATGGGCGCTGGCCGCCGGCCACGACGAAGTCGGCTCGCTGTGTCTCGGCAGTTAGAGCCACTGTCTCGCTTGTCCAGCGTAAAATGCCGGCCGCGAGCAGCGCCAGCAGCATCGCAGAGCGTACAACATATTCAGGATGCCTGCGTCGAGTTGCCAGATGAGCAACCGCGGGCGCGACTAGCCAAACGACACCAGCTGGTACGCCGTAGATGATGCCCGCGGCAACTCCAAATGTCGCAGCTATAGTCCACGGCTGTGGAGCGAAAAGGATGCGCGTGCTGAGTAGTACCAACACGACAACGCTAAGGACGATCCATTGGACTTCGCCAGCGACATGGCTTTGTTGCACCAACCCTGGCGTGCAGGCTACAAAGGCGGTAGCCAGCAGGGCCCAACGCGGCCGGAGCAAGTGCACGGCAAGAACATAGACAGCGACAATCAGCGCCGTACCCAACAGTGCCGACCAAGCCCGCCCGATCAGCACCAAGCCCCAGCCTGTGGACCATCCAGGATTCCCCGATATCCAGCCTGCCGTCAGCGCTGTACCACGGATCAGCAGCGTGAAGACGCTCGAGCTGTGACCCGCAAGTAGAGCTTGCTCCTCCGGATGAAACGCATAACCTCCGCCCCAGCCTAGCGCATACCAGCGCAGCGCCGCAGCGAGCAACAAGATCAGGGCAAATGTAGGCCGCGCGCGCAGCGGTGCACTACTAGCAACTGCGCAAACCACGAGTGCGGCAAGTGGCCCAAAGTTTAGCAGCGCTCTTCGATCTGCAGCAGGCAGCACAGTCAACAGTATCAGCACGACGAGGCTTGGCAGGAGTGCCCAATCAAACGGGAGTCGAGCCGTTAGTAACATGAGTAGTGCCGGAATAGTGGCGAGCAGTAGCAGTGCTAGGAAGTCGACGATTGGCGGTATGCCAGGCCTACCGGTGACCGACACCTCGTCAACCAGCACCGCATTTCCCATGCGGCCCGTTAGTGAGATAGTCAAGCGTGGACTAGAAACGGCTGGGGCAAATAGTGAATATGAGCGATACGCAGCGGTTCCCGCCAGCTGCAATGTTTGCGGGCCCATCTTGACGGCGACGCTGCCCGCTCGTTCTGTTCGCAGCTGGAGAACAACTGTTTGGGCGCCGCGTGCATCGGCAAGTGGCACAACAAGCTTTCCCGTTGCAGCACTACGTCGCACTACACGTCCACCGTCGAGCTCTGCTGGCAGAAAGCCAATCACGAGTCCAAGATCGGCCGGATCGCCGACCGGGTGCGTCGCAACGCGCAGGGGTGCATACCGTACGCATACGGCAGCCAGCGCAAGGCAAAAGAACGTGAGAGCCAGGATGATGCGCCATTTCATGCTACGATTATACAGAAGTGCGTCTGAGATCCGGTAGAAGTACTTCTGGTACTCTTAGCCGCTGGTAGTCGTGCAACAATGGGAACCGGGTCGTTCCAGGGAGCAGTTTAGGCTGTTCCACCGGCAAAGAAGGGGGTTACCCGGCATCGGACGAGCTGTGAATAGCCCACGCCCCAAAATCGAGCACCTGGTCACGGCAGAGCAAGGCGGGCAAGTGCTTGGCGCGCTGCTTGCCACTTTGGCCCGAGTTTCAGCGAATGAGGCACGTGAGCTGATCCTACGGGGAGCGGTCTGGGTGGATCGCCGTCGCGTTCAGCAGCAGGAGACCTTAGTGCCCCCCGGAGTGGAGCTTGCAGTGCATTTCCCGCCAAGCGGCAGCTATGATTCGCTTGCGATTACTGCCCGCGACATCCTGTGGGAAGACGATGTCCTTTTGGCACTGAATAAAAGACCTGGCTGGCACGCCAACTACACCCCCTGGGATGTTTGGGGCACGCTCCCGTATGCGCTGGCCACATTTATACGTGACCGAGACGGACACGAGCCGCAGCTGCACCTGGCGCATCAGCTCGATCGCGATACGTCGGGGGTGCTGTTGGTGAGCAAGCATCCGGCGGTTAATCCGGCGCTGCAGCAGCTATTTGCCGCCAAAACTGCGGAGGGGGGCATACGTAAAACATATTTTGCGCTTGCTGCGGGGCAAATCGAGGCAGAAACATTTGAGGTGAGGACTGGGCACGGGCGCGGGCGACACGGGTTATTCAGGGTCTACCCCCTAGAGCAGGTTGGGCAAACGCTACCTTATGGAACGCAGCGTATTCGGGCGATGGAAACTCAGTTCAGCGTCGTTGCTCGGCACCCCCTGGCGACGCTGGTCAAGGCAACACCAATCACTGGTCGCACGCATCAGATCCGCTTGCACCTCGCCCACATCGGCCATCCGATCGCTGGAGACACTCGTTATGGGGGGCCGGCCAGCATTGGCACCCGGGCGCTTGACCACCATCTACTCCACGCCGCGCGGCTCGAGTTTTCCCATCCTCATACGGGTAGATACATCCAGTTCGCCGCTCCACTACCCCTAGCATGGCAAGCTGTGCTGGCTGAGCTAGCAATGTCTCAGCCAGCATGAGGGCGGCTGGCTGCAGCCGCCCTGCCGTCATTCGCGCTAGGTTACGCGGAAGTCAAGCTCAACGCGCCCAAACTGGACCCGCGCGCCGTCGCCCAGTGGCGTGGGAGTATTCGGAGCAAGTCGATTGCCGTCTACACGGGTGTAATTTGTGCTGTCGAGGTCCATAACGCTCCACTGTCCATTTTGCTCACGGAGTACTGCGTGCCGCCGGCTTACACCGCCAGCCTCACCGCCAAATGGCGTAAGATCGATGTCGGGATGGACGCCGCTAATCGGATCCTCGCGCCCGACCACAAGCTCTCCGCCCGTTCGCGGCAGCGGGATTTCCTTGCCGTCGCGGGTCAGGAAGCGTGCGCCCATTCCAGCCGACCCTACCTGTGCCGGCTGTAGTTGATCGCCATGCTGCGCCTGAGGAGCACCCGTGGGCACTGGCTGAGCGGAAGGAGCTGGCACAGGAGCCGGAGCGGCCGGCATTGACGTAGCGGGAGCCGGAGCGCGGGGTGCCGCAACAGGCGCACTAGAGGCGGGTGACGCGGTGGCTTGCGGTGGAGCTGAAGGTGGCGTCGCCGTCCCCCCCTGCTGTGCAATCTCCCCGGCACGCTGGGTCGCAACGTCGAGCGCTGTGGGCAGCGGGTGGCCCGAAGCTCCACCTGTCAGCTGGTTCAGCTCCGCTTCAGTGCGAGCAAGATTCGACCGTGCTTCATCCAGCCCTTGCAAAACTGCCGCGGGCGTTGCGGCACCAAAGGTCGCCTGCATCTGCTCTAGCTGCTCGACCATCCGTCGATGGGTTGTGATGGTCTCTTCCAGCCGTGCCACCTCGGCCGGATCGACTGCCGGACGGGCAGGCGGCAGTGCTGCTAGCTCAGCCTCACTGCGTGCCAGGTTAGCCCGAGCTTCGTCGAGCCCTTGCAAAATTGCTGCCGGCGTTGCCGCGCCAAAGCTGGCCTGCATCTGTTCCAGCTGCTCGACGAGCCGCCGCTGTGTGGTGATCGTATCTTCCAGCCGCCGGTGCTCCGCCTCCGGATCCTGCACGGTCGACGCGGGCGGTCCTCCGTCGGTGACGGGCTCTGCAGCAGCAGGCTCCGCCTGCGCCGGCGCACCCACCGCCGCCTCGGTAAGCGTCGGCATCGTCGTGCCCTCAGTCGGCAATGGCGTCGACGCCGGCATATCTGGCACTGTGGGGAGTGTGGAATCATCGCCGGCAGTCGTGGCCGCAGTATCCGTAGCCGTGCTAGCGGCATTGTCGATTGATCCTGCGCCCAAGCCTTGGCTCGACGCGGCAAGGCTAGCACCACACGAGTCGCAGTAGTGATTTGCCGCATCGTTCGTGCTGCCGCACTGCGGACAGCTCACCGTGCCCGCGGCGCCAGCCACATCACTCGAATTACCGCCAGCCATCGTGACTGGCGCGCCACCTGTCGCACCGGCAGCTTCAGCGGCCGGCTGCGGTGGAGGGAGAGCAGCGCCGCAGTTATCACAAAAGGCCGTGCCGGGCATGTTTTCTTGACCACAGACGGGGCAGGCCATGCTCCCAGCGGCTGAACCAATGTTGGCAGCTGGCGCTGCAGCCGCAGATCCAGCTGCCGCGGTCTCCTGGAGTGGAGCACCACATTGGTCACAAAAGCGGTTTCCTTCATCATTTCGATGGCCGTTCGGACAAACTAAGGCCATTACATCCTCCTTGATCAGAGTCTCGGCGCTTGGCTACCACGTAAAACCACGCGCATGATAGCACAAGGCGTCAACGGGCCTGCCGCTTGGACGCATGGATAGCCCGTCAGGTTGCCGCGGAGGCGCTAACACCGGCGGATATAGAATTTAATGGAGGATGCAGAAGGAGACGATTTAGTTACGGTCGGCGACAAACACAACCGCGGTCACGTTGTCACGGCCGCCCCGGGCATTCGTCAGCTCGATGAGTTGATCACACGCGGTTTGTGGGCTCTCGGCGTCGGATACTACGCGCGCAACTTCGTTGTCGGCGACGTGAAGTGGCAGCCCATCGGTACATAGAACCAGCCGTTCTCCACTGCGAAGCGTGCGAGCTGTCAGCTCGGGCTCGACATCGGGCGCAACGCCCAGTGTTCGTGCTAGCTGGTGCCGCTGCGGATGGAGACTCGCATCGGCCATGGAGATCGCGCCTTGAGTGACAAGTTCGGCGACGACGGTATGATCAGCTGTTAGCTGAGTAATCTGTGGTCGCCGGACGGCTGGCCGAACAACATACGCGCGACAGTCGCCGATATGGATGATCCGCACACGCCGCCCGCACAGCACTGCGATAAGCAGCGTCGTCCCCATCCCGTTCAATCGTCGCGTGCTATGAGATCGGTCATGAACCGCTGCGTTCGCGGTTTGCAAGGCTTCACTCAAGGTGGTCTGCCATTGCCGCTCAGTTGTGGGAAAGCTCGCCCCTAGACGCTTCACAAGCGTCTGGACCGCGATGCTGACAGCCAGCTCGCTGGCTTCGCCACCTGCCCGGGCGCCACCCATTCCATCGGCAATTGCCGCAATCACTGTCCGCCGGCCCTCGATCAATAATTCGTGGACGGCGCTGGTATCCTCGTTGGAACGACGTTGTCGTCCGGCGTCACTACGCTGGGCGTACTTGATGGCGAGGGACGGATGTTGAGCCATACTCACTTCATGCTTCGGCTGATCAATGCGCCGAGGATTATAGCACCCAGGATTGTACGTTCGACTCAAATGCGCCTGATGGCAATCTGACGAGGGGCACCGAAAACTGGCCGCACGACGTAGCACGACGAATGTTCGTGGTTGCGGCATGGTATGCTCAGACTCGAAGTTGGGCGACACTCGAAAGGGAGAGCACGATGGACCGAGAGCTCCACGGAGGGGAGCGGTTATATGAGCGTATCTTTGCCTGTGTTTACGAGGTTCCTCATGGGCGAGTCACGACATACGGAACTATTGGCGGGCTCGTAGGCTGCCCGGCCCGAGTTGTCGGCTATGCGCTCCACTATTTACGCTCGATTGAGCGTCCCGACGTCCCTTGGCATCGCGTCATCAACGTGCAGGGTCGAATATCGACGCATGGCGGCGCCCAGCGTCAACTCTTGGAGACTGAAGGCGTGCGCTTCGACGAGACCGGGCGAATCGATCTTGCTCGCTTTGCTTGGCCCTGATATGCAGCTGAAAACACGCCAGGGGCAACGGGTCATATCCCATGTGGTGCTCCGGCTGCACTGGTCATCGTCCGGCAGCTGCAGGTGCGCGTCACCTCGTCGCCGGAGCTACTGCGCCGAGCCCAGGATCTCCTCGGCACGACGGCGCCATTCGCTTGAAGGAGCAAAATCGGCCGCGTTGCGCAAATGTACCGTTCCCCCGCGACGCTGCCCACTTTCCCATAAAGCCGCACCGAGCCAGAACTCAAGTTCGGCGTCGTTCGGAGCAACCTGCAAGCCACGTCTGGCGGCGTCGGCGGCGCCCGCAAAGTCGCGACAGTGGTACACAATGGAACCAAGGAGGCGCCAGCTCTCGACCGCAGATGGCTCGAGCAGGGTCGCGGTACGCGCCGCATCAGCTCCGGCCTCACAGAGCTGGTATGTCAGCCGAAGGTGCAGCTCGGCGAGAGCTCGCGCATAGCGGCCACGGAACGCTGGACGAGCAACCTCGAAGGCGCGCCGACGCTCCGCAACTGCGCCTGGGAAGTCGTGGCGCGCGACGAGCACATCCGAGCGCACAACCATGATCGCCGGATCAAGTGGATTCCATCCCTCGGCCACATCCAACGCCGCTGACGCCGCGTCAAGCTGGCCGCGGTAGAGCGCTACCGTTGCGAACATCGTCGCGACGGCTGGGTTATGGGGCGCATACTCGACTAGCTCACGCAGCTGCTCAACTGCCGTATCCTTCTGACCAAGCTCCCAGCGTGTAACTGCCGCATGCGCCCGCGCAAGCACAACACGCGGTGCGTCGGGAGGGACACCCTCGAAGCGTGCAATTGCGAGGTGGTGGAGGTCGAGAGCAAGCAGCTGCTGGCCTAAGAGCTGACCTCGAACAGCGGGCTCGCTGCCGAGTATCGCTTCGAGCT
>JADDQE010000132.1 GCA_016781525.1 bacterium | reverse complement strand
ACCCTATTGCGCGATCGCTCATCCTCCCTTAACATTCCTTCGCTTACGAAGGACGGTAGTTGTGATCCCGCAACGTTAACGGCCTTTGGAGCAGTGTCCCCTACCGTTTTCATTTGGAAGGAGTGTGCCCGTGAAAGGTGGTTCATTCTGGCGCGTCGTGACGCTGCTGATGCTCGCCGCGGTTGCTCTTCCTGCCGGCAAGGGTCTCGCTCAAGAGCGGGGCGCCACGCTGATCGCAGAAGGCACCACGACCACGACCGTCGGCGGGCAGCGTGTCGCCTCATCTCGACAGCTGGAAAATGTTGTCCTGGCGGGAACTGGCTTCACCGCCGGAGAACTCATTGGATTGTGGTTAACGCTGCCCGACGGGTCCGTGATTGGTTTGGACGACGACGAGCTCCGAGCTGACGCGAAGGGTGCCTTCTCGACGGAGCTTGGGCTCGGCTCGGCCTTGCCGGTAGGCCTGCACCGCTTCTCGGCCCGTGGTCAGCGCAGTGGGAGCGGGGCAATCGTGCCCTTCTCCCTGATGGCAGGTCAGGGTCCGAACGCTACTGAGGGTACCCGCATTAGTCTAAGCCCGGCAACAGCTCGACAGCTCGATACCATCGAGCTCGTGGGAACCGGCTTCCAGCCCAACGAGATGGTAGCGCTCTGGTTGACTCTTCCTGACGGATCCGTGGTTGGTCTGGGAGAGAGCAACGCCGACAAGTCCGGCATGATCGACGGCTCGCTCTTTCTCCCGGGAGCACTTCCGGTCGGCCGTCACTATTTCACCGCGCGGGGGCAGAAGAGCGGCAACACTGCGATCACTCCGTTCGTGCTGCAGTATGGTAACGGCCTGAATGTCCCTGGCGCGCGCATGGCCGCAGACATCGGTCGAGTGCCCCAGCGCTCCGTCGTGGAGTTGAGCATTTCTGGCGAGGACTTTATGCCGAACGAGAGCGTCTCATTCTGGCTAACACTGCCGAATGGCTCGGTGCTTGACCTTGGCGAGGCTAACGCCGATGCGACCGGCAACCTCGACTTCGAGCTCTATCTGGATGAGGCGCTGCCGACAGGAACCCACTACCTGTCGTTCCGCAGTAATCGCAGCGAGCAAGGCGGCTTCGCTAAGCTCGTTCTGGAGCCAGGACCGCAGGAGCCGGGTCAAGAATAAGGTTCAGCTGACGGGGATTGTCGGGGCGCTCTCAGCAATGTTGAGGGCGCTCCTCGTTTAAGACTCCGCCGCAAGGCGCTTGCGTACCATCTCTCGGGTTGGCAGGCTGGTCGCCCCCGGAGCTTCAATCGCCCAAGCCGCCGCGGCACATGCCCAGCGCGCGGCAGCAATTGGCTCCTGGCCCTCCAAAGTTGCGCTCAGGAAAGCTGCCGCAAACACATCGCCCGCGCCGGTTGGGTCGACCACATCTGCCCGCAGCGCCTGAACGTCGACAGACCGGCCGGCGTACATAACAGTTGCACCCCGCTCGGCCCGTGTCAGCACGACCATCGGTATACGCTGGCTAAGCTGCTGCACAAGCGCCTCCTCACCCTGGATGTCTTCCTCGCTCAGAATCACGACGTCGACGTCCGGAAGTGGGATTTCCAGTAACAGTGCAGGCGTTGTCGTGACAAGCCCCGATCTATGGACATGCCGCAGCCATCCCTGTGGCGTTGCTCCGACCACGGCCCCCGGAAAGTACGCCTTGAGCTCGATACCAACTGGGACATCCTGCATAATCGGTGCAAGGTGCACAATTGGTGCGTCACGCCAGCCGCCGGGTATAGCGCCGAGGTCGATCGGAGTGGCCTGTCCATGCAGCAACTGGGTGCGGCCCTCGGCAGTATAGCGATTTTCAAAGATCGTCGTGCGTGGCGAAGACTGGCGGAGCACAGCGAGATCTGCTGGCAATGTTGAAAGGTCGAGATCGTCGGCGCAGGCGGTCACAACGCCGACCTGCAGCCCCAGCGCGTGTGCGGTCAAGGCCGCAAAAAGCGCCGTTCCACCCAGGCGGGTTGTACCGTCGGGCTGGAGATCGGCGCAGATCTGACCGATTGCGAGATAATCGATGGTCAACGAGCTGTTACAAGCGAGCAACGACCGGACGGCGCTTCATGCCGCGAAGACCTGACCGTTGCTCGTTGCTCCGTTATTTTTTTGGGTAAACCGTAATTTTACGGGACTCGCCCTCGCCGGTGCTTTCGGTGTATACGGTCGCGTCGTCGCGCAGCGCCATGTGAATAATGCGTCGATCGTACGCTTGCATCGGATCGAGCACGTGTGGACGTCCCGTTGCACGTACCTGCTCGGCGACACGCCGTGCCAGGCCCTCAAGTGACTCTTGCCGGCGCTGACGATAGTTGCCGACATCGATCACAATCTGCGGCCAGCGGCCAACATGGCGGTTGACCAGGGTGTTGATCAAGAACTGAAGCGAGCGCAACGTCTCGCCACGGCGACCGATCATCAGACCGACGGTCTCCTCGTCGAGGCCTTCGACGTACAGCATAATGCTGTGCTGTGGCTCGCCGTCCGGCCCGGCCGAGGTGCTGTGCTGTACGGTAACATAGCCTTCGACCTCCATGCGGTCGAGGATGCCTTCCAAGATGCGACGGCCTTCGGCTCCCGCAGCCTGTGGATCAAGCGGAGCGCGGCTGCGTCGGGGGCTGTCCTCGGCTACGACTTCGTCCGAGTCAATTTCAGGAGCATCCTCGTCGGACGGATCTGTCGTGCTGACCCTCACGAGCGCCTCGTTCTCATCGTCTCCATTCTGGAGTACTTCGATAAGAACCTCGTCTTCGTCAACACCCATCTGCTCAAGGGCCAAACGTGTCGCCTCAGCGATGGTGCGTGCGCTAATCTCGATGCTGGGCATAGTTCCCTCTAACAACTATGTAAAGAGCAGAAGGCAAAGAACCGAGATCAGAAGCGTATTATTTTCTCGTCTCGGTTCTTTACTCTGCAGCTACCGACGCTTTTTATTAATGTGCCGCTTGACGTCGCTGATTGCCTGCTCGCTCGCGGCCTCACCTGTTGCGGTCGCTGGGTCAGTGGTCAGTTTGCTCAATGGCGCCCAAAATCCAGACCGTGCCTCTGGCGCCGTGCTAGCCTCTTCATCGTCGGTAACGGGCACGGCAGCAGCCGTGGCCGATGGCGACAAGAAGCCTTGGCGCTCGGGCAGGAACGGCAAGTAGTTGGTCAGCGAGCCCCAGCCCGTGACAAAGAACTGCTGAATCACCGAAAGCATCGAGCCAGCCACCCAGTAAAGTACGGCACCCTGGTTGAAGGTGAACCCGATATAGCCAAAGATGATCGGCATGAACAAAAATGCCTGGCTCATCGCCTTTTGCTGGGGATCCTGGATCTTGGGTTGCGCCATCAAGGTCACCAGCATTTGCAGCAGCACCGAAAGGATTGGCAGGATCAGATACTGCCAGCCGGTAATCGTGCCGTTCTGCCAGGCGATCTCGCCCAGCTGAATCCCGAGAAAGGAAAGCTCTGAGCTGGGAAAACCACCCTCGGTGACAAGGTTGATCACGGCCTGGTACACGCCGAAAAAGATCGGTAGCTGGGGCAGAATTGGTAAACAGCCACCCACAGGGTTGACCTTCTGCTCGCGATACAGCTTGGTCATCTCCTGGGTCAACTTTTGCTGATCCTTCCCGTACTTCCGGCGCAGCTCAGCCATCATCGGCTGAAGCTCCTGCATCTTTTTGCTCGACTTGAGCTGCTTAATTGTTAGCGGAAGCAGCACAAGTCGCATCAAGATCGTAAACAGTATGATAGCGATCCCCAGACTTCCGGTCCACGCCGTCAGGGTTCGTAGGATAAGCTCGAGAAATTGTACAAACTGGCCCCATACAGCCGCCATATCAATAGACTCCTTAGCCTCGTCGGCGTTTCTAGATCAAAACTGTTATCTGTATTATATGTTTCACTCTGGTCAGTTGTTGCATGAACAGTGCTTTAGCCTTCAGCCGCTAGCTCGAAATCCAAGGCGTAGCGTTCACGCTTACGCTCCGAACGTCCGGTTATGGGACGGGATCCCAGCCGCCCTGTGCCCAAGGGTGGCAGCGCGCGATCCGCTTGGCGGTGAGCCAGCCTCCCTTGAAAAAGCCGTAGCGCTCGATCGCCTCGTAGCCAAACTGTGAGCATGTTGGTGTATAGATACAGCTAGGAGGAGTGAGTGGAGAGATGAACCGCTGATACACCCGTATCAGCGCTAGGGCGATTATCCGGCCCATCGGAGGCTCCTTGATTGCCGGCTTCCGCTGGAAGGGCAACCCATAAACCTGCCCGCTTAACGAGCTGGGCAACAGCGTGCTGCAGCTCGGGGAACGGCGCCTGCTGGGCCGCCGCACGGACGACGAACACTAGGTCATAACCGGCAGCGATCTGCGAGTACTGACACCGAACGGCCTCACGCGCGCGACGCTTGGCCCGATTGCGGTCATGCGCCTTGCCAAGCTGTTTTCCAACTACAAAGCCGCAGCGCGTATGCCCGACACGGTTGCGGGCGACGTTCATGATAAACAGCGGATGCGACCAAGACTTGCCGTCGCGGCGCACCCGCTGGAACTGTTCCGGTCGTTGCAGCCGCTGACCGCGCCGCATACTACGTCCGGTTAGCGATGACCGCGTGGGACACGACGGCGCTCATCGCTCACCGACAGTTTCCAACGGCCTTTGAGCCGGCGCGCTTTAATCACCAGCTGACCTTTGCTCGTCGCCATACGCGACAAAAAGCCGTGCTTGCGGCGGCGCGGAATGCGCTTCGGCTGCCACGTTCGCTTAGGCATGAATGTCTCGACCCCCTAACAACAAGAATTAGGCGCAGTAGGCTCTGGACACACAAAGAGCGTAGAGCTTGCTCCACGCCCCCGTCACCGAGAAACTCCTCATCGCCACGTGGGCGACGCGCGCAGTTATTATACGTGCTCGCGGTGCCGTCGTCAAATCTGAGCATCTGTGCAAAACCGGCTTGAGGCTCTGTAAAGCGCCGATAGCCGGCTGTGCTGCACCGTCAGCCGCAGGGGTTTAGGCAGACCGACGCCGCCTTGAGGTGGCGTGCGCGGTGATTGTCTCCTGCGCAACCTGAAGGCCAGTTGGCTCGATTGTGTATTCATGGAAGAGGCGATCATGACTGCTAAAGCGCATCTTGATCACGCCAACCGACCCGACCAGCTGCCCGTTTATTTCTGAGCGGCGCATCAATACTACGTTCTCTGCCAGTGCTGAGAAGGTTTTGCCCGCAAATGAGAGCTCGCGGCCAATGAGTGGATCGATCTCTAGGGTAATACAGGTGCTGATCTGATTATTGCGCAGAAACGTGATCAGTGAGGCGAAGTAGCCATGGGCCCGTTTGGTTTGTAGGAGTGGTAGCTCAATGTCATAGAGGCCGTCGATCACAAGGCGCTCGATACGGCGAAGGTTAACGGCATCGCGTAGCTCTTGCGCGACCATGTCGACATTGAGCTCCGCAACCGAGTAGTGCCGGATGCGCAACAGTCCCGAGTCAAGCGCCGGTTGGAGTGCAAAGCCAAACTGCCGTCCTTTCATGATTAACTGCTGCGCTGTCTCATGCAAGGTGATAAACATCGCCGACTCGCCACGACTGATGCCCTGCATAACATAGTGGAGGCCAAGCAACGTTTTTCCAACACCCTCCGCTCCAGCAATGACGGTATTCGTACCGCCGTTAAGGCCGCCGTTGAGCATGGCATCGAGTGCCGGAACGCCGAACGAAACGCGGTCATCAGTTGGCGCGATGTCCTGGGGAATTGTTATTGCCTCTTGCCGGGGATAGCAGACAATGCCGCTGTTGTCGATCTTGATCGAGTGGCGTCCAAGTAATGGATTAGCGCCGCGCTGCTTAACGACTTGCAGCACTCGTATTGCTTGATCCCCCGCTAGCTCTTGACTCAGCGAGATGATTCCGTCGACAGCTGTTAGCTCAGGCCGGCTCGTGTCCCCGTCGTGTGCCACGTTGTAGGTAATAACCGTGGTGATGCCAAGCAGGCTCAGCTTCGCGTTCAGATCGTACAGAAACACATGGGGCGTTTGCGGTGTCTCGCTGGAAACGCTGACGGCTTGAAAGCCATCCAGAACAACTAGCTTCGCGCGCTGCGCCCGCGCTTCGCGAACGATTGTTTCCCGGGCTTCGTCGGCGCTGGTGGCGAGCTGGTGCTGAAGATTGAGCAGCTTAATGCGGTCGCCGATCATGTTTTGGTCGAAGAACTCAAAGTGTCGCAGATTGCTAATGAGCTTGTCGTGCGGTTCGGAGAAGGCGGTGACGAACAGCACGCGCTCGCCCCTATGGGCTGCCGCGAAAGCGATCTGGCAGGCGAGCACTGTCTTGCCTGCGCCCGCGAGTCCTGCAATCAGTAGGAGAGAGTGTCGGACGATGCCGCCGCCTAGAATCTGGTCCAGCTGCGGTACGCCGGTGTCAATATACGTAGATTGTTCCATCACGGTCTTCTCTTGTTTTGATGGCGGCCGGTGTTGTTCGGAGGTTTTCGTATTGTAGTCGAGCCTGTAACTCTTGTCCAGCAGCTAC
>JADDQE010000226.1 GCA_016781525.1 bacterium | reverse complement strand
ATCTGTGAAATGTCTCGCTAGCTAGGCCAGTTCCCCTATTTCCGAAATATCGAGTCCGACTATCCGTGCTCCATAGTTCGATTAACTTCGAACCAATTCGGTTATGTTTGAAATCCTACATCTAACATACCCGCTACACGTCGAGATTACGGACCTCAATCGCGTGCGTCTGGATAAAGCGCTTGCGCGGCGGCACGTGGTCGCCCATCAGCATGGTGAAGGTTTCGTCGGCCTGCTGCGCGTCCTCCAGCGTTACCTGCAAGATAATCCGGTCGACCGGATTCATTGTGGTGGTCCAGAGCTGCTCGGGGTTCATCTCGCCCAGCCCTTTATAACGCTGCACGGTCGCCTTCTTCCGATCATCCGCGCTGAGCGTCGCAAGGAACTCGTCGCGGCCGCGGTCGGAGAAGACATACTTCTCAGTCTTGCCGTGCGCAATGCGATACAACGGCGGCTGAGCGATGTACAGGTGGCCGTTCATAATCAGCTCACGCATGTGGCGGAAGAAGAACGTCAGCAAGAGCGTCCGAATGTGCGCGCCGTCCGTGTCGGCATCGGTCATGATAATAATGCGGTGGTAGCGCAGCTTCGACATGTCCATGACATCGCCCACGCCGATACCCATCGCGGTAATCAGAGCACGCACTTCATTATTCGCCAGCATCTTGTCCATGCGGGCGCGCTCGACGTTCAGGATCTTGCCACGCAGCGGCAAAATTGCCTGGAAGCGGCGATCACGACCCTGCTTCGCACTACCACCGGCCGAGTCACCCTCGACGAGGTACAGCTCACAGCGGGCCGGGTTGTTATCGGAGCAGTCGGCGAGCTTGCCCGGCAGCGAGAAGCCTTCCAGCGCGCTCTTACGCACAGTCTCACGTGCGTGCTGCGCCGCCTTACGCGCACGCGCGGCAAAGATTGTCTTTTCGACAATCCGCTTGGCATCCCCCGGATTCTCCTCAAGGTACGCCGCGAAGGCATCGCCCAAAGTTGCCTCGACGGCCGACTTCGCCTCGGGATTAACCAACTTCTCTTTTGTCTGCGATGAAAATTGCGGATCAATCAGCTTGACGCTGATAACCGCTGTCAAACCCTCACGCACGTCGTCACCCGACAGGTTCTCCTCTTTTTCCTTGAGGATGCCTTTCGACCGCGCGTAGTTATTGATGACACGTGTAAGCGCTGTGCGAAAACCCGTCAGGTGCGCGCCACCATCGGTGTTGTTGATGTTGTTCGCAAACGCGTAGACCGAATCGCGGTCGTAGCTATCGGTATATTGCAGCGCAATCTCGACGTTCACGTTTTCAACGGTCCGCTCGACATAGAAGGGCACTTTGTGCAGTATATCCTTCTCCTTGTTGAGATGCCGCACAAACGACTTAATGCCGCCCTCGAAGTAAAACGACATTTCGAGGTCTTCGCGCTCGTCCATGAAGCGGATGCGCAGGCCTTTAGTCAGGTAGGCCATCTCACGGAACTTCTGCGCGAGCGGCTTGTACATGTAGTCGATCTCACGGAAAATCGTGACGTCAGGCAGGAAGCGGACGAACGTTCCGGTCTCCTCGGTCGGGCGAACTGCCTTGACCTTGTTCTGCGGTGTACCGTGCTTATAGTCTTGGCGATGCACCTCACCAGCCTGACTTACCTCGATAAACATCCACTCGCTGAGCGCGTTCACAACCGAGAGGCCAACCCCGTGCAGACCAGCCGACACTTTATAGCCACCGTCACCGAACTTGCCACCAGCGTGGAGCACGGTCGCGGCCAGCTCCATAGCCGACTTCTTGTGCTTTTTGTTGATGCCAACCGGAATACCGCGCCCATTATCATGGACCGATACCGAGTTATCTTTATGAATCGCGACGGTGATCGTGTCCGCGTGGCCGGCGAGCGCCTCGTCGACCGAGTTGTCCACCAGCTCACGGATCATGTGGTGCAGGCCGTTGATATCAGTCGGGCCAATATACATACCCGGCCGCTTACGAACGGCCTCGAGGCCCTCAAGCACCGTAATTTGATCGGCGCCGTAGTTGGATGGCGCGGGCGATGGCGTCGCAGGAATGGTTGCCATTGATGTCTTTCCCCTTTTGAATTAACTCCGGCTTAGTTTTGGTTGTCGTCCAACACGGCTCGAACGGTCACGATAAAAAATCAGATGGGCCGCCGCGAGACCCGAGCTAATATAGGCGCTACCGACGATGGCCATCAGCAGACCAGCTGTCGTCGTGGCCAGTATCTGCCAAGCCAGGCTCAACCCGGTAAGGATCACCCAGCTCAACAGGAACAGCCCGGCCGCCGACCAAAGCGAGCGCTGCACAACATACAGACTGGTCAGGAGCGCGCGAAACGGCCCCGAGTCGCTCATAAAGACCGCGTCTAACGAGAACGACGCTGTAAAAAGCAGCCAGAGGAACAGCGCCAGCGCGATAACCACCAGCAGCTGCGCCAATGTAGGACTGACCAGGAACGTCAAGGTAACGACCACGGCCAGCGGCACACTGCCTAGGAGCACCAGCACGATAACCACCAGCCCGATGCCCAAGCTCGCAGCAAATCCACGCGCCCAGCGCCGCAGCATTGCTCCACCACCGCCACCACGCAGTGCATCCGACAACACGAGCAGGTAAATCGACGTCACCAGCAGACTCCCCACGATCCCCAGGACTTGCACCAGCAGCAATATTCCAAGATTCCCTACCTGCCAGATCGGCGGGTCAAAGGGTGGCGCTGGCGGCGTGAGCGCTGGCGTGAGCAGGTTGATATACTTGGGCGCAAACATGTTGGTCTGCCGCGGCAGACCAAGCTGTGCAAGGTCGAATGGAAAGCTTTGTGAGCTGAGATCTGACCAGAACTGCTGGGCGTTGGCATCCACTGTACCTTGGGACAAGGCATTGCTCAACGACAGGAGCTGCTGGGCGAGCGGCCGCACGCTGAGACGAGGACCAAGCCAGTACACCAGGTCGAGCAGCACCGGGATCGCAAGCACCCACAAGCAGCGATTGACCACCCCAAAACCGAGGCTAATCGTCTCAACCAGCGAGGGTAGCCGGACCGTTTTTGAGGCATTCATATGCTGCATACGTAACATATTATACCACGCCGTAACCCGAAAAACCACTGCTTGACAGAACATAGGTGCGACTGCTATACTGCTCGTAATCGCACATATTTGCTGAACGCACACCGCGCGCCTGACGGTCGGCGGTGCCGGAAAGGACCTTGCCGATGGATGGTTTGTCTCAGCGCCAAAAAAGTATTTACACTTATATTCAGAAGTTTATGCACGAAAACGGGTATCCACCCGCTATTCGTAATATTCAGAACGATCTCAAGATCTCCTCGACCTCGGTCGTCGCGTACAACCTGAAAAAGCTGGAAGAGCGCGGTCTGCTGAGCCGCGACGCAAAGTTCGCACGCGGCATGAAGCTGCCGACAGCGGAGATCGAGCCGACACAGGTGCCGTCTAACGCCCTGCGCCGCGTCGGCCTCGTCGGCACCATCTCGGCGGGCTCACCGATCCCCGTACCGGATCAGGGCGAGTCCGACGAGTATGTCGATGTACCGTCAGAGCTTGTTCCCGAGCGCGTGCAGGATGTGTACGCCTTGCGCGTCAAGGGCAACTCGATGATTGACGCGCTGATCGCCGATGGCGACCTGATCCTGATGCGCTATACGCAGCAGATTGAAAACGGACAGACGGCTGCCGTGCGCGTGATCGATCGCAACGAGGTAACGCTCAAGAAGGTGTACTTCGAGGGCAATAAGCTGCGACTCCAACCGGCGAATCCGACCATGGAAGCCTGGACCGAGGATGCTTCAAACGTTGAGGTCCAGGGTCGCGTGGTTGGGGTTGTGCGGTCAATGCTCTAACGAGCCGAAGTGCGAGATAGCAAAGAGGTCCGAGCGCTGAAAACCGCTCGGGCCTCTTTGCTTTAAGCTGCCACCACGCCCAGGCCAGGTTCCTCTGGAAGCGTAAGCTGCGCTCCGTTGAAGCGAACGCCACGGAATGGGTCATTCACGATAAGCAGCGGACCATCAAGGTCGACCCAATCTGCTAGTCCCGTCAGATGGGCTGCTGCGGTCGCACCCAACGAGGTCTCGACCATACAACCAAGCATGATTTTCAAGCCAGAGCTACGTGCTGTCTCGATCGCCGCCAACGCGCCCCGAATACCGCCCGTCTTCATCAGCTTAATGTTCACGCCGTCGACCGCGTCGGCCAGCCACATAATATCGGCGGGCGCTTTTACGCTCTCATCTGCGATGATTGGCAGCGGCAGCGCAGCACGCTGCAGCTCACGCATCCCTGCCAGGTCGTCCACCGCCAGAGGCTGCTCGATCAGCTCCACCCCAAGCTCGGCAAGCTGCGGAATGAGCTGCAATGCCTGCGGCACCGTCCAAGCCGCGTTCGCGTCGACGCGGATCACTGCCTGTGGTGCAGCAGCCCGAATGGTTTGGACAATCGCAAGATCACGCTCGGTTCCAAGCTTGACCTTGAGGATCGGATAGCTCGCAGCTGCCTGCACTCGCGCCTCAAGCTCTTCCGGCGCCGTAATCGCGATTGTGAACGAAGTAGGCGGCAGGGGCAGGCCGCGCAGACCGAGCATTGCGTAGAGTGGGCTGCCTAGCCGTTTACCCAGCGCATCATGCAGGGCGAGGTCCACGGCTGCACGGGCCGCCCGGCTACCATCGATGCGCTGCATGAGCCACGCAATCGCCGCAGGATCGTCCAAACGCTCAAGCTCTGGGCGCCACTGTTCCAATGCCGCGACAACACCCTCCGCGCTCTCGCCATGATATGCGACAGGCGCGGCCTCGCCCAGCCCCTCGCCCAGCCGCATCAGCACGTTACGGCGAGTCGCACTCGCGCCGTGGGCGATATGGAAGGTATGCCGCAGCTGGAGCTCTCGCGTTTCGTAGGTAAGCCGCATCAAGCTTCCTGCTGAATATACCGCCGTGCTCCCAGGAAGCGGCGGTCGTACGTTGGCGAGAAGTAGGGCGAGTGGCGATCGAACGAGCGGAGCATCAAGCCGCCACCACTTTCGCTGGCATTGATAAAGGTTGAGCGATCTAGGGCAATCCCAACGTGTGAGACATGCGGATCAAGCTGGCCGCTCATGATCCCGGCGTCTGATGTATGCGTGTCGAAAAAGAGGAGATCGCCGAATTGGATGGCGTCGAAGGCCACGGCTTGACCAGCTTCCGCCTGTTGGTCACTGTCACGCCGGAGCTGGATGCCGATCATTTGGTACACAACCTGCGCGAGACCCGAGCAATCATATCCGAAGGGCGTCTTGCCGCCCCACAGGTATGGTACGCCCACCATCGTATGGAGCCATGGAATCACCGCTTTGAGGGCGGCTAGGCTCCGCTGGGGCAGCTCAGAGAGCGGCAGGAGATCGGCTGCGCAGAGCCAACGAATCTTTCCGTCGGGCCAGCGTACCCTGCGCATCACGCCGTCTTGTCCGACAACCGCAACACGCACGCCAAACGGCAGCAAGCCCACCTGCTCGTGCGGATCGCCGCTAGGATGAGCGTAGCACGGTGCGAGCGAGTGCTTGACGATGTGCGTCAGCTGCTGCTGATAGTCATGGGTTGCCTCGTACGGGCACACATGCAGAGGCGGTGCGTCCGTCCCGACAAAGATCCAGCCAAGATACCCGTCGCTCAAACGTACAAAGGCCCAGTGGCCTTGGTAGCGCAAAATCTCAAGCGGCTCGCCAAAGAGCGACTGGCTGAGGCGTTCGGACTGCCTGCGCGGCTCGCGCCGAAGGTCGGCAACCGGGCGAAGATTGATCGCCCAGTTATAGTCGGGGCCCGTCACCAGCGGCGTGAGCTCGTCGCACCAGTTGACCGAGGGCGCGTGCGTACGGAGCATCTGCATAAACGTACGCGCTGCCTCCCGATCTAGCACGTCGCCGCGAACGTGCACGGCATCGGCTCGCTGGTCGACCTGAATACTTGCAATGGTGTTTCGAGCGTCCGCAAAATACTGTCGGCGAGCGTGCTCGACGATCTCATGCAGTGTTTGAGGCATCACATCCTCCAAGGTGCGTCAAGGGGGTAGTCCGTTAGCAGCGGCGAGACAGCCGCGCTTCAATATAGAACCACGCCGGGCTCGAAATGATACGGCAGTTAAAGCTCGTCCGCAAGGTCCAGCAACTGCAATTTGCCAGCCTTAACCGGTTCTGTTCTTTCTCGCAGTGGACGGACGAGGGCCGTAACGAGGACTACGCGTATCGAGCCAGCTGGACAAAGATGGCAATCGCAGTGTAGGCCATGCCCAAGCCGAGGGCAAGATACAAGACCGAAACCAGCATCTGAACAGGTGACAAATCGACACTACGACCACGAGACCGCTGCTTGGTAACAATCCGCTGCCCGCGCCAGTACGTGACTTTACTGCTCCCTAAAACGCCGCGGCTGCCCCGCCAAGGTGCGAGACCCGCCTGTAGCGCCCAGCCTGCACCGATCGCCAGCACAACAATATTGGTCTGTGGGCTCCGCGAGAAAATAACCAGAAACAGGACCAGGATGACCGCGATTAAGCGCCAATCGAAGTTGATTGTATTCATAACGGCTTCTCTTTTTGCTGTTAGGATACCATAGAGCGCATAATGTTTGCAGGTAGTCTGCGTCTTGGCGCAACAGGAGCGATGTGCATGAGCGACAGTCTGATCCGCTATCTACAAGATATACCATTTGCCGAGGAGCTCGCGGCCTGGGCATCCTTCGAGACATGTTCAGACGATCCAGACGGCTTAGCGCACTTCAGGCATGTTCTGCACAGCCGTTTCGCTAGCCTCGGCGCAAGTGTCGAGCTCGAGGGCGACGCGCATTTGTTAGCCCGCTGGCCCGGCAAGGGCAAGCCAATTCTGGTGCTTGGCCATTACGATACGGTCTATCCACGAGGCACGCTCGCGATCCAACCAGTCGAGCGGCGCGGCGACCAGCTCTTTGGCCCAGGCGTTGTCGATATGAAGGGGGGTCTCCTGATTGGTTGTGTGGCTATTCAAGTGCTGCGCGAGCTCGAGCGCATGGGTCCCAGGCCGATTTGGTTCCTCTGTACCAGCGACGAAGAGCTAGGTAGTCCCACTTCGCGAGCGGCGATCGAGAAGCTGGCGCAGCAGTCGGCAGTGGCACTGGTGCTGGAAGCCGCCGGTAGTGGCGGCGCACTGAAAACGGCGCGCAAAGGTGTTGGGCTGTATGAGCTAGCGATCATGGGCCGAGCAGCCCACGCCGGCGTAGCACCCGAGCAGGGGCGGAGCGCGCTGCTTGAGCTGGCGCACCAAATCATCTGGTTGCACGAGCTCAACGACGCGGCGCGCGGCACGACGGTCAACGTTTGCGTTGCAAGCGGCGGCACCACGACCAATGTTATTCCCGCCGAAGCACGCGCCGCAGTGAACGTCCGCGTTCGGACCATTGCCGAGGGTGAGCGCATTGCGGCTGCCCTAGCAGCGCGACGGCCAATCGTCGAGGATGTTACCCTGCGCTTCACTGGAGGCCTCAACCGGCCACCGATGGAGCGAACGCCCGCAATCGCTGCACTCTTTGAGCATGCCCGTCGCCTAGGATGTGATCTGGGCCTTGAGCTCGAGGAGATCGCGACAGGCGGCGGCTCCGACGGCAATTTCACAGCGGCTCTGGGTATTCCCACGCTGGATGGGCTAGGCCCGGTCGGTGGCGGCGCCCACGCGCTACATGAGCACGTCGACCTCGCCTCGTTCGTACCCCGTACGGCATTATTCGCACGGCTATTGGAAACATTGTAAGTGTGGTTTCAAGCCTCAGGCTTCAAGCTTCAGGAGCTTCTGTCACAGAGCTAACAGCCGACAGCGCCAGCTCACGGACGACCGCTACCGGCTGGCACCTGATTGCTGATTGCTGACTGCTGTTTCCTGATTGCTGTTACTTGATAGCTGAAGACTGACACCTATATGCACCGACTTATCTGCTGGTTGCTCGCGGTTTATCTGTTTATCTATGTGTGGGCCGTGCCGATGCTAATGCTCAGCCTGGTGCCGGCATGGGGAACGTGGATGGGGGGTTTCCTCCTAATCCTTCAGGGCAGCCTGCTCGCGCTCTGGCTCCTCGTAAATGCGGGACTACGTGGAGGCGTCGCGGCCTTGGTAATCGCCCTGCTCTCGACCGCTATCGAGCACGTTGGTGTCACAACTGGCTGGCCTTTTGGGCGGTACACCTACACGGAGGTGCTCGGAATAAAGGTCGCCGGTGCGGTGCCGCTGCCGATTCCCTTCGCCTGGCTGCTCGTGGTGCCCACAACGATTGGCGTAGCGTTTCGTCTCGTGGGCGGCGGATACTGGTGGCGCGTAGCAGTGGTGGCACCGCTGCTTGCGCTCGGGCTTGATTTCCTGCTAGAACCTGTCGCCGCGTACATCATGAATTATTGGCACTGGCTCGAATCCGGGCCGTACTACGGCGTGCCGACGGCCAACTTCATTGCCTGGGGCGGCACTGCGCTTGCGCTCACGGTCCTGACGCTCCTGCTCGCCGGCGAGCAGCTACGTATGCCCCGCTTCGCGCCTGCGCTGCCGATGTTGCTCTATTTCTTGAACCTCGTGCAGTTTACGCTTGTCGACCTTGCGCATGGCTACTACGTAGCCGCCGCGATCGGCGCTACGATCCTCATCGTATGCGGCTGGCTGTTGCAAGGTGAGCTATGTGTGGCTTGGCGGGAGCGGCGGCAGCTGTCGCGGAGCTTCTGGCGAGTATATCTGCTAGCGCAGTCTGATTAAATTGCGCACGCGATCCCAAACAACGTTTACTGATGGACGACCATGGAAGATAGTCTGGTAATTGGCGGTAGTGCCATCCAAGGTATCGTCGCGCAGCGTGTCCATCTCGTGGCGGAGGCGCTCATCCATCTCCCGGTGGAGGACTTTCACATCCACCTGACCCGTTACGGTGTGTGCCGGCCCTAATCGGATCAGTGCTTCTGGCCGCTGCTCCCCTCCAAACTCGAAGCGGAGCGCCATGGGAATACAGCGAATTGGGCAGCCAGCGCTTGCCACCCGTTTCACGATATGAGCAGCGCCACGGAAGGTCGTCAGCGGGCGACGATCGTTCGGCGTAATCTCACCTTGGGGAAAGATCCAGACAACCCGCCGGGTGCTTTGCCGTAACAGCTCAGCGGAGTAGGCGACGGAGCGCATGGCTGCCCGCGGGTCATGGCGCTCGACGCCGAACGCTCCGCAAAAGCGGAAGAAGCCGTAACGCGCTAGCTGCGGCTCCTCCATCATGATATAGCCTTCGTAGCCCCAGATTTCGTCCGACAAAACAAACGCCATATACCCGTCCCACCAGGAAGGGTGGTTCGCGTAGATCAGCGTGGGCAGATCCGGGCGGGGACGGGGTGCACCCTGGTTTAACGCGATACGGTGAAATGTTCGAGCTAGCGCCGGTCGTACCAGCACCCGATAAATCACCGCCTCGATCGCCGGGGTTTTATGAGCGGGAAGCTTGATCAATGAGCAATGACCTCCGAAGAGGCAGCAAGCCATAGCCGCGGTTGGCGCTCAAGCGGCGGTGCTGGCTGAAAGTTAAGCGCCTAAGCGCCGTCGATTGCGTTCGTCGGGTAGCCAAGACGACGAATAAGCTCAGGCAGAAGCTGGCTGGCCTTGTCACGTAGCGACCAATCAGCCAAAACGCTGAGCGCCGTCTGATCACGATTGATTTCGAGCACACGCGCGCCCATGCGCTTTGCCAAGAGCGGCAAGCTCGCCACCGGCTGGACTACGGCTGACGTGCCAATGCTGATGAAGAGATCGCATCCCGCCGTGGCATCAAAGGCGGTGCGCAGCGCTTGCTCCGGAATTCCCTCGCCGAACCACACGACATCTGGCCGCAACGGTCCGTCGCAGGATGAACAGCGTGGCGGCACATCATCCGTTTCCGGCCACCAACCCACGACATGTCCTTCCTCGAAGCATTTGGTACGGGCGATGTTGCCGTGCAGCTCGACCATATCACGGCTGCCTGCCAGCCAATGGAAGCCATCAATATTTTGGGTTACAAGCAAAAATGCAGGTATGGCCTGCTCTAAGTCGACCAAGGCGTGGTGCGCTAGATTCGGCTTGGCCTGCTGGATGAGTTTGCGGCGCCACTCGTACCACTCCCAAACAAGCCGTGGATTGCGGGCAAATGCCTGCGGAGTTGCGAGCTCACGTGGATCATACTGGGCCCAGACCCCGGTTTGAGCCTCACGAAAGGTTGGTACACCACTTTCGGCCGAGATACCGGCGCCAGTAAGGACAACAACACGCTCAGCTGAAGATAGTGCAGTAAGAAGCTCGTCGGGTATGTGCAGGGACATATGGTGCTCCAACCTCGTCGGGGAGTTATTGTTTTTCAAGTAAGCCTTCTAAATTTGCAATCCAACCCTGGGTGCCGTCGTCGAGCACGACCACTCGCATCCAGGTGTAGGGCTGGCCGTTGGGGTCAGCTTCGGGCGGACCGATCTGCTGGACCCGAGCGCCTGCTTCGAGCACCCTCACGATCGTGGTGTCGTCGGTCGCGCCCTTTTCACTCCGTAGCCGCGCCGGCCGTGTCACGCGGTACGTAGCCGTCAAATCACCTGGGTTGCGCAGCCACCCGGGGATGAAATCGTTGGGATCAGGCAGCTGGTTGAACAGCCACTCAGTTGGGCGAATTTGCGCCAAACGACCCGTCGCGTAATCATAGGCATAGCCGATGCCGAGATAGGTTCCGTACAGCAGCAGAAATACAAACAGAAGCTGCGCTGTGCGCTTGATCAAGGCCCGCTGACAACCCTGACGATGGACCTCGCGCTTGATCTGCCGCTTGACCTGCTTGTCGATCGTGCGCTGGTCGTACTGTGGTGCACGAGCGATGACACTACGCGTTGGCGGCGGCTCAGAGATCACCGGCGGCGGTGGCGGTGGAGCGATTGCTGGTGCCACTCCTGTTGTTCCGCTCCGCCGTAATACGCGCCTAGCCCGTTGTGCCATCGGCTCCGCTTGCGCCGGCTGCACAACTGACGCGGCAGCCTGAGGAGGCAGGCCCGTGTGTGGTAGGGCTGCCAACCGGCCGGTCTGTGCCGTGCTAGCGTCCGCGTAGTGGTCAAGCGCTCGCGCGAAATCGATCGGAGTGGTGTACCGCAAGCCGGGATCGGACGCAACGGCTTGCGCCACGATGCGATCGAGCTCGGGCGAGAAGAGAGTCGGGCGGGCAGACGAAATTGGTGGGACCTCAGCGCCCGGTGCCAATGCTCCGTCGAATGGACGGTGTCCGACAAACGCTTGCCATGCCAGAATCCCCAGGGCATAGACGCTGGTAGCCGGAGTCGGCGGGCCACCTTGACTACGTTCCGGCGCCCGGTAGGGTGCGAGATCGCGCGTCAGCTCACTTGGCGGTATCGTCCAATTTTCCAGGAGCACTGTTCGTCCGCCCGGCAGCAGCCATACATTACGACTACTGATGGGGGGATGCGGCACGCCCTGCGATTGAGCCAGAGCAACGGCGCTTACAACGGTGCGAACTGCGCTAAGGGCCTCGCCGGGATTGAGCTGGCCAGCTTCTGCGAGCGACGTTCCCGTGATGTCCTCGGTCACCATGAAGGGGCGGCCGGCCACATCACCGCTGTCATAGACATCGAGCAGGCCAGGATGAGACCGCTGGGCGCTGCGCTGCGCTTCTTCCTCAAAGCGCCGGCGCAGGTTTTCTTGCGCCATGAGCTCCGTACGCAGCAGGTGGACCAGCACCTGGCGTCGCAGTCGCTCGTCTTGCGCACGGTAGACCGTGGCTAAGCGTCCCTCACCCAGCCGGCTAAGGATGCGGTATCGATTGTGCAGCAGTGGTGAGTTTGTCGGCGAAGCAGCGCTCATCTGGCTCTGGTATCTGTATTGTGGCGCTTATGCCGTGGCGCCGAACGTCGCGAGATTATAGCATCGGCCGGAGGGCGATGTAAAGCGTGTCCTAAGGGCAGCTTCGACCCGAAGACTAAAAGTGAGCGCAGGGCCCTCTTTTACATTGAAGCGCTGGTTGTGCTTCAGCGCAAGGTGACAGACAACACAACGTGTGATTATGTAGGCTATAATGAAGCCCTATGCAGCCACGTATCTCGACGCTCGCGCTCTGGCGCTCATTCAGGCGCATCCTTGCTTTTGCGGCGCTGCTTGTGCTTCTTGCACTTGGCACGGGTGCCGCCGTGGTGGTCCAAGCCGGCCGTAGTGATTTAAGTACTGCTGATGCGGCGCTGGTTATGCTCAACGACCAAGGTGCGGTGCCACGCGTCGATCATGCGCGTCAGTTGTACAGCGAGGGGCGCGTATCACGGATCCTGCTCGCTGGGGCAGCTCCGGACGCAAGCCGCGAGACGCTCCAAAAGCGGGGCGTAAAGGAAGACGCGATCATCGAGCTGCGCGAGCCGGAGCAAATCCAGCAGTTAGCCAGCGCCAAAGCAATGCTGGCGCAGGAAAATCTTCGCAGCGCACTGCTGATTGCCGAGCCAGTGGAGACGCTCCGCTTGCTCAAGATCGCCCGGGATAACGATTTGCGCCTGGCCAGCGCTCCCGTTGGTGCCCGCTCCGATATTAGCATCCGCGGCATCATGATCGAGGTCGGACGCTATTTTCGTTATGTGTTGTTGAATCGCTAGGCAGCCCGTGACAGGCAACCGGTCACAGGCTACCACTGCTGGTACACGCACAGCTGATACCTGATACCGGACGCCTGGCAGCTAGGGGACCTTATGAACCTCGAAGCAATTGTCGAAGCGGCGATCAGCCGCATGGACGAGACCAATAAAGCGCGGGAAACGGCTCTCGCTACATCACGTAGCCTGATTCGACAATGTGCCAACGCTATTCGGGCCACCCATCGGCACGAGTGGGAAATAGCCCAGACGCTGCTTCAAGAAGCCGCCCAAACAGCCGGCGAGCTGCGTAGCCGCTTGGTCGAGCATCCGGCGATCCTGCACGCGGGCTATACCCAGGATGCCCTGAAGGAGTATGCCGAGGCCCGTCTCACCTATGCGATGGTGCGAGATGAAGAGCTGCCCAGTGCGGCGGACGTGGCGGTCGAGCCGGCGGCCTATCTAAATGGGCTTGCCGAGGCGGCCAGCGAGCTGCGGCGCTACATTCTTGATGGCCTCCGGCGGGGTGACGTCGCGGCGGGTGAGCGACTGCTAGCGGCGATGGACGAGGTGTATAGCTTGCTGATCACGGTCGATTATCCCGACGCGGTGACGGGTGGACTGCGACGCACGACCGATGCGCTGCGGGCCGTGCTTGAGCGTACGCGCGGCGATCTTACCTCGGCACTCCGACAAGACCAGCTCATGGCCGCGCTGGCCAAGGTCGAGCACGGACTGGCTCACGCTGGTGGTGCAAGCACCGACTAATCCGAAGCTGGCAGCATGGACTTAGGGAATCTCTTGCACCTTTGCGACTTTGCGACTTTGCGTTAAACTCAGCGTCATGAAGCCAATTTATAAAGCAAAAGCCCCGATGCGTATCGGCTTTTTTGGCGGCGGCACCGACGTCAGTCCCTATCCAGAGGAGCACGGCGGCAAGGTGCTCAACTGCACCATCGACAAATACGTACGCTGCATGCTGCGGCCAACCGGCAAGCCCGGGGTCACGATTCGGTCGCTAGACCTCGCGACAATTACAGAAAACGTCGCCGGGCGGCAGTGGACCGGAAATTTGCCGCTGCCCGAAGCCGTCATGAATGCCCATCCCGAGGTGGATGGCGTCGAAATTGTGATGTTTAGCGACGTACCGCCAGGCTCAGGCCTCGGCTCGTCGTCGGCGCTTGTCGTGGCGCTGCTCAAAGTGCTCGACGCTGCCTTCAACCTCGGCTTC
The DNA here is from genome assembly GCA_016781525.1 of bacterium. Lineage (GTDB taxonomy): Bacteria > Chloroflexota > Chloroflexia > Chloroflexales > Kallotenuaceae > LB3-1. The sequence continues at coordinate 10,087 of JADDQE010000226.1, read as the reverse complement.
ACGCCCCACGATCTGGCCAAGATGGCGTATCGCATCGAGCGCGAAGATTTGGGAATTTCCGGAGGCTGGCAGGATCAGTATGCCGCAGCCTTTGGCGGGATGAATGTATATCACTTTGGAACGGGTGACGCAATCGTCGAGCCGGTGGTAGCCGACGACTCGGCGATCCTTGAGCTCGAGTCGACGCTGGTGATCGGCTTTATCGGCGACCGCCAGATGCTGACGCGCAACGTCGTCAACGATCAGGTTCAGCGTTTGCGCGAGGGTGACACCCTACGCTACCACCACGAGACCAAAGCGTTCGTCGACGAGGCAGTTAAGCTCCTGCGAGCCCAGCGCATTCCCGATTTTGGCCGGCTGCTGCACGAGGCTTGGGAAGTCAAGAAGGCGTTTTCGCCCCATATTGCGTCGCCCGCCGTCGATCAGGTATATGCCATCGCACGGCAACACGGCGCGTGGGGCGGCAAGCTGTCAGGTGCGGGCGGCGGCGGTTTCATGTGCTTCTGCTGCCCCTTCGAGCGCCGGCTTGAGCTTGAGCAGGCTTTGACCGAAGCGGGCGTACGTGTACGGCCGTTCTCATTCACTCGCGCCGGCGTTCATGCCTGGAAAGCACAACCATAGACGGGGGGCTAGGGGCTAGGAGTTAGGGGCTAGGGGCTAGGGGCTAGGAGCTAGGGGAAAAAGCTGTACCCTCATCCCCTCATCCCTCGTCCCCTCATCCCTCGTCCCTCGTCCCTCATCCCTCATCCCTCATCCCTCGTCCCTCGTCCCTCATCCTTCGTCCCTCATCCCTCCGTACCCCATCTCACGTAGTGCTTGCTCCGCCTCGGCGCGCTCCAGCCAGGGGAGCTTGCGGCCGCCCTCGTAGATAATGCATGACTCGTGACCCTTGCCGAGTAGCAGCACAATATCACCTGGCGCTGCTCGCTTGAACGCCTCACGAATTGCCTGTGCTCGATCGGCGATCTTGAGGTAGTCACGGCCTTCGCGTTTGCCAGCCTGCCGAACGCCGACCGCAATCTCCTCCAGGATCGCCTCGCGGTCTTCGTCACGCGGGTCTTCGTCGGCAATAACCACCAAGTCGCAGTAACGTCCCGCGATCTCCCCCTGGATCGCGCGCTTCTCGTGGTCGCGCTCGCCCGCCGAGCCAAAGACGCTGATCAGCTGACCTTGCGCCAGCGGCCGCATCATCCCCATCACTTGCTCAAAGGAGTCGGGATTGTGTGCGTAGTCCACCACGACCGTAAACGGCTGTCCCAGCTCGACCCGTTCCATGCGACCATTCACCCCACCCACGGAGCGCAGGGCCGCCGCACAGGCGGTCCCCGAGATCCCCTCGACCAGACCCACGCTGAGCGCGGCGAGCGAGTTCAGCACATTAAACTCCCCCGGAATCCCAAGCTCAATCTCAACGTCGCCCCATGGAGTAGTGGCCGTGTACTGAACGCCGTCGCGTGTCAAATCGAGATCGTAGGGCCGGACCATCGCGGCTGGATGCCGTAGAGCATAGGTGACGACGTCGGCGTTACCGGCAGCCTCGATAAAAAACTCGGCGTTTGGATCGTCCAGGTTGATAATCGCCGTTTTACGGCCGGTCGAGCCGTCAACTCGTAGCAGATCAAAGAGCCGTGCCTTGTCGCTCCGGTACTGCTCGAAGGTGCCGTGATAATCAAGATGCTCGTGCGTAATATTGGTGATTACGGCCACGTCGAAGTCGCAATCTCCAACCCTGTTCCACTGCGGCGATAGGCCGTGCGAAGACGCTTCGACCACCGCGAAGTCACAGCCCCCATCCACTATCTCGCGCAGCATCGCCTGGACCTCCAGTGCTTCGGGCGTGGTCTGGCGGGTGAGATTGCTCCACCAGCGTGGCCCCACCTTGAAGTCCACGGTGGTCATAAGCCCACTCGAATGACCCTCTTGATCGAGCACATGTGCAATCAAGGTCGACGTCGTTGTCTTGCCCTTCGAGCCGGTTACGCCTACAACACGGAGCTGGCGGCCGGGATAGCCATAAAACGCCGCGGCAATTGGCGAAAGGGCCGCCCGCGAGTTAGGGACACGAATCAACGTAGCCGCCGAGGAACCATGAGCCGCCGGCACCGGATCCTCGTGAACCACCGCGATTGCTCCACGCTCGATCGCCGGCGTTATAAAGTGGTGCCCGTCGACATGCGTCCCCTTGATCGCGACAAATAGCCCACCCGGCACGACCTGGCGTGAGTCGTACGCCACGCCTTGGACCTCGCAATCCTGCGGCCCTACGACTTCGGCGCTGGGCAGCCCAGCAATGAGTTGCTCAAGCTTCATAGAAGGTTCCCTACGAAAAACAGCGAAGATCGAACATAGCACAAGGAAACGGCTCGCTTCTCTGTCCTTTGCCCTTTGTTCTAACCCCAACTCGCATCACTTGGCACACCCCTCTACCCTCGAGCCCCTGGCTTCGTCACTCATCAAACAGCCAGGTTGGCTCGGTGTAGAGCCGTGCGCGCCCAGCGGCGATCCGCTCGGCTACCCACGCCGCAAACCACGACTGCTGTGACGCGAGGCTGCCGGAGCGCAACTGCCCCAGCGGTACGTTGAGCCGCAGGACCCGTCCTGGGATCACATGCCGGGTGATCCCAGCAGGAACGATCCCGCCGGCGTGTGTCAGCTCCAAAAGATCAAGCTTGGTGTAGCGCGGATACAGGGCAGCAATCGTCCCCACGGGGAGGCTTGCGGCAGTAAGACGTGCATCATGCGGCAGTCGGTGAACGGTAGCACGCTCGACATAGCAGCGGAAGACCGCCTCCAGGAGACCCGCCTCCTCCAGCAGCGAGCCGCCACCTTCGAGCGCCCATGCCTCACCCTCGGCCGTCAGCAGCGAACCGACCGTCCCTCGCTCATGGACGCTCTGCTGAGCCTGACGCGCATCGATTGGCCGTAAATGTAGATCCGGTATCTGCCGGAGGGCACGTAGCAACGAGTGCAGATTGACATTATGCAGCACATGTGCCCAGGTATGCAGCTCGATCCGTGCATCAATGTAGTTGACAATCTGGACCGGCACAGCTGCTAGACCAAGCTGACGTAGCGCCGTCGTGCGGGTGGCCCCGTCAAGCACCATGACATGCTCACCACGGGCGTAGCGCGCGACGATCGGCGGGTTTTGTAGCACATCCTGGCTCTTGACCGCCGACGCAAGCCGAGCGACACGGTGCGAATCGGTCGACTCGTGCAGCACGCAGCGGTCCAGCGGCACAAGCTGCAAGTTAGGAAGCGGTTCAGGCTGCATTACACGTCTCCCACCGCGACAAGCGCTGACAGCCAGCTAGTGCACTCCACATCTTTCCCGTTCCATTGATCATGCTTGCGCGCCCCCTAGTCATTGCCGCGCCGTCGCCGCCACAGCCAGTACAGCGCCCCCAGATACACCTGGTCATAGGCGGGCAGATAGCGTACGACCCTACCGCCCCAGCCCTTCTTGAAGCGGTAAACGCCGTAAAGCGGGTGCCCCTTCGCCTCTTCCTCCAACGCCGGCAGCTCATCGGCCGACGCTCTGGCCATGCGCCCGAAGGCATCCGGAATACCCCAGAAGTCGTAGCAAGCGCTCCCTCGCTCACGAGCCCAGCGGATGGCGTGCCATTGCAGCAAGTGGTTAGCGCCCTGTTTCAAGCCGGTTTCGGTGGAGCCGCTATACATATACTGTGCTTCGCGGCCCCACGCAAAAACAAGAAACGCCGCTACCGCCGTATCTTGCCATTCCGCGAGCAGTAGGTGGGCCGCGTCACCGAACAGCCGTAGGGCAGCGGCGTAGTAATCACGACCGTGAATACCAAACTGCTGGCGTGCGCCGGTCTGCTGCATGATCTCGTAGAAGGTATCGAGATCGGCCTCGGTCGTGCCAACGCGCACAGTTACACCGTTTCGCTCCGCACGCCGGACATCCGCCCGGTGTCCCTTCGAGAACCCGGCAAAGAGCGCATCGGGCTGCGGAGTCAAGTCCAAGTGGATTGAGGTGCGCGGCTGGAGCGGCTCTCCGATTCGAAAGCTCTGCACCTGTAGCCATGAGTGCAGGGAGTGCGCCGACTCGTTTGAATCGAAAACGTTCGGCTCCAACCGTAGAAAGACGGCCCTACGCCGGCGCGCAACTCGCCGTAAGGCCTGTAGGAGCGCTCGATCAAGCAGATCATCCCCCGAAAAGAGCGGGCCGCGGGGAACATATGCTGCTGAGAGACCATAGTGCGGCCGAATCAGCAGCTGGGCAGCCGCAGTGGACCTACCGTCGGTGACGGCGAGCCGTAGGGGCTGCCAGCCAAACTCGCCCTTGAACGTCCCCCAGCCCCAGCTTTGCAGCACATGGCCGCCGCGCTGCGCCACAAGCGCGTCCCACTCAGCGGCATCGCTATGCTGGATGAGTGCAATATCTCGATGATTCATGCCGCGCTATTGTAACCCAAGAAGCATATGTGCCGGAACAACCTTCTTCCGCCCGGATGCCGATGTCGGCCATGGGGATGGGGGCGGTCTTGGCCAATAATATACGTACCCCTGAGCGCGGATGCCTAAAAGTATCCTTCCATGAGGCGCGGCACCCACGGAGGCACGACCGCATTCGCCACACGATCGAACGCGGGAAAGTATGGCTTGAGATCGAGCACCGGGGTGCCGTCGATCGCATCCAAGCCCCTGACCTGGAGCAGGTTTCCTTGGACCGACACAAGCTCCACGGCGGTAATGCCAATCGGGTTGGGCCGATGCTTCGCCCGCTGCGCGAAGGTTCCAAGCTCAGGCATGTCGGCAGGCCCACGCGGCCGGCGCACAAGATCGCTTGGGTCGAAGCTCGATTGGTGCATGAAGAAGACGACCAGTAGATGCGAGAACTGGTCAAGCCCCTGCAGCCCAGCAGCTAGCTCGGGTCGTACCACAATCTCGGCGATGACCTCGCCCCAGTTTTCATCTACTCCCTCGCTCACCGCTGAACGGACAGTGCCAATCGGCTCGATATTCAAAGCAGGCTCCTCCTCAAATATAAAGCGTTATCGCTCGCGCAGCCATACCCGCTCGCCGAGCTGCCCGTCAATCCCCGTGACTGCCGCGGCGTAGTCGGTCATGACCTCGACCATCGAGGCCGCACCGAAGAGCTCTTGAAGCTGCGAGCGGTACTCGGCAATCGCACGCAGCTTTCGTGGTAGCTCCGCGGTAATGTCGACAATCATCGGGGTGAATCGAGTGGGAAGTGCTGCGAGTCGCTGGCCGATGCTCTCGGGCTGCTTCGCCGCGTAGGGCGCGTCCTCATACCACACGACGTCGGCTCCCTGCATATGGAGCCGTAGCCCCGCCGCGCACACTACTTGATGATCGACATGGTTGCCAACGCCGAGCGGCACATACAGCCGAGCGTGCGGCTGCTGGGCATGAAGCTGCGCCAAGAGCATGTCAACCGCGGGCACGAGTGGGTCGTCCGCTACGACCGTTCCTCGCCAGCCATTGCCGACGCCATAATCTGCCACGCGGTATGGAGCATCGAGGAGCTCAAGGTGCAAACTATCACAGTCGAGCAGCTGAAGGGCCGCCGCGTCTTCCTCACGGCGACGGCCGATGGGATCGGCACCTAGGCCCCACTCGCCATGCAGGTATTGTGCGAAGGGCGACAGCTCAGCTCCACTTGGGCGTCCAGCGCACAGTGTCACGACCAGGACCGGAATACCCTCGGCGGTAAGCCGTGCAATCTGTCCACCACACGAGAGTGCCGCATCATCTAAATGCGGCGCGACGAAAAGATGGCTGTACGTAGACGCATCCGTGAGCGATGCTAGCAACATAGAGCGTATGACCGTAGGCGAGCGGCTCGCCCCGCGAGGTCAGATGAGACCAAACGATCCTTCGTCGACCTGTAGCTCCACCAGCGCCTCATCGGCGGCTTGTTGGATCGCTGGATCGTCACTTTGGGACAGGCGTCGTAGCGCGCGCCGAGCGGCCTCGCCACCAATCTGGCCCAGCGCCCAGATTGCCGCCTGAGCGACTTCGGGATCATTGCCTTCCGCCAGCGCCAGCAGCTGTGGCAGCAGTGAGGCCGCTTCGGTTCCGAGCTCTCCGCTCGCGCGGGCCGCCTCGTAGCGCAGCGCCGCCTCGGAGCTCTGCAATTCTGCCGCAAGGACCGGCAGCCAACGTGGATCGAGGCTATGCCCCATCGCGACCAGGGCGCTCTCTTTGAGCGGCTGCCGGCCCGATGTATACGCTTGGCCGATGATCATCCGGACGTCGTCGCCCTCGTAATAGCCAAGGCCTTCGATCGACCGACGCCGCACGTCGTCCGGCAGGTCAAGGTTCGACGCGCTCTTCAGAAGTGCCTCACGCACATCCTTGGAAACACGTGCAGAAAGCTTGTCGATGCTGGCGCGGTACGCAAATCGTCCAAGCGCCAGCGCCACGGCGGCACGCACGTCGTCGTCGGGATCGCTCGCCAGCATCGGCAGGAGCTGGCGGAGAGTGCTCAGCCGCTCATCCTCCCACAAGCCATCGACCGCCACCACCCGCACCTCGGGCTCGGTGTCCTCCAAAATCGCGCTAAATACGTCTCGAAAATCAAAATCGACATTGTCCTCAGCCAGCGTTGCCAGTGCCGTCGCGATCTCACGGCGGCGCTTGTCGTCGATCGGCTGCCACGCCGTCCAAAACTCATCCCGTGCGTCGGCACCAATATCGTTCAGCTGGCGCAGCTCTTTATGCTGAAGCTGCCGAGAAGTATCAGCCAAATGTCGTAAAGTTTGCGCTAAGCTCGCCATATGCTAACCCGTTAAAAGCCAACGCCCAAGGCTTGCGCCTCGGACGTTGGATTCCCACTCGACCTACTCGTCGTCGTCAAAATCCTCGTCGTCTGCAGCTGCGTCGTCGGCCTCGACGGCTTCCGGCGCAGGCTTGTAGTAATAGGCGCCTACCGTGGCCTCGTCGGCGTAGAACGCCGGGTCCTGCCCGAGCAAATGCTCGAGGTAGGCCCGCGACATCGGTCGCAGCACATTGACCGCAAGGTGGAGCTCGCTGAACTGAATCCAGTACATCGGCTCTTCCTTGGTGCCGAGCTGCTCGCCCATGGCCTCAAAGACATGCTCCAGCAACACGTCGGGCTTCTTGCGGTCGTTCATTGGCAGCGGCTTCAAGTTACGCAGCTTGCCGTAGCGCCGCTGCGAAAGGAGCAGATCTTCGTCGACCGCCGAGTAGTAAGTAACCGGCATGAAGACAAAGCGGTTGCGCTTCTCTTCCAGGTGCAGCAGTTTGTCCTCAACCCCGCCGATCTCCTCGTACGAGATCGTAAAGCCGTTGGCCTGCTCGGTCGATGTCAAGGTAATCAGGGTACCCGGCACCAGATACTCGTGGAAGAAATCTTCCAAGCCCCAGATCCAGCCGCCGCGATTGACGGTCGGGAAGCGTACCTCGCACAAGTACGTGGTGTAGTGCTGGGGCGCCTCGATCCGGAGTGCAGCGCTGCGCTGCTCCGCCACCAGCGCCTGCGGCAGGATCGACGCAAACGCTTCACTGAGCGGCAGCACACCATACTCCCACTCGAAGCCAGTCAGGTAGTGGCTGACCGTGCCATCGGCCGAGGGCTCGGTATCGTCAAAGCCTTCCACCTCAAAGGTGAAAAACTGCCCCAAGTCACTCGCCTTAACGCGCTTGCTACCGATCGCCGGCAGACCCTTGGCAGACCAAAGGTTGAGCCTCTCCATGCCGGCAAACTCGAAGTCTTTTTCGCGACTCAGGCGGTAGTTCAGACCAAAGCGAAACACCTCGAAGGAGTTCGTGCCTGGTCGCTCACGGTACACATCGCTCAGGATCGAGACGTCGGGCATCGGCTCGCCCTGCTCGATAATATAATCACGAATCCGCCGCAGATCGTTTTTACCGAAGTTCGGCAGCGCATCGGACGAGTAGTATTGCGAGCCGAAGCTGACGACGCGGCGCAGCGGGTCTTCGCTGAAAGCTGCTGCAACTTCCGCCCGCAGTGCGTCGCCGAAGCGCTCCATCAACTGGTCCGCCGGAAGCTTCAGATCAACAGGCGTACCATCGCTAAGCATAACAGTCGTCGGCGATACGGCTGCTGGCTGTGGCGCCGCGGGACGCTGGACTGGCTGCCGTACCTCGACCGGCTCGGCAGCCTCGACCGCTGGCGCGGCAGGCGCAACCTCATCCGGCGTATCAGTGGTGGTGGCGCCGTCTTCCGTCTCGGCGGTCGGCACAACGATATCAGGCGCGATGGGAGCGTGTCCTGCCAGTGCCCGCCAGTAGTTGGAAATCTGCACGGGCTCGACTGTGGTGAGCGGCGGGCGCACAGTCGTTACGATATTATTGATATCCTCAATCGGCAGCGGCTTGACCGGCTCATACAGTCGCTGCGCGAAGGTATGGCGCAAATCAGCCTGACGGCCAGTGCCGAGGCCACGGCGCGATGTCGATACAATAACCGCTCCGTCGCGCTCCTCGCGGGAAAAGACCGATGGGTTGGCCTTGATCGCCGCGTCGAGCTGCGGCAGCAGCTGCTCGGGCGTTGTGTTATCTTGCGCGGCAAGAAAAGCTGCTAGATTTTCCAGCGATTGACGGATCAGCGCATCGCGGGCGGCGAGGGCGCCTTGGCCCGTCATGATCTCGAAGACGCGGCGCGCGAGCACCTGTTCCTCGGTGCTCCCATCGAACTCAAGCTGACGGGTAGCCCCAGCGTGTAGCGCCATTTATGCTTCCTCCTCGACGCGCACTAGCTCTTTCAAAATCACAAGATATTGCTGAGTCAGTGCTTCCAAGCTCTGCGGCCGGCCGCTCTGACGCAGCCACTGAATCAACTGCTCAAGCCCTGTTTCACCGATGCGGACGTTGCGGGCATCCATACTCGACTTACGCTCCTCTGTCACAGCGAGGCTCTTACACCGCGGCGCGCTCACTGCCGCCGCGGACGATCCTCGACGCATCACCCGGATGACTCAAATACTCAAAGCGCAAAGGACAACAGCGCGTACCGCCGTGCTGCTCTTCTTTGCGCTCTGCGTCACAATGTATTATAGAGGCTGAGCGGCCGAATGGCAAACCGAGGGTTCAAGCAGCGCTGCGCGACGCTTCCCGGGTGTACGCCGGCGCGGTACAGGCAGCCGCTCGGCACTTCTGACTCCAGCTGCCAACAGCATGTGCTTCTGCAAGCCTGGCATGGCCGTCTAGCTCCCAGGCCAAAAATCCCCTTGGAACTTTCAGCGCCTTTATTCCGTCTTACCTCGAAAACAAGGCGAAAGGAGCAATGAGTACCATGCGCTTTCCAACTCTTACAGGCGCGCTCGCTCTGGTTGCACTGGCCATCGCCCTGGGCGCGATCGTAGCGATGGTGTTTCGGCCACAACCGATCGCCGCGGCTACCACGCCCGCCCCAGTGCGGCAGATTACCGTGGTTGGCAAGGGTGAGGCGAAGGCAACACCCGACACGGCTCGAGTGCAGATTGGTGTGCAGAGCGAAGCTCCCAGCGCGCGTGAGGCGCTGACGGACAACAACGGCAAAATGACGGCGCTTATCGCCAAGCTCAAAGAGCTAGGCGTGGCGGACAAGGACATCCAGACCAGCAACATCAGCATCTACCCGCGCTATGACCACAATGGCCGCGAGGTCCTGGGCTACCAGGTCAACAATATGGTTGTGTTGTGGACGTAACCGATAACGGTAGCTCCTGCTGTGTGTTCGGAAGTGAACATGTAACCTTGACGATCTTCTCCCCTTCCCTCATATACAATTCAGCCTGGACATTGAGCATTTGAAGTACTTTCCTCTTTTGTTCAAAGTTGGCTATGTCTAAGCCCTTTCGTAGTCTAGTAGCAAATTGCTTAAGTAAGGTGATTTCATCATCACTTATCCCTAAGCTGGCTAGTTGTTCATCTAATGTTGTGATGCCTTCCTGTATAAGCTCCCTGGCTTGTTCGTACTTCAGCTTGTCGGCTTTTAGTTCGGCTTCACTGTAGATGCCGTCTATGTAAAGCTGTCTAATCCTGGCTAGCTTCACATTGATTTGCTCTAGCTGCTCTAGCTGCTTACCCCTTCTCTCTAAAAGTTCGGCGCGTTGATCTTCAGTAGTAGATT
>JADDQE010000080.1 GCA_016781525.1 bacterium | reverse complement strand
GAACTCATGTCCGCAGGGAAAGCGGTTAGCTGCAGGCATCCTTGGCGTCCGCGTACGGAACATGACTCCCCACCAGCAGGCGATCGCTGCTACAGCGGGGCAGAACGACCTGGGCAGTGCGGCCGTAATGGAGGTCGGGCTGACCGGCGGCGCGGGCAGCCTGGGCGGGCAGGTGCGGGCAGGTCCACCGGCACAGCACGTGGTGAATGGAACGACACCCCTTACCCGCTGCCGATAACGACCTCGACCGTGCGGCCCTGACCGAGGCACCCCTGCACCGTCGCTTCCAGCAGCGCACGGTAGTGGTCGCGTAGCATGTCGCGGGCGAAGACGTTGGGCGTGCCCACAATCACGGTCGTGTCTGTCACCGCCAGCAGCTCCGTCGGCTCAAGCCAGGTCGTCCACTCGGCGGCAGGGCAGGAGTCACGCAGCATCGCCAGAACCGCTGGCCACAGCTCGGCTGGGGGCGGTGCGGCAGCGGGCGGTGCAAGGCCGGCGTCGGGATCCGGTGCGCGGTGCGGCGCAGCCGGTGATTCGTCGGAGACATGGCCCTGAAGGAGAGCTCCCAGGGGACCTGTGACATACCGGCGTGGGTCATCCGTTGCAGCGCGCGTGGGACGGCGCTGGGCCCGCTGCTGCGCCCCGTGGAGTAACTGTGCCCCAAAGCCATGGGTGGCGAGCCAGGCAAACAGGCGGGGCCGGTCCTGGACGTTGCGCTGGTGGTTGAGATAGCGCTGGACCGCATGCAGTTCGGTCCAGCTAAGCTGCGCCATTTGCGGAGCCAGGACAAAGGCGCTGACGCCTTCCTGGTCGAGCACCCGTTGGACAGCCGGTTCGGTAGCCGTTGTGTGATGTACACCACCAACCGAAGTTAAGTGTTGAGTCTTAAAGGAATCACAGGGCAAAAGTGAGCCGAACGTGAGCTCATTTTTTGGCCCAGAAGAAGGGGAGCCGGATTGCTGATAATCTCTACTTTCTCCACTGGTGGGTGGGAAGTAATGATTATCGGTATTGATACCCTCCTCCACCGCTGAAGCAGCCCTATCCCCAAGGTGAGGTTGTTCCTCTTTCATTATGTCAAACTCAATACTGACGGGATCGTAGGCGGTGAGATAGGTGTGACTCGTGCCGGCAAACTGCCGCTCTCGCCGGATCAAGCCCGCCTTGACCAGTGCCGCCAGCACCCGCTTGATCGTGCTGACGCTGACCCCGAACTCGGCCGCCCAGGCGGCTTCACTCCACCACGCATAGGCATTGGTCCCCACCGCGCGTACGAGCTGGTCGTAGTAGCCTTTGAGTTTGACCGAGACCCGTTCTTCCCGCCAGGCCGCCTCGAACGCGGCGTAGGCACGTCGTTGCCGCGCCGCGAACTGCTCCAGCGTCTCGTGGGGGTCGTAGCGTGGCCGCCAGGCGGGAGCTGCATCCGCGCTCATCGCAGCACCTCCCGCCACACGTGGTGGTAGCCCACGACCTGATCAGCCGGATTGGCGCTGACGGACGGGATGGCCCACACGATCGTAGACCCACGCGTGCCCATCGCCTCCATTGCAAGGCCGCTACGCCTGCCCGTCACGTCCAACGTATGAGGCCGATGAACAGGCACAACCTGTTGAGTTATGTCAATTACAGATCGTGTTGTTCTGCGGCGTAATGCGGTCTGAACGACACAGCCGGGTAGTTGTCGGCGCAGGTCCGACGGACGCATCCGCACGACCGTCGAACGGACAGACGCCTGGAGCTCCCAGGCGTGCGTTAAAGCTAGTGGCTCCATGGATGTGCTCCACGCCGCCAGCGTGGGACCAAGGTCGGCACGACGGCACGACCCAGTTTCCTGGCCGAACCTCGGACCAGAACAGGGTATTGCCACCGCACACCCAGTGTGGTACACTGAGCGCAGAAAGACCTCGTCGGCTCACGCCGGCGGTACTCGGGCCGCTTACCCTAGAACTTTGGCCGGTTGCAGGGTTGGCGGCTTTGGCTTTTAAGTTGGGCGCGAGGCACGCCTGCGCGTGCCGGTATCCTCGTTACATCGCATGCTCCCGTGGGTTATTGACCCGTGCTATATGACCTCGTAGTGGCGGTAGCACCGCAGCAGGATGCTGCGGCTGGACGCAGTGCCCCATTATTTGCCAGGTTTCCGCTTGCCCGAGAACATGGCCACCAGCAAACTGGCGTCCTGGCTTTCCTGTAAGTCAAGGCAGACGGCCTGGATGGCTTGCTCAGCAATCTCCTCCAACGACACTTTGATGTTGTACCGCCGTCTGAGCGTGCGCTTCGCATCGTCGATCGCTTCCAGCGTTTCCGGGCTCAGCCGGTACGTCGCTTTCGGATAGCGGGCGCGATTCTCAACGTCCTCCTGTTCTGGCGTGCTGGCAAGCACGTTTTCTGGCATACCAGCTTCCTGGTCGTCCAGTTGCTGTGTCTCGGCAGCTACCTCGGCCGCACTCCGCAGGATCGCAGCTTTGCCTTTCGGCTCAAGCTCAGGAAACGAGATGGGACGACGCTTGTTAGGCATAGAGCATTTCCTGGGCGACTTGCTGGTACGCCTGCGCACCGTCCAACTCGGGATGCAACTGGATCAGCGGCTTCCCGGTGTTCGGCGCTTCCATGAAGCGCACCGACTGCTTGATGACCTGATTGAAGAGCCGAATGTTCTGCCGCTGGCAGAATTGGCTCAGGTACTCGTACACCTCGGGGCTGTTGAGCGTCCGGGCATCGTACTTCGTGGCCAGCACCCCCAGGATGGTCAAGCCCGGATTGGTGACCGTTTGCACGTTTTCAATGGTGTCGAGCAGCATCTTGAGGCCGCGCAGCGCCATGTATTCGCACGCCACCGGGATCAGCACGTGATGGGCAGCGGTGAGGGCATTCACCGTGAGAATGCCGAGGCTCGGCGGCGTATCAATCAAGATGTAGTCGTAGGCGTCCAACGCTGGTTGCAACCGGCGCTTGAGCACGCTTTCCTGCGCTAATGTTTGCTTCAGCTCGACCTCAGCGCCCGCCAGGTCGATGTTGGACGGCGCCAGGTCGAAGCCGAACGTAGTCTTCATCACCACTTTGCCAAGGTCGACCGCCCGGTGAACCAGCACGTCATAGACTGTCCGTTGCAGCGATGAGGTGTCGAGGCCGAGGCACACGGCACAACCACCCTGCGGGTCGAGATCAATCAACAGCACCTTTTTCCCAAGCGCACCAAGCGCGGCGGCAAGATTGACCGTCGTCGTCGTCTTGGCAACGCCGCCTTTCTGATTGGCGACGGCGACGATCCTGGCCGTCGTGGTCGGCGGTTCGACCTCGCCCACAAAGTTGGCCAGCGAACTTTCTTTGATGCGATACGCGTTGCCCACCTTCGCGGCGGCAAGCTTGCCTTCACGGATGTAGCGGATGACCGTGTTCTGATGCAGATGGAGCCGGTCAGCCACCTGGTCAGTGGTGAGAAATTTATCCATAATGTCGCCGCAACTGAATAGTTGACACCAATTGAAAACAGTGTAAACATTAGGCGTCCGATCTGTCAAGCGGCAAAATCGAGTGTCAACCACGTGTCGGTGGCCGACTGGTGTGCTACGTCGCAGACCCAACGAAGGGGGCCTCAATTGAGGCTCCGTTCCCGTGCCGGAGACCCAATGAAGGGGACCTCAATTGAGGCCTGCTTGGGGCACTGGCCCAACCCGGAACGTCGCCGACACCGCATTCTGCCTACGAGGACCATATGAGTGCTTCCGCTCCGCTGCCGCACCGTACGGTGCCCTTCTATGACGATGAACTGGTCGCCGTCCAACAGGATGACGGCGCCATCTTCGTCCTCTTCAGTCGCGTCTGTGAGGCACTGGGCTTGAAGCGCTGGTCGCAGGTGCGGCGTGTGCAACATCATGCCGTGCTGAATACGGGGCTGGTCACGCTGCTCATCCAGACCGAGGGCGGGCCCCAGGAAACCCAGTGTTTGCGGTTGGACCTGCTGCCCCTCTGGCTTGCGGGCGTGCAGGCGAGTCGCGTCAAGCCTGAGCTGCAAGCGAAATTGGTGCGCTATCAGACGGAGGCGGCGGTGGTCCTCTGGCAGGCCTTCAAGCCGCAAATGCTGGTTGCCGAACCTGACACCGAGGTAACTACGCCCCGCCCGGCGACCCACCAGCTGCAATACATCGCCGAGGTGGGCCGAGCGATCACCCGCCTGGCCGAGCAACAACTGGTGCTTGAGCAGGAGCAGCAGGGGTTAGCCACCCGGATGGACAGCGCAGCGCGGGTGATTCGGGACGTGCAGGTGCGGCTGGGCGTGCTCGAAGAGCAGGTGCACCCGTCCGCTTATGTCACCGACACGCAGGCGGCCGAGATCTCGAACCAGGTCAAGGCCCTGGCGGACTTGCTGACGACGAGAGCGCCTGGAAAAAACCAGTATCAGAGTATTTTCGCCGAGTTGTATCGTCGCTTCGGCGTCTCAAGCTACAAGTTGATCCGCCAGGAGCACTATGCCGCTGTGCTCCACTTTCTCGAAGAATGGCGTCGCACGCACAGTGAATAAGCTCACAACAGGCCACCTGTGCGGACAATCACCAGTACCATGCTCGTCCTCTGCGTAGCCATCATTTGCTTGAAAGCCAGCGTTCCAGTTATCCGGAATACCAGCAAGCTGGATTGCTTGTAATCCAGCTTGGAGGATTGCATGGCGGAGTACTTGAGCCATCCGATTGTCATCGTCGACTATGACCCGCAGTGGCCCGTGCTCTATGCTGAGGAGCAGCAGCACTTACTGGACGTTCTCGGCGCACTGGTGCTGCGCATCGAACACATCGGCAGTACGGCGGTGCCTGGACTCGCCGCCAAGCCCATTATCGATATCTCGGTCGCGGTGCGTGATCGTGCCGAGGTTACGCCCTACATCGGAGCATTGGCTGAGCTCGGGTACCAGGAGGTCCTGCACCGGGCGGGCTTGGAACGACGCCGGTTCAGTAAAGGCCCGTACAATGAAGGCACGCACCAGGTGCATGTCACCGACTATGGAACAGACACCTGGGCTGAGCCGATTCTGTTCCGCGATTATTTGCGTGCTCATCCCGCGGTCGCACGTGCCTATGCGGACGTGAAGCGGGCGGCAGCGGCGCAGCACCAGCGCGATATCACGAGGTATCGTGACGAAAAAACGTCGTTTATCGTGCAGGTCATGGCGCTCGCAGAACCTGGCAATTGAGTGGAACCTAGCATCCCACTACGCTGTCTATAATCACGTGCTAGGGCAAACTGGAACGAATCTCGTGCGGTGTTCGTGACCGGCGCTACAACCACCACCGGCGCTAAACGACAAAGCCAGCACAGGCAATGAGACGTTGGAACTCTACGGAACGATTATGTCAACGAAATTGCGGCACGGCACGACCTCCTACCGTTAGCACAAGGCCATGCGACCAGTGCCATCACCCATAGTACGCATCGCCGCAAGCACGCCAAGCCTATGCCGTAGCGAGCGTCCACCACGACCAGTTGCCAGCCAATAAGCACAACCGGGTCTCTGCACCAACACATTGAATGCTGAAGGATTCTCACCACCTGACATTTCCATTTTCCAGTATGCTGGGAATCCAGCATACTGGAAATCCAGCATACTGGTTTGCTGAATCTTAAGACATCGTGCTACCACTAGGGCGACCGTCAAAATGCACAATCGTATGGCGATCAAACCTGGGTCCCGTGTACACGCACCGCCCCACTACCATTGGATGGCTGTCCACCAGCGTCCTCGCCTACAAGCTCGTGTAGCCATTGGACCCTGGCTGTTAGCTCATGCCTGCTGCGGCACATGCGTCTCGTCGTCGCTCGTGTGGTACAACGTTGCATCCAAGACAACTAGCTGCTCACACCCCCAGCTGGCAATACTGTGCTCAGACGCATGGTCGGCCGACCCAGCAATAAGTGAATGAACGAGTGGGGCAGCGCATTACAGCGTGGATGGTCGGCATGATGATGGCAACCAGTGCAATGAATCCGGAAGGGTTAAAGCACCACTTCACCTTGCAGGTGAGTCCCTCTATCAGCAGCGTCTCACCCGGCTGGATCAACAAACTAGACATAATCTTTCTAATGATTTCTGGTATGCCAGTTAGCTTGATTTCAAGTATGCCAGCTTTGTGGATTTCCATAAAACCAAAAAAACGGAACGATTGGTAGATGGACGGAAGCACCAGCTCCACGCTTACGACCAAGAATGTTGCCCGGTGAGCAGGACCAGCAATTCACGCAGTCATGACCCGGGTGAGAACACCTGCGGTG
>JADDQE010000046.1 GCA_016781525.1 bacterium | reverse complement strand
CTCGGCCGTCTTTTGTTGGAAGCGAACTTGCCGTATAATCGCAGAAGATAGCGGTAAGGAGACGTTCGTGAAAGACTTTTTCAGCTTCCTTGGGGGGGCGGCGGTCGGCGCAGCAATTGGTGCAGGGATCATTATCTTCAGCACGCCCAAGACCGGTAGTGAAACACGTCAAAATATCAGCGACCGCTGGAACAGTGCCCTGGAGCTTGGCAGGCGCGCAGCGCGAGAACGGGAGCAGGCGCTATGGGCGGACTTCAATACTCGTGTGCGCGCGCCAGCCGGCCTGCCCCTGCTTGACACAACCAACGGACGCCCGGTCGGCCAAGAAACGATCGTCTAGCTGCGCTGGCTACATATCGCGAGGAAGGCTATGCTCGTCCGCAACTTTATGACGACCGAGGTGCGGACTGTCATGCCGGAAACTAGCAGCGCTGAAGCTCTGCGAACTGCTCGAGAGTATAAAGTTCGACGGTTGCCGGTTCTGAATAAGCAGCGGCACGTCGTCGGTATTGTCGCCGAAAAGGACTTGAACAACGCCGCCGAGGCGCGATCTATGACGCTCAGGCCCTTTGCACGGGCAACTGGCTCAGGGATCAAGGTGGGCGAGATCATGACTCGCGGCGTGATCATGGTCGGCCCACAGGTATCGCTGGAGGAAGCGGCGCGGCTCATGGCCGACAACAAAATCGGCGGCTTGCCGGTCGTGGACGAGCAGCAGCGTCTCGTGGGCATTATCACCGAGACGGACATTTTTCGGGTGATGGTCGAGCTCTTAGGCGCGCGACGAAGCGGGCTACGGCTCACGTTTCAAGTCGAAGATCAGGTTGGAGCGCTTGCGCAGCTGGTGGGCGAGATCACGCGCCAAGGGGCAACTATTATCACCCTTAACGTCTTCCGCGGCGACAATCAGGAGCGTCCGACGATTGTCACAAAGGTGGAAGGCGGCGACGAAGCGCGGCTGGTCGCCATGCTGCGCGGTCGGCGTGCAACCATTATCGACGTACGTAGGGCATAGGCTTCGAGCGCGTCCCGGAAGGGATTGCCCTCGACGCTCATGCAGCAACACACATGGAAGCTGAGATTGTTGCCATCGGCACCGAGCTGCTGCTCGGCGTCACGGTTGATACCAACAGCGCTTACCTAGCCCAACAGCTGGCAACGGTAGGCGTTCCGGTACGCCGCGTTACACTCGTCCGGGATGATCTCGGTGAGATTGTCGGCGTGCTCCAGCAGGCGATGATCCGCAGCCAGCTGATTGTCTGCTCGGGTGGCCTCGGTCCTACCGGAGACGACCTCACCCGCGAAGCGATCGCCGAGGCGACCGGGCGGCCGCTTACCTTTCACCAGACGTTGCTCGACGATATCGCAGCACGCTTTGCTGCTTTCAAACGACCAATGAGCGAGTCAAACCGGCAGCAGGCGTACGTTCCCGACGGTTCCTATATTATTCGTAACCCGCGGGGAACCGCCCCAGGGTTTGTCGCCGAGCGTGACGGCTGCTATATCGCGGCGCTACCCGGTGTACCGCAGGAGCTGCAGTACCTGACCGAGCACGCGCTGCTGCCCTATCTCCGAGAGCAGCATGGCCTCGCCGAGGTGCTGGTCGTACGCGAGGTACGTGTCTCGGGCCTCACCGAAGCGGAAGCCGGGGAGCGGATCGCGGACATGATCCTGGGCGATAACCCCGTGGTTGGTATTACAGCAAAGCGGGGGCAACATACAATCCGTATCGCCGCGAAAGGACGCAGCCAGGAGGCGGCAGAAGCGCTGGTTGCGCCCCTCATCGCCACATTGAACGAGCGCTTCGTGGGGCACCTAATGGGCGCCGAAACGCTGGAGCAGCGGGTTGGGCGGCTGCTGGCAGAGCACGGCGTGCGGCTGGTCCTCCATGAAAATATTGTCACTGCGCCCGTGTATCATGCGCTATCACAGACGCCCACGGGGCAGCAAACCCTCGACGTCGTAACCATTGGAACGCACGTCGACGTGCGCTCCAACTCCTATGAGGCGACGGCGCGGCAGATCGCGGCAGATGGAGGCAGCAACCCTGGAGCGGCAAGGCTTGTCGTCCTGGTCGAGCCTGCCCAGGACCACTTTCGAACCGTCCACGTAGCACTCGGTGTGGGACACCAGCAGCCTCTGCGGTATCTTGCCCGCGGCATCGACTTCGGACTCGCACAGGCGCCCGACTTCGTGGCAGCAGCAGCGCTTGAGCTGCTGCGGCGGTGGCTAGAGGAGCTACCAAGTGCGATCACTTCAGGCCACCACTAGCCGATGTTCCGACAGCCACAGACGCCCTCACTTAAAGCGGCGATTGCCACGATCCATGCTGACCCATGGTGGTGGCGCAAAGCATTGATTGGCGGAGCCCTATGGCTCACCGTTCTTGGCTATCCCATCGTCGAGGGCTATCAAGCCGAGAGCATCGAGAACACACACAACGGCTTTCCCACGCCGCTCCCAGAATGGAGGCAGCTTGGGAACAAAGCGGTGATCGGATTGTTTGCCCTGGTGATCGACTTTTTCTACTTCGCTCTGCCGTTGCTCTTTGCGGGCCTGTTCCTGATGTGCGTTGCCTTGGGAGTAGTGCTGGCCGAGCGCGGCATCGCCGTGCTCGGCCAGCTTGGAACCATTGTCGCGCTTGTGGCAGCTGCTTGGGTGGTGGCGGCTTGGCTCAGCAGCGTGTCGCCGGCAGCGAAGCAAATATATGTTGCCGAGGGGCAGCCGGCTAGCGGCATTGGGGGGCAAGTCGTCCATCATGTTTTACGGCAGCCGGCGCGGAGCGCCTACATTCGCGCGCGATTACGCTCACTGCCGGTGTATCTCGCACCAATCGCCCTGCTGGTAGCGGCGCTCTACGCCATGGCATGGTCGGGGTGGCTGGCACTGCTGCTCATCTGGCTGGGGCTGTCAGCGCTCCTGTATGCGCGGCTCGTTGTAATCCAGCTCTATGCTGCAGCCGCTCGCGAGATTCAGCTCCGTATTTTTGAACGCCTGCAAGCACAGGCACGACGCTAGAACACTGGAGGACCGCATGACTGCGCATTCCTGGGAAGCGTCATCAACTTAAGCCCTTCAATGTGTTCCCGCCGAATATAGTTGAGCAGCGTGCTCGCAGGAAACCTCGATGATTTGGGTCGTTGCCGTTACATTGATCATGTTTGTAGGGCTGAACGCTCCACTGGCGGCAGTTGCCCTCAGTCTTGCCGTGTTTAACGAGCGGATGGTTGTTCGGCAGGAGTTTGCCTGGTTTGGTACGCCATGGGTCGTCGTGCTCCTACTCGCGCTGCTCGCACTGCAGTTGCTCGCCGATCTCTACTTCGTACCGATCACCGTTACCGACCGAGTCTACCTGAACCCACGCCGTACCCAAAACGCCTATCTCCACGCCCGCATCCAGTCATTTTTGCGGCCGTTGGCCAGCGCTGCAATTATAGCCTCCTTACCACTGCCGGTTCCGGATTGGACCGCAGCGGTGCTTGGGTTTACCGGTACGACGGGCGTCTACTGGTTATCCGCCTGGATCCGCGAATACGTGGCCATCACGCGTGGCGCACTTGTGCTCCTGGTCATCGAGTCGCTCAAGAACGCGCTCCTAATCGTGCTGGCGGCGCTGTTGTTTTGGCTGCCGCCGTTGGCACTGCTGTTGCTTCTACTGCTCTTACTGCAAACATGCGCATGGACACTGAAGCTACAACGCGAACAACTGTTATACACACACTACGGAGGACGGCGTGCCGGCGAAGATCCGTGATTCAATCACTGCCGAAGAGTTTGGCTACCCATCTAATGTGCTCTCGCTGATCCGGCTGGCGCTCGTTGGTCCGACCGTCTACTATCTTATACGGGACGAGGGTACCGAGAAAGCGCTGGCCGTGATTGTGCTTGGAATGGCAACCGACGCCCTGGATGGTCCCCTTGCGCGGCGACGCGGTGAGGTCTCCGAGCTCGGTAAGCTGATCGACCCCATAGCAGACAAGCTGACTCTGGACGGCGTGGCGATCGCGCTGAGCATGAAGCGGGGCTTTCCCTGGTGGGTTACGAACCTGCTGCTGGCGCGCGACGCGGCAATCTTGATGGGGGCAACGCTGATCTTTCGCGAGACGACTGAGATCACAACCTCAATCTATGCCGGTAAGCTAACGACTGCGATGCTCACGGTCGTCTTGCTGCTGTACATTCTCAATGCGCGGCGCTGGGGACGGCTCATGTTGAACGCAACCTTGATTCCGTTTGCGATCTCTTGGGTGCAGTACGGGATACGCTACTGGCAATGGTTGCATGGCACAGAAGAGTAGCGCCAAGGCAGACGCGGTCAGCCGGAGTGTTAAACACATCAGCCCGAGACGAAGCTCGTCTCGGGCTGATGGCTGCTAGATCTTATCACGGCGGTGAATAACCAGCTTGATTGCGGTACGCTCTTCCTCATCGATGGCAACATCGATGAACGACGGAACGCAGAAGATATCAATACCCTCCTCGCTGAGATACGAGCGCGCGATCGCCACGGCTTTGATCGCCTGGTTTGTCGCACCCGCGCCGATTGATTGAACTTCTGCCAAACCGCTTTCACGGATGACCCCGGCAATTGCACCGGCCACCGCGCTTGGTCGCGAGCGAGTCGAGACCTTCAACACTTCGGTGCCGGAGTGCTGAAGCATATTCGGATTACTCGCTGGCGCCGAATGGCCCATGTAGCCGGTCCGCTCGTTGCCGCGCTCTGGTCGGGAGCTGTCCGAGCCGGCCGCAACCTCGTTGAGCCGGTAGTTGTCGTAGCTGCGATCCATCGGAGCTGCCTCCTTTTGAGGACGTGGAGAAAAATGTACTCGGTGTTGCTACGCCACGGACTGCCCCCAACTCCCATTACCGCGCGTAGTCGACCGCCCGCGTTTCCCGAATGACCGTTACCTTGATCTGGCCTGGATACTGCAAGCTTTCCTCGATCTTCTTCGCGACATTGCGAGCGAGCGTCATGCTCCCAAGATCGTCGATACTGTCAGGCTGAACCATGACCCGGACCTCACGACCCGCCTGGATTGCGAAGGCCCGTTGCACGCCCGGAAACGATGTCGCTACCGTTTCAAGCGCTTCTAACCGCTTAATATACAAGTCCAGCGTCTCGCGGCGCGCTCCTGGCCGACCACCCGACATAGCGTCGGCGGCGGCGACAATAAACGCCTCCACGGTCAGCGGTTCTTCCTCAAAGTGATGTGCCGCGATCGCGTGTACGATCGCGCCTGAGCGCCCCAGCCGCCGCGCAATGTCGGCGCCAATCAGCGCATGCGGCCCCTGCACCTCGTGGTCAACGGCTTTGCCGATGTCGTGGAGCAGTGCGGCAGTTTTCGCAACCTGGACATTCGCGCCCAGCTCGCTTGCCATAATACCGGCCAGGAGTGCGCACTCCAGCGAATGCTGCAGAACGTTCTGACCATAACTTGTACGATACTTTAATCGTCCGAGAATTTTGATAAGGTCAGGATGGAGACCTTGAATACCGGCCTCGTACACGACCCGCTCGCCTTCCTCGCGGATAACCGTCTCGATGTCTTGTCGTGTCTTCTCGACTACCTCTTCGATCCGAGCAGGATGAATCCGCCCGTCTTTGAGGAGCTTCGTCAGCGACAGCCGAGCCACCTCGCGGCGCACGGGATCGTGGCATGACAGGGCGACTGCCTCGGGCGTATCATCGACGATGATATCAACACCCGTTATCTGCTCAAAGGCACGAATGTTGCGCCCTTCACGGCCAATAATCCGGCCCTTGAGCTCCTCGCTTGGTAGCGGAACCGTCGTCACCGTTAGCTCGGCGACGTATTCCGATGCCAAGCGCTGTATCGCGATACCTATAATTTTCTTGGCTCGCTTGTCAGCCTCGTCCTTAGCCTCTTGTTCGATCTGGCGCATTAGCTTTGCCGCGTCTTCGCGCGTACTCGCCTCCACACGCTGCAAAATAATGCCCCGGGCTTCTTCGTTGGACAAGGCGGCAACCCGTTCGAGCTCAGTCTGCTGACGCCCTTTGAGCTCGTCCGCCTCACGATGGAGCCGTTCGATGTGTCGTTCGCGTTGGGCGATGCCTCGTTCGCGTCGTTCGAGGTCTTCCAACTTACGATCAACCTTCTCTTGGCTGCGCGCGAGCCGTTCTTCCTGCTGTTGAATGCGTTCTTCTTGTTTGAGCAGCGCTTGACGTCCATTCTTCACCTCGACCTCGGCGTCATTCCGCGCCTTGAGGGCGTCGGCCTGCGCCTGCAAGATTATTTCCTTGCTCTGCGCCTGCGCGCTACTCACCAGCCGCGCGGCCTCGGCTTCTGCCTGGCTCTGCTGCTGCTGAGTACGGGGCCGATACGTCATGTACATCAAGCCTGCGCCTGCCAGTCCTCCGAGAAGGACCCCAAGAAGTGCCCATATGATGGCAGGCACGTCCACGTTCGTTCTCCTCTTTGTATTCAGTTGTTAAGGTGCTCGGAGAGCCATAGCCAAAGGCCACGGCCGAGCGTAGTTGTCA
>JADDQE010000225.1 GCA_016781525.1 bacterium | reverse complement strand
TACAGAATCATACCACATTACTTATTTAATAGCGTCTAAGGTGATGCGGCCGTAACATCCGTGGCCTCATTGTGCCAACGCTCCCTTTGCCCAGCCAACTCATCACGCTTCCTCTATGCACCCCTCGGCATCCGCTCACAGTTTGGGTCGGCATGTGAGATACCGCTTTCTCTGACTTTTGCAGCTGTGGTAGTCGTATAACTTTTACTGTAACGCTAACCGCCGGAGCTCAGGAAGCACTTCTGACACTGCACAGATCACGTGAGGGGTGCGCATCTATCGTACGTAGCGGCCACGGCCGATGACCCGAGCAGTTGCCAAGCGCTGCTCCACCAACCACTCCCGCTTTTCACTTGATCGCCCATTTCGTGGCAAGGGTTTTGCTTTGCTAACGCCCTGACCGAGCCACGTGCTATGTCGTAGCGATCGCCGGCAGCGTTGTGAAATCGCCTCTTCCCCGTACGCTCTCTACGCTTGCCTCGCTCACCGTGGTCCGGGTCGACAGTATGTGCACAGCAATTGTAGTACGACGTCAAGCATGAGAGAAGGTCGACGACGGGATCAACCTCAGGTCGATGCTGCCGTACAGCCTGCATCTAGGGTGGACCAGGCGCGGGCAAAGGCACGGAGGACACGGTCAACGAGGGAGGCCAGAGATGGAGCAAAAAGGCAGCCAAATCCTTCCATGATTCGTCGTAACTTTTCGTCGACATTAACGTTATATACGATAGGTACTATATGTCAACGGACCGAAAGTCCTAATCCTTATCAAATTTCGAGCTGCTGGCTCTGGGAGTCGGTCAAGAAGGCAAATCGCTCGGTGTACGTTGATACGGTGATAGCTAATCAACGTTTTTTGCAGCACCACGTCACAAAAGGGGAGATGAGCTGTGTTACGTCTGAATCGCTATCTTTTAGTGCTAGTCCTGTGGCTCTCATTTTTCTTTAACATCGAGCGGCTAGACCTGGACGTAACCGAGCCCGATTTGTTCAATATTGCCTCGCCGATTTACGTAGCTGTTGTGGCCGTGGTTGCACTTGGGCTGTTGCTGCCACAGGTGAAGCGGATTGCACTGTGGCAGATGCAAGTAATCGGTGTGCTCGTGTTTGTTCTCGCTCGCCTCAGTAGCGATCGTCCGGTATGGGGTGGAGCACACACCTATATCTCGTTCTTTGAGCTGACATCCGTTCTGATTAGTGCGTCGCTCGCTTATATCGTCGGAGCCCTATGTGTCGAGTTCCTTGAGGCAGTTCGGTCGCTCCTGTTTATCGACATGGATGGGCGGGTCTACCGGCAGGAACAAGCCGAGTCGGTCATCAAGCGTGAGATACAGTTTGCCCGACGGGCCAATCGACCCCTTAGCATCATGGTGCTAGATGTCGATGCTCAAGCAGCTCCGCGCGCTGTGCAGGCAGCCGAAAAAGAAGTCCAGCAGGTACTAGCAAAGCGACACCGGATGATTGCCGTCACGCGTTTGCTTGCTCGTAGCCTACGACGTACAGACTTCGTGGTTGATCAAACGGAAGAAGGCCGGATTGTTTTGATCATGCCTGAGATGGCAAAGGCACAAACGATCTCGACGCTTGCCCGCCTTGATCAGCAAGTGCAGCGACGACTTGGATTTACATTGCGCTATGGGGTTGCGAGCTTTCCCGATCAAGGTGTGACCTTTGAGGAGCTGGCGTATCAAGCCGAAAGCGCACTCAATCCGATTGTGCAGGAGCGCCGGAGCGACGAGCTGTCAGGCGCAACCGAAAAGCTACCAGTCGTGGAAGCACCAGCAATGATGCAGGCCGTGGCGGAGCAGCCCAGAAGAGTACCCCGCTAGCAAGGGGCTGCTCCCAGCTGTTACCACCAGCGTGTCTACGAGTGAGAAGAAGGTAAGGACATGGCACTTTCACAGAACATTTACGATGGACGGGCAGACACGGTATGGTACGAGCGCTTTGAGCCTTCGCGGCGGCTTATTCGGGGTCGGACGTACCATCGCCTCAAGCGTGCAATGGACCTGACGATCTGTATGCTTGCGATGCCGGTCCTGCTCATTGCGTTTATCGTCTGTGCAATTCTGATCAAAATCGACTCACCGAACGGGCCCATTCTGTTTAGGCAGCAACGGACCGGACGAGGTGGACGACGCTTCGGTATGTACAAGTTCCGGACAATGGTGCCGAATGCAGAAGAGCTAAAAAAAGATTTGATGCATCTTAACGAGCTACAATGGCCCGATTTTAAGATCACGAATGACCCGCGAATTACCCGTGTTGGTCGCTTCTTGCGCAAAACGAGCTTAGATGAGCTCCCGCAGATTCTGAATGTGCTCCAGGGCGACATGAGCCTCGTCGGTCCACGACCGACCTCGTTTGCCAGTAGCACCTACCGCCTGTGGCAGACCGAGCGGCTCGACGCAGTTCCGGGCATCACAGGGCTGTGGCAAATTACTGGCCGTGCTGAGACCGAATTCGATGATCGGCTCCGCCTTGACATCGCGTACATCGAACGCCAATGCTTGATGCTCGACATCATGATTTTGGTACGCACAGTAACGGCGGTGGTTGAGGCACGCGGAGCGAGATAAGTAATTACGAGGCAATCTTTACACTTTTGGAGGCGACGAACGTAATGGATATATCAACCTTTCTCCGGGTACTGCTTACAAACTGGTGGTTAATCCTGTTATCCGTCCTGGTGACGACGGGAACGGCTGCCTACACGGTTTCTAACCAGCAGCCAATCTACAGCGCCACCGCGCAGGTTGAGCTACGGCCCAATAGCGTGCTGGCAGAGCCACGCGATGTTGTGAACGTGATGGTAGCGCTCGAGAGGCGTACGATCATCAATACCCTCGCCCGCAAGGGGACAGGTAGCTCTATGCAGGTCCAGGTAGCACAGGCCTTGGGAATTAACCCTGCCGTGATTGCAGAGTCGAACCTCACCACGCTCGTGCTCCCCGACACGAACCTGATTGACATCCAAGCTCAGAGTACCAATCCGGAGCTTGCGGCTGCAATTGTCAACACGGTTGCACAAGAGCTAACCAAGGAGATTCCCGAGAAGGCAATTCAGCTTGACATCACCAATGAGGCTGTTCCGCCAGTCGTTCCCTTCGCGCCACAGCCAACTCGCACGATTACACTCGGTGTCTTGTTCGGCCTGCTGCTCGGCATTGCATTGGCGCTGGTTGGCTATGCCCTAGAAACACTTCGCAGCTCAAGTGCAGAAGCGCGGGCAACCGAGGATCTCGCCCTGCAGTCTAGTGGGCAGCCATCGACGAGCCGTGATCTGCCGGCCACAAGCTCGCAAACCCAGAAGTTCTCAACGCGTTCGTCCTGATGCAGCAGACCCACCCCATCACCCCTCCAGCGGAGCATTACCACTAAGCGGCTAGCTCTATCAATTCAGTGGTAATGAAGCGCTCTTTCACATTGTGCGGCGACTGTTCGGCAAGCCCGTATCCGTCGCCGCATCCTTAGCGTTCTCATGTTGTAGCAAGACCAAGCTAACGACTCACGCCTTGCAGCTGGTTGCAGTTCGAGAGGAAAGATTATGTTTGTACGTGTATCCCGAAGTCGTCATTCTTTGCTGTCAGTCAGCGTAGTGCTGGTGCTGCTCGCCCTTGCCACCACGCTTGTGCTGAGTCAGAAGTCGGCAGCCGGCGCCGCGTCGACCGCGACGCTGGAGATTGTTGTTCCCCAGAAGGCGCGGCTCGATGAGCAAGTGCGGGTGAAGGTGGTCGCGACGGGGGTACGGAATCTGGGAGGATTTCAAAGCGCGCTTAACTTCGACGCAAAGCACCTACTCGTGGAACATGCCTCGGTCACCGAGGCGCTGAAGGGGCCGAATCGCGATTTGCTGCCGCTTGGTCCTGTCTTTCGTGATGGGTCTGTCGTAATCGGAGCTGTAACTTGTCCGGTAGCCCAGTGTGCTGGTGCCCGGTACAAGGAAGCGGTGCGTGACCGCTCTGGCATCAACGGTCGAGTTGAGCTGGCAGAGATCGTATTTGTGGCAAAAGCGCCCGGTCGCTTGGAGCTCAAGCTCGATAAGGTTCAGTTGGTCGACCCTCAAGGCAACGTGCTGCCAGCCTCAACCGCAAATGCCACGATTGAGATCGTCGGACGATAATTTCTCAGAAGACTGTTCCGGATGAGAACCGTTATACCGACTGTGCCTTTGAGAAACGGACACATAATCATGTTGAATCATCGCTTGAACGTGGGGCCGGCCCAAGCTGCTGTTATGCTATCCAGCCTACTGCTTATTAGCAGCCTCGCGATCCCCGTTAGCGCGCAGGAAAGTACGCCCTCGCCCGTGCCGTTAGATGTTACCGGGAATGGTGTAGTGAACGACTCCGATGCTTCGCCCTTGATCACCGCGTGGATTGGTGCGCAAGAGCAAAATGAATGCATGGCAAGCAGTGTGGGAGCATACGATTTTTCAGGTAACGGGTGTCTTGATGTGGCCGATATCCAAACGGTCATGTCTGCCTGGGGTGAACCTGCGGATCCTAACACGCCGCCTTCAGATGAAGCAGGTGTCTCCGCAATGGCCAATGTGCCGATCATCGTGAATTCGCTTGGCGATGAGCCCGACGCCAGCACCACCAACCCTGCTTGTGCCACGGTCAGTGGTCAATGCACGTTACGCGCAGCCATTCAGCAGTCTAACGTCAACCCGGGCCACGACACGATTACGTTCGGGCTTGGCGCGTGTGACCAAGCCGCACCATTAACGATTAACGTGGCAAGTACTGCTACGACTATGCTGGTGCTTGACGATGCGGGGAAAGCCGGAACAACGATCGACGGATACACGCAGTGTAACGCCAAGCCTAATAATTTGCAGGTAGGCGGCGATGCCGTGATTCGTGTCGAGGTGAAGGGGCGCGCCTTCGACCCGAGCCTGACGTTCGAGCAGAAATTCGGTGTGTATGGGCTCAACGTGGCGTCGCCCAATAATGTGATTCGGGGTCTCTCGCTCTGGGGTTGGGATGTCAACTTGTACATTGCCGGTAGCTCCGCCTCGAATAACCGGATCGAGGGCAACTTTATCGGCAGCAATGCCACGTTAACGCAGGCAAATGTAAATGATCCAAACTTTTCTTCTACTTTCCCCTCGAGAGGTGGCGGCGATGGCCTGCGCCTCCAGAATTTCGCCAACAATAACTGGATTGGGGGTGCGACCCCGGCGCAGCGGAACATTATCTCGGGGGGCTGGGACGGCCTCAGCATGGAGTATCGCACCCAAAACACCCGCGTCTATAACAACTACATCGGATTGAAGCAGGACGGCGTCACGATGTGGCGCAACGGCGCCGACGGCGTAGATATCAATTTCGGGTCCCAAGGAAATATCATCGGCGGGACCGGCCCGGGCGAGCGGAATATCATCAGCGGCAACGGCTCGGATGGCGTTGAGGTGTCGCACTCGTCGACCGAGGATGGCGCGACCACGTCCAACAACAAGATCATCGGCAACTACATCGGGCCGAGCGCAACCGGCGGCAAGACCAGCCGGCCATCCTGGGCGATTGCCGGGAACCTATCGACCGGCGTGACGTTGGAAGACAATGTCACCACGGTGGAAATCGCGCACAATGTGATCAGCGACAACGGGCATAACGGGGTGCGGCTGCACTCGCGCATCAGCAACTCCTCCATTCACCACAACCTGATCGGCGTCGCACCTAACGGCATCAGCGCGATGCCAAATGGTCTGTCCACGAGCGCAGACAAGTTCCGCAAAGGACACAACGGCGTTGGGATCTACGGTGACAGCAATCATAATGTTGTCTCTGAAAATGTTATTGCGTATAACAAGGGGTATGGTGTTTGGATTAGCAACGGCTATACCGAGTACAAAGAGTTTGAGAACAAGCAGACCGACTACAACACGGTCAGCCGGAATCAAATCTTTGGCAACGGCGACTGGGAGTATTTAGTCGAGCCGGTTGGCTCAGATGTGTATGAGGGTGTACAAAAAGGTATCCGATTGAAGTCTCAGGATGGCGATGTGCCGAACCTCGGGATTGCTCCACCCACGATCGAGGAGGCGTACACTAACGTCGTCAAAGGCAAGACGTGCGCAAGATGCACGGTCGAGGTATTCATCGCCGATACAACTAGTGCAAATAATGCCAATGGGGAAAATTACGGTCAAGGCAAGACCTTTATCGGAACCGCTGTCGCTGATAGCACTGGCAGCTTTGCAGCTCCTGTGACTGGTGTCAGTGGCGGGCAAATCGTGACCGCGACCACGACAGACCGTGGTAATAGTAGTTCGACGCCTCCCGTTGGCAATACATCCCAGTTCGCCCGTAATGTTCAGGTAAGAGCGGGTACGGAGCCGAATCCTAACCCGGCGCCGACTCCAACACCACGTCCCAATCCGCTTATACAAAATCCGGTATGGCTCCCGCTTGTGTTCAAGTAGGTCAAACTGGTACCGGTTCGAGTAGCTAGATTTTGGTGCAAAAAGAGCCCTGGTGCGTTAGGATGTGTTTGCCGACAACTCCTAACGCAACCGGAGGCTCACGCATATGATACGCGATCGGTACGACCCTGTGAACCTGTTTCAGTT
>JADDQE010000169.1 GCA_016781525.1 bacterium | reverse complement strand
AGCGCTGCCGGGCGCGGAGCCGCAGCCCCCTAGCAGCAGCAACATACCAAATAATAGTATTATCGGCGCAAGTCGCATGAGCAACGTTCTCCTTGAGCACCAGAAAGCCGTCGTGGAGACCACAACGGCTTTTCGGTAGATTGATTGTCGTGCTTAACGAGCGGCGGTCTGCGTAACCGCGTTAATTGCTGGCAGGAAGAAGCTCGGCGTTAATCCCAGCACCAGCACGAGGATCGCGGATACGACCAGCGACATGCGCGTTCCAAATGGCACCGGAATGCGTGCCTCGGCTGATGGATCGGTCATAAACATGTGCTTAAGCACGCGCAGATAAAAGTACAGGCTGATGACCGTGTTGAGCACTGCGGCTACGACCAGCCAAACCGCACCACTCTCCCAAGCCGCCTGGAAGACCATAAACTTGGCAAAGAAGCCGCTGAGAGGTGGAATACCGGCGAGCGAAAGCACAAACACCGCCATCAGCACCGCAAGACCTAGGTTCCGCTTGTACAAACCATTGAGGTCGCTCAAATCATCGCCGCCGACCACGCGGCTGATCGCGGCGAGCACGCCGAACGCGCCAAGGTTGGTGAAGGTATACGTCACAAGGTAATACAGCAGCGAAGGCACACCGAACTGTGAAAAGTCCTCGGTTTGCCCCGGAACAAAGGTTGCGATCAGACCCAGGAGCAGGAAGCCGGCGTGGGCAATCGACGAGTAAGCCAGCAGACGCTTCGTGTTCGTCTGCCGGAGCGCCGCCAGGTTTCCGTAGGTCATCGTCACAAACGCAATCAATGCGAGCAGACTGGTCCATCCGCCGAAGTCGCTCAGGACCGCGGAGCCAGCCATGGGGGCGAAGCCGGTGACGAGCACGCGATACAGCAGCACAAAGCCCGCCGTTTTCGAGGCCGTGGAGAGAAACGCTGTCACCGGCGTCGGCGCGCCCTGGTAGACATCGGGCGACCACGAGTGGAAGGGCACTACCGCGACCTTATAGCCCATACCCGCAATAATGAACACGACAGCGACGTAGAGCAGGTTTGAGGCTTCGCCACCGTTTGTGATAACATTGCGGACCGCCGCGAAGGTGGTCGGGTTCTCGATTTGGTTGTAGGCAGCGTAACCATACCACAGCGACAGACCATACAGCAAAACGCCTGACGACAGCGCGCCAAAGATGTAATACTTGATGCCCGCTTCGGACGAGCGGAGGTCGCCCTTGAAGTAACCCGCCATAATATACAGCGAGACCGAGGTCAGCTCGAGCGCGAGGTAAGCGGTAATCATCTCGCCCGCGCCTGCCATAAGATTCATGCCGATCGTGCCGAAGAGCAGCAGCCCAAAAAATTCCGCCGGATTAGCGGTGGAGGCATAATCTCGAGTGAGCAGCGCGGTCACAAAGGCCGCGACGATAAAGAGCAACCGCGACAACATTGTCAAGTCGTCGATCACAAACGCGCCGTTGAGCAGCACATTCCCAGGCACGCCATTCGGCCCCGGCGTTGGGTCCGTAACAACCTGCAGATTGCGGAAGATATTCGAGAAGAAGCCGCCGATCCCGCCCGTAGTCGGATCAAGATCGGCCGGCGTAATGAAACGGTTGACAATGTAACCGCCCTGCAGCACGACCAGAATAAACACCAGCGCGAGGCCCAATGCTGTGGTCGACGCGGCGTCCGCAAACCGCTGCTCCTCGCTGGCATCACCACTAAACAAGTCGAAGATGACGACCATGAGCGCGAGCAGCGTCAGCATCAGCTCCGGCAAGATCTTCAGGACATCGGGAAAGAAGCTAAATTGCATAATTACTGCCCACCCTGTACTTCCAGGCCTGGGAATTCGCCCAGCACCGGATTACCAACCGTCGCCAGTGTTTGGCGCGCCGCGTCAAGCCGCTGCACGACGGGCGCGACGCTGCTGTCGATCATCGGATGGATCAGATCGGGGAAGATCCCCAGCAGGATCACCAGCGTTGCCAGGATTACCCCCGACGTCTTCTCCTGCCAGGTGAGCTTGGGCAGCTCCCAGAAGTGAGGATTGCGCACTTCACCGAAGAAGACCTGCCGGATGACGCGCAAAATATACGCCGCGGTAATCGGGATCGCAATTCCGGCCAAGATTGCCACGAGCGGGAAGCGTGCCCAGACACCCATGAAAATATTAAACTCAGCGTAGAAACCTGCGGTGCCGGGCATACCCATCGAGCTTAGGCCGCCGATAATAAAAAGAAAGGCGGCAAACGGAAAGACCTGCGCCAGTCCGCCGAGCTCCGGCAACTGCCGCGTGTGCGTTCGGTCGTAGATCATACGTCCGACCACCGCGAAGAACAGTGCGGTCATCACACCATGTGCGACCATCTGCAGCACTGCACCGTTGATGCTGATCGAGTTAAGGGCAGCGAGGCCCATCACCACGAGACCCATGTGGGAGACCGAGGAGTAGCCGATCACGTACTTGAAGTCGCGCTGAGCCATTGCGATATACGCTCCGTACACGACATTCAGCAGCGTCAGAGTGATGATGACGGGAGCCCACATCTGCGCGCCCTCGGGCATGAGCCAGATCGCGGCGCGCAGACAGCCGAAGGCGCCCAGCTTCATCAGCACGCCCGCATGCAGCATCGACACGGCGGTCGGCGCGGCCACGTGACCAGTCGGGGACCACGTATGGAACGGGAACATGCCCGCCAGGATCGCAAAGCCGACAAACATGGGCATGAAGAACGCATACTGGAACCTTGCCGTGAACCCTGGCCGGAAGTTGGCCAAATCGATCATATTAAAGGTCCGCAAGCCCGAGCCGAAGTAGACCGCCAGCATACCCACAATAATGAACGCCGAGCCGACCATCAGGTACAAGGTCAGCTTCATGGCGCCGTACTCTTTACGTGTCGAGCCCCAGATGCCAATCAGGAGATACATTGGGAGCACGGCCAGCTCATAGAAGACAAAGAACAAGAAGAGGTCGAGCGATACGAAGACGCCGTACACGCCGACGACCAGGATGAGCAGCAGCACAAAGTATTCTTTGGTGCGATTCTCGATGTTCCACGAGATCAACGAGCCCGTGAAGATCACAAAGCCGTTGAGCACCAGCATTGCGATGCTAATTCCATCCGCTCCAAGGAAATAGGAAATACCAAAGGCAGGCACCCAGTTCGCCTGCTCGACAAACTGGAAGGTTGGACCATTCGGGTCGTACGCGAGGTACACCAGGAGTGATAAAACCAACGAGATAAAGGAGACCACGGTGGACGTCCAACGAATGGCATTCTTGGCGGAGGCCGGCAAAAACGCGATAATGATCGCGCCCAGCAGCATCACGCCCCAAATGAACGTCAGATACGGCAAATTCGGCAACATGCCAGCAGGGATCAAGTTCATGCACTAGGCTCCACTAAAAAAGCGGACGACCGCAAGCGCCGTCTCGTTTGCGATTTGCATCAGCGGCAGCGGGTAGACGCCAAAGACAATCAGCAGTGCGAGCAGTGGAAGCAACACGCTCCACTCCCGTAGGCTGATGTCAGGCAAGCCACGCAGACGCTCGTTGACTGGGCCGGAGAAAATACGCTGGAACATCAAGAGCAGCGCCAGCGCCGAGATCACCAGGCCCAACATCGAAAGGATCGTCCACAGCGTCAGGGCAGGCCACGTCCCGCGGAAGATAAAGAACTCACCGACAAAGCCGGCCAAGCCAGGCAAGCCGAGGTTCGCAAACATGGCAATGCCAGTAAGCGCCGCAAAGATCGGCGCGATCATGCGCAGGCCGCCGAAGGCAGTAAGCTCATACGACCCGGTTCGCTCAGCTAGGCTTCCCGCGAGGAAGAAGAGCGCGCTTGTCGATAGGCCGTGCGCGAACATCTGCATCACGGCACCGTTGATTGCGATCGCGCGAGTGTTGAGGTCGCCCGTCTCAGCACCGGCAGCCGCGATCGCCAGCATCACGTAGCCCATGTGGTTGATCGAGAGGTACGAGATCAGCCGCTTCACGTCGTTCAGCTTTCCCTCACGCCGGAAGGGTACTCGCGCGATGTTGTAGGCGACCCACGCGCCGACGATAATGCTCATGAAGGCGAAGAAGCCAAGCACAAAGGCTGCCTGGCGCATCTGCTCTGGAAAGATCGGCAGCATCAGCCGCAGCATTGCAAAGGCGCCCATTTTGGTTAGCACGCCCGCGATTAACATCGAGGCCGGCGTAGGCGCTTCGGCGTAGGCATCGGGCAGCCAGGTATGGAACGGCCACACGGCAAGCTTGACCGCAAGCGCAACGAAGATCGCCAGGAAGAGCGCGCCCATGTAGAAATTGGCCGAGCCGCCCAGCACATTCACCACGCCCAGCTGCTGCATGTACGCAAAAACGAGCTGTCCCAGGTCACCCTGGATGCCTTGAACCGGCAGCCCTTGTGCCAGCCGCGTTAGCTCGACGATGTCGAAGGTACCGCGACCGGCAGCCCTCGTGGCAAGATAGAAGAACTCGAATGCCAGCAGCATGCCGACTGAGCCGGCCATCGTGTACACAAAGAACTTGAACGCCGCGTAGCGCCGTCGTTCGACAGCACGACCCCAGGAGCTGATCAAGAAGAAACCTGGAATCAGCGAAACTTCCCAGAAGATGAAGAAAAGGATGAAGTCGAGGGCGAGGAACACGCCCAACATCGCCGTCTCCATCAACAAAATCAGAGCCAGGAAGTAGCGTGGTAGCTCGCGCACATTGAACGAGGCCAGGATCGCGATCGGCGTCATCAGCGTCGTCAACAGCACCAGCGGCAGGGAGATGCCGTCCAGGCCCAGCATGTACCACGCGTTGAGGACCGTAATCCATTGGAGACGCTCGCCGAACTGATACACCTGCTGTCGACCGTCGTCCGTGGTCCCGCCGGTATATGTTGCGGCGAGAAAGATCGCGATCCCCAGCGGCGCAAGGCTCAGAGCGAAAGTACCCCACTTTTGGACGCGTCCGTCGCGGCCCTCCGACGTAATCGCCGCCAGCACCGCCCCAATCAGCGGCAGAAAGATCAGTAGGCTGAGCCAAGGGACGCCGCCGGTTTGGTTAAGATATGTTTCCATGTTGCTCCGTCATGGAGAATATAGAACAGAGAGCAAAGCA
Organism: bacterium; assembly: GCA_016781525.1. Taxonomy (GTDB): domain Bacteria; phylum Chloroflexota; class Chloroflexia; order Chloroflexales; family Kallotenuaceae; genus LB3-1. The sequence goes on along the minus strand of JADDQE010000169.1, from coordinate 19,295 downwards.
AGGTAGCTAACCCCATGTTCTCTGTTCTTTTCTGTCTAGAACGCGTACAGGTAGATGATTCCGATGAGCGCGACGCCCGCGAAGATCAAAACTCCATAGTCCTGGATTTTGCCGGTCGTCGTTTGCCGCAAGCCTTCCCCTGTATAGGAAGTCGCGTCGGCTAGCCCGTCGGCGCCTTGGTTCAGGACATAGTCGTCGATAATAAAGTTAATCTTCGCCAGGAGCAGCGAGCCTACACCAATGCCATTGACCGTACCGTCCACGACCACGCGGTCAAAGACTGCGAGGCCACGGCCGAACCAGTCGGTAAACCACCCGATGGTCGCGCCGTATAGCTCGTCGATATAGAACTTGTTGTTCAGCAGCCGGAAGAGCCCGGGGGCAGAGGCCTCGATCGGGTCGAGGTCCGTGGCCCGCGGGAACGCGCCGCGATACATCACATAGCCCAGGCCAATGCCCGCGAGTGAAAGCAGCGTCGCGATACCCGCCACCAGAATATTGAACTCGGCAGCCTCCTGCTGCAGGAAGTCCGACAGCCAATGCTCACCTGGCAAGTGAAACCCGCCGACCGAGGGCATGTTCGCGTAACCCGCCCCAAAGGCAAAGAGCGCCAGGATAATCAGCGGCACAGTCATCTGCCATGGCGACTCATGCGGCTCGTGCGCCTCATGGTGGCCATGCGTGTCGCCGTGCGCAGCGTGGAGATCATGCGCCGTGGCCGCGTGCGCACCGTGTGCGGCACCCGTACCCACGGTGTAAGTCTTGGCCGTCGACTCGTGTGCGTCATGTGAGGAGCTCACAACCTCCGGCGAGTGCGCGGGATCATGCGCCGGCGTTTCCACGGGCACCGCCTCGCTGTAGTCCTGCTGCGGGTCAACCGGCCGTGGCTGGAAGCCGCGGAAGGGACCGGCGTAAACCAGCATCATTTGGCGGGTCATGTAGAAGGCCGTCAGCAGTGACGCGACACTGAGCGTGCCATAGACCACATAACCGAGCGTATCACCGCGCTTGAACGCGTCCGCGATGATCTCGTCCTTCGAGAAAAAGCCGGAGAAGAACGGGACGCCTGCCAGAGCTAGGTAGCCGATAAAGTAGGTCCAGAAGGTGATCGGCATAAAGCGCTTGAGACCACCCATGTTGCGAATATCCTGGGCTTTGTTCGGATCGTGCCCAACGGTGGCTTCCATGCCGTGGATCACCGAGCCCGAGCCGAGGAAAAGCAGCGCCTTGAAGAAAGCGTGCGTCAGCAGGTGGAACAAGCCCGCGACCCAGCCGCCGATACCCAGCGCGGCAACCATGAACCCAAGCTGCGAAAGGGTCGAGTAGGCCAGGATGCGCTTGATATCAAATTGAGCGATCGCAATCAGGGCTGCGAAAATCGCCGTGAAGGTACCGACCAGAGCGACGACTATAAGGGCCGTCTCGCTCTCGATAAAAATAGGATAGGTACGCGCCACTAGGAAAACGCCGGCCGCCACCATGGTAGCCGCGTGAATCAGCGCCGAGACCGGAGTCGGTCCTTCCATCGCATCGGGCAGCCAGACGTGCAGCGGGAACTGCGCCGACTTGCCGACCGTACCCATAAAGATCAGCAGCGAAATTGCCGTCGCGGCGCTCATCCCAACATAGGTCGTCTGATCGTGCAGCCGCTGGAGCAGAGCCGGCTCAAAAATCTGGCCAGGCCCAGTGCCAAAGGTCAACGAGCCCGCCTGGGTATACAGATAGAACAGCCCGAGCATCATGAAGACGTCGCCGATGCGCGTGGTAATAAATGCCTTACGGGCAGCGCGATATGCCGAAGGCTTGAAGTACCAGAAGCCGATCAGCAGATACGAGCACAGACCCATCAGCTCCCAGCAGATAAAGAAGAGCAGCAGATTATCCGCCAGCACCATGCCCAGCATCGACGCTGTAAACAGCGCGATGAAGGAGAAAAAGCGTGACTGCCGCTCGTGGCCCGCCGGATATTCGTCGTGGGCCATGTAGCCCATCGAGAAAAGGTGGATACAGAAGCCGGCCAGCGTCACCATCGCCAACATTAGCGCGACGGGCGCATCAATCAGGTAGCCAATGTTGAAGGTTGTCGTGCCCGTGGCCGCCCACGCGAAGCTCTGGGAATACGCGCCGCCAAAACCCTCGAAGTGGACCAGACCATGGCCCTCCTCGCCCTCGGCACCTGCGGTTTCGGTCCCGTGGGCAACAGGAGCCTCGGAGTGTGCTGCCTCGGCTGGCGCAGCGTGGCTCTCACCGCCAGCGTCAAACCCGGCTGTAGCGGCCTGAAATAGAATGCCCCAGGCCAGAACCACTGCGATCAGCATCGCCACGATCGCCACGGAGCCGCTGATCACGCGGCTGCGGTACAGCGGCGAGAACAAGGTAATGAACACGAATGCGCCCAGCGGCAGCAAAGGAATGATCCAGGCTAATGCAAAAAAGTCCATCGCAAATCCTTCGTAAGGGTTAGCGGCTAGGGGCTAGGGACGAGAAGGGCCTTCACTAGCCGTTCCTCCCTCATCCCTAGTCCCTCGGCTCAGCCTCTCAACGTATCAACTTCATCGGCGTTGATCGTCAGCCGTGTCCGGTACACTGCAATCACCATCGCCAGACCAACCGCTGCTTCGGCTGCTGCGACCGTGATCGCGATGATCGCGAAGATCAGGCCGCTGGTGTTGGCCGGCTCAAGGTAGCGCCAGAATGCGATCATGTTGATATTAACGGCGTTGAGCATCAGCTCGACGCCCATCAAGATACCAACAATATTGCGCCGCGACAGTGCGCCGAAAAGGCCGATACAAAAAAGACCGGCCGCGACGGTGAGGATCGCCTCAAGCGGCATCGCTGTTACAATCGATCTCATGACTTGCTCCTACCCTCGCTCCGCAGTACCGGCATCAGACTTTCCAGGTGGCAGCTGGGCGCTGGCGTGGACCGGTCGCTCTACGCCCAAACCAGTCACCGAGCGGCGCAGCTCCGCTTCTTCCGCGAGCGTCAAGATACGCCGCCGTCGTGTTCGCTCTTCATAAGCGATCACGACCGCTCCAATCAGAGCAACGAGCAGCAGAAGTGACGAAACTTCAAACGGCAGCAAATATTCGCGCATAAACGACTGACCAATCTCGAGCGCGCCAGCAATCTGGGGTGCCTCGGCCTCGGGCTGTGGCTCGGCTCCAGTACCACCAGCGTTGCCGCCGCTCGCGGTGTTGCCACCACCTGGCGGTGCCGCCCGATCGGCCTGAGGCCAATAATTCGGCTGGCCCCGCTCGGTCACGGGCAGCTGGGGCGCCCAAATCGCCGGCAGCATGACGCCGCCAAAGAGCGCGACGGCCACCACGAGAGCAACCCACCAGCGCTTAAAGAGCTGCCGAGTACCTTCGCCCGTCACCTGACGCGTAAGCATGATCGCAAACAGCATCAAGATCGAGATGGCGCCCGTGTAGACAAGAATTTGTACAACACCGATATAGGGCGCTTCCAGCAGAAAGTAAAATGCGGCCACGCCTGCGAACGAAGCAATCAGCCAGAGTGCCGCGTGAATGATGTTCTTGACGATGACCACCATGAGGCCAGAGAATAAAATCAGCGCGGACAAACCCCAAAAGATAAGCCCAATAATAAAATCCATGCACTACCTCGGTTTGCGGCGAACGCACCAGGGGCGTTGCACAAGCAATATTTGTAATCTATTTCTCTTGTCCGCCAAAAGCTAGACGGCTGTCGGGGTTGCCTGATAGGTTGTGATACCACGCGTCGCGTTGATCCGCGCGACAACGAAGAAGGCCACAACGTTAATCACCCCCGTCACCAGCCATGCGACCGCTAGCCGCGCAATGCTCCCGGGCTCGCCCAAAGCCTCTGCGACGCCCATGCCTTGCTCTGCACCCCAGCGGGTAATTGCAATCCACAGACTGGTACTGAAAATATTGACCAATGCCAGCGGCAGCAGGAACTTCCAGGCGAAGTGCATTAGCTCGTCGGTGCGCAGACGCGGGACGACACCGCGGATCCAGACCATCACGAAGAACAGGCCGAGCGATTTCGCCAAGAAATAGATCACCGACAGCAGCGTGCCCAGGATCGGAATATCCGAGCCTGGACCATTCCCACCGCCAAGAAAGACGCCTGCCGTCACCGCACAGATGGCAAAGTTGGTCAGATAGTTCGCCAGGAAGAGCACAGCGAACTTCATGCCGCCGTACTCGGTCATATAGCCTGCGACCAGCTCCGACTCGGCCTCGGGATTGTCGAAGGGCGGGCGCTCGCCTTCGGCCAAGGAGGCGATCCAGAAGACCACGAAGGCTAGCAGACCAACCGGCGTGAAAATATGCCAGGAGAGGATGTTGCCGTACGGATCCATCTGGTGCTGGATGACGTCGACCACGCTCATCGATCCGACCAGCATAACGATCGCCACCAGCGAGATCACCTGCGGTATCTCATACGAGATTGCCTGAGCAACACCGCGCATGCCCCCGAGCAACGCGAACTTGTTGTTCGATGCCCAGCCCGCCATCAAGATACCGACCGTGTGGACGGCCGAAATCGCGACAATGTACAGGACGCCGACATTGATATCGACCGGAATCAGGTTACCCCAGGGAATTACCGCGAAGGCCGCCACGGTCGAGGCCAGAATCACGACCGGCGCCAGGAAGTGAACCCAGCGATCCGCTTCGGTTGGAGTAATGTCTTCCTTGGTGATCGTCTTGATCGCTTCCGCAACCGGCTGCAACAACCCGAAGGGACCTACTCGATTCGGGCCTTTACGGTCCTGCATATAGGCTAAGCCACGCCGCTCGATCCAGGTCAGCAACATCATGATCAACGAGCCACTGATAAGAATAGCCGTGGTGATCGTGATGTACGAGAGCAGCGTCGCGAACCAGCCAACCCCAAAGAAGAACTCCCACATCGCCCGCATTACTCGTCTCCCCTCTGCGCGCGCTTGGCTGCGCGAATCGCCTCCAGCCGGGCCTTCTTGTCCTCTGCCATATTCTGCCCCACTGCCGCCACCGGCCCTGTTGCCGGGGCCGGAGTGGTCGCCGGCGAGGGTGCTAGCCCGGCATCCGACTCAGCCGTGTGCAAACCACTTTCGGGCGAGGCGGTAGCAGATGTGTAAGCCGAAGCAGCCAACAGTGTTTCCTCAGCCGAGGGAACCGCTCCACCGCGCTTGGCGGCATTCGCCGCACGAATTGACTTGAGCCGCTCCACCTTTTCAGGCGGCATGTTCTTACCCATCGCCGCAACAGGTGCAGCAGTCCGAGCCCCAGCAGCGGGCCGAGCTCCACCCGCCCCCGCAGTGGGCAGCGCCTTCTGCGCCTTGCCGATCATATGTGGCGCGACACCGATGTTACCGGGGCGGCGCTTGATGTTGTTTTGCAGCTTCTTCATGGCGTTCGCCTCGACAGCAGCCCACAGATTCGGGGCGATCGCCTGATAGTACGAGATCGGCCGATCCAACACGGCCTTGTTGCGATCCATCGACAGATGGTCGTGCGTCGACAGCTCGAAGAAGTGATCCATCTTGATCGCGTCGAACGGACAGACCTCGTGGCAAAGGCCACAGCTCATGCACGAGTCGTACTCGATGACGAATTCTTCCGCCGCCGGCACTGGCTTGCCAGTGTTTGGATCTTTTGCCTGCGTGATATGGATCACCTTGGGCGGACAAATGCGCTCGCACTGGAAGCACGATGTGCAGAGCTCCTGGCCGGTCTTATCGTCGTACAGCAGGATCGGCATGTTGCGGTACGCTTCCGGGAGCTCCATGCGCTCCTCGGGATACTCGACCGTGAACATACCGACCTGATCACTTTTGTCGTCAATGCGGGTCGTAAACGACTTCGCGAAGTGCCGGATCACAACGCCCATGCCCTTGGCGATGCCCTGGCCATAGCTTTGACGCGGCTGCTTGCGCTCCACGACAACGACGCCACCGCCGCCAACCGGTCGAAGGGCCGTCTGTGTTGTTGTCTGTTGCTCGGGAGTCGCGGTCATCGATCAACTTCTCCCATCACGATATCAATGCTGCCGAGAATCACCACGATGTCGGCGACTTTGTAGCCGCGACACATGTCGTTCAAAGCAGTTAGGTTAATCAAGCTTGGTGCACGAATGCCATAGCGGTAGGCAGTATTTCCGCCATTGCTGACGATATAGTAGCCGAGCTCACCCTTGGGCGACTCGACTCGGCAGTAGGCTTCACCCGCCGGAGGCCGCAGACCTTGCTGCTTGGAAGCAGCCTTATAAGCCTGATTGATATACGAGCCGCTGGCCTGAGGAAGCTGCTCCAATGCCTGCTGCAAAATGCGATGGCTTTGCCGCATCTCTTCCATCCGCACCAGAAAGCGGTCGTACACATCGCCTACCGTGCCAACCGGAATGTCAAAAGTGAAGCGATCGTAGATCGAGTACGGCTCTGCCTTGCGAATGTCATAGGGAATACCCGAGGCCCGGATCACTGGACCGCTAACGCTGTATGATGCTGCCAGCTCTTTGGGCAGAACGCCGACATTGCGCGAGCGGGCCAGCAGGATCTCGTTGTCCATCATCAGCCGCTCGAAATCATCGATAAACTGGGGAAAACCTTCCAGGAACAGCTGAATCTGCTCGACGATGTTTGGCGTTATGTCGCGCGCAGCGCCGCCAAAACGCATGTAGTTGCACATCATGCGCGAGCCGCCGACCGACTCGAAGATGTCCATGATCATTTCGCGCTGACGGAAACCAAACATCAGCGTGGTGCCCCAGGAGCCCATGTCCTGAAGCCAGAAGCCGAGCGCTGCGGCGTGATTCAGAATACGCGACAGCTCAGACATAATCACCCGGATATACTCGGCCCGCTCCGGCACCTCAATGCCCGCCAGCTTCTCGACGGTCATGCAGTAGCCGTGCTCGTTGATCATCGAGTTGAAGTAGTCGAGACGATCGGTAATCGTGATCGTTTGCAGATAGGTCCAGATCTCGCCCAGCTGCTCGTGATTACGATGGAGATAGCCAAAGACCGGCTCGAGATGGACCACCGTCTCGCCGTCAACCGTGGCCATGAGGCGGAACACACCATGGGTCGACGGGTGCTGTGGGCCAATATTAATCTGCAGTTCTTCTGTTTTTAGCATAGGTCGTGGCTCACGGGAGCAACGGACGCCAAAGACGCGCGTTACTCTTCTCCGCCCTCCCCTTTCCACTTGAAGTGGTAATACGAGTCGCCAATCTTTTCAAAATCCTTGCGCATCGGGTGACCTTCGAACTCATCCCACATATAGATGCGCTTGTGGTACGGATGACCAGGGAAGTGTACGCCGAACAGGTCGTAGCACACCCGCTCCTCGAGATTGGCACCGGGCCAGATCGGCGTGATTGAAGGGATAACGGCATTGTCGCGCGGCACACGTACGCGCACGACTTGCCCCGGACCGCCTTCGATGCGATAGAAGTGGTAGACCACCTCGATGATGCCATAGGCAGGGTAGTCGACGGGGGTAACCCGCGACAAAAAGTTATAGCCAAACTGGTCGCGCAGAAACAGCGCCACATCAAGTATGCGCTCAGCGCGAACGACGGCATCGTCATCCGAGAGCGGGGGAACAGAGGGCTCTTCTTTGTCGACGACCTCCGCCTGGCGTTCCGCCGCGGCCTCGCTCGTGGCGGGCGGCGGCGACGTATCGCCCATGGTATCGGAAGCCGTATCCACGACCTCGAGGTGATGCGTCGCCTCGGCAGCACCATAGGGATTGGTCGGCTTCGCGCGATCCAGGGCGCCGGGGAGCTCACGCTCAAGCAGCGCTCGCAGCTCGCCTTTATTGAGCAGCGGCATTGGTCTCCTCCAGCAGGTTAGTGTCCGCCCGGCCTTCGCGAATCTCGGCGACCAAGCCCTTTGGAACGTTGCCCTCGAGCACCGTGGGATCGGTGTGTCGCTCACCCTGGCCGCCCAGCGCGGGGCTCACGAAGGGCATCATTCGGGGCACGCCGCCAACCAGGTCGGCAACGCCGGTGATACCCTCCACAATCAGGCCCTTCGCACCAAATTGAGGCACCGGGAACTCGACCACCGGCCCTTTCTGGTACCATCGGACCTTTTTGATCTTTTCGCGGTCAATTTGCTCTTGCACTGTAATCAACGAGTGTAAAAGCGCTTCCGGCCGTGGCGGGCAACCGGGCACGTACACATCCACCGGGATATACAGGTCGATACCGCGGACGACGTTGTAGCCGTCGCGGAACGGGCCACCGGAGGTCGCGCATGCACCCATGGAGATAACCCACTTGGGCTCCGGCATCTGGTTGTACAGCCGGACGATCTGCGGAACCATTTTCTTGGTCACTGTGCCCGACACGATCATGCAGTCGGCCTGGCGCGGCGAGGCCCGGAAGAGCTCCGAGCCGAAGCGCGCAATGTCGTAGCGCGAGGCGCTAGCCGCGATCATCTCAATTGCACAGCAGGCGAGGCCGAAACCCAGGGGCCACACCGACGAGCGGCGGCCCCAGTTGTACAGCTTATTAACCGTTGAAAGAAGCACACCTTCGTGCTCCAGCTCAAGCTGTACTTCTTCGTCGGACATGTTATCGTAATTTTTAGGCGCCTTACTCATATCTTCACCAACTAGAGCCATCAGGCATCTGTAACAATCGGCTCGTCTTTATACGTCATCGTCAGCTATCTACGCAGTGCCGATAGCCCATTAAATCCACTCCAATGCACCTTTACGCCAGGCATACACAAGACCAGCAACCAGGATCAGCAAAAAGATGGACATCTCGATCAACGCAAATAGACCCAGCTGTCCATAGGCCACGGCCCAGGGATACAAGTAGATGGTCTCGATATCGAAAATCACAAAGGCAAGTGCATACAGGTAGTACTGCACCTTGAACTGCACCCAAATATCGCCAATCGTTTCGAGACCACACTCATAGGTGCTCAGCTTAACCGGAGTTGGCCGAGCCGGCCGAATAAACCGCGACAGAATAAGGGGCAAGAGCGGGAACGTGATCGCCGCGATGAAAAAAATGCCGATGAACGCGTAGTTAGACAGCACAGTCGCGACTCCTTTGGGCTGCTTTACCAAGAAAAAGAGCGCATGGATCACGAGCCACGTCGCTCTATAAGGTGATTGCTACGACTATGTGCATTGTATCACAAGTTCGTAGACGTCAAGCAATCGACCATCCCTACCGAGGGCGCTAAACATGATGCGCCCTTGTAACGCTCTTCGATTTTAACATAGGTCCGGAAATCAAGCATCCGCAGCATAGACTGGGAGACAAGAGAGACGATCAACGAGGAGCGGACCAGCCCGCTGCCCTGTTTCGCGGTTGGTACATCACCATGTCGGGCAGGACAGGGCAAGCCGTATGCGGCGGCTGAGGTGTAGCACCCATCGGCACACGGCATCAAATGGTCTTATGGCACGCAAGCTACGGCTACCGTGACAGCTTCATCTCGACGTGGCCGACCTGGATGATGTCGCCATAATTGACCGGCATGGGTTGGTCGAGCTCTCGGCCGTTCACCCACGAGCCGTTCGTGCTCCCCAAGTCCTCCACGATCCAGCTCGAGCCGTCCCACTCGAGGAGCGCGTGCTCGCTGGATAAAAAGGTGTCATTCAGGGGTATATCATTGGTTATCGCGCGCCCAATCGTATTGGCCTGGTCGAGCGGAAACTTTTTACCGGGAGGCAGCCCACTCTGACCGGGATTAATGATTGTCAAATAGCCATACTGCGAAGCGGGAGTGGTCTCGGCACCAGCTGTACGCAGCTCGCGGGTAATCGTACGCAGGACTTGGTACAAAAAGAGATACAGCAAAAAGACAACGGCAATTCGCAACGCTAAGATCAAAAATTCGATCGTGATATCAGCCAGATTCATAGATTCCTTAAATATCTTGCAGACGCGATAGCGCACATCGGCGCTGACCTCGGCGTGTCCTTGCCCTAGCCCTGTTGAAAAAGCATTTCTAGCCCGCCCAAGGAGACGATATCTCCACTGCGCAAAACCTGCTCGCTGGTCACCGGCGTGCCGTTGACGTATGTACCATTGGTCGAGCCCTGGTCCGCGATCAGGAAGCGCCGCGACTTATAGCGTACCTGCGCATGCTGCCGCGAAATGCGCGGATCTTCAAGCACGATATCATTGTTAAGACCCCGGCCGATCGTGACCAAGTTGCTGTCGAGCGGAAAGGTATGTGTGCCATTCACCGTCTGCATGATTAGCTCTGCGGACTGATTCGTTTGCCGCGCTGGGGCGGAGGGCGCCTTTGACTGGATCACCTGAGTGCTTTCAACCCGGGTACTGGCGCCGGCCGGGGCATTTCCTGGATGAACGCCCGTCATCTCGGCGACCACTTGGATACTGCGACGACCAACGGCTGGATCGGGCGCGACATCCACTACCGGATGCTGAAGCAACGTGAAGTTCCGCTCGCGGGCAAGGTCCCGCAGGTAGTTGGCCATTTCGCGCTCGAGGTCATCCTGGACCGCCTCAAGAGTCCGAAAGTCCTCTGGGTTGAGAAAGGCGCGGTAGAAGCTAGGCACGATCACACGGTCGACCGTAATCGTCTGCTGGCTCTCCATCGCCCGCTCCAGCCGCCGCGTAATCTCCGCAGGCGTGACCGGCGAGCGGAATAAGCGCTTGGCCGAACCCTCGACCATGCTCTCCATAAAACCTTCAAAGCGAGATAATGCGCTCAACCCGAACCCCCAGACGATTGTATGATGGTGTGATTCAGTTTCTTGGTTTTTGTGTACGCCGTCGAGCCTAGCGTTCCGGACCGGCCTGTGTCGGTCCTTGGCGCTCAGCCCCTCGCTCCTTGACGGGGCTGCCCAAGTAGACGGGCTCGAGGCCGACCAGATCGTCGATCTGCCCAGCCCGCCAGCGCATCCAGGCCAGCTCAGCAAGCGCAGCCGGCCGCCTGACGTTATCGCTGGACACGGCAAAGGAGGCACTATCGCCAAGGCGTTCCATCAGCAACGCCCGTGCCGCCTCATCGACATCTCCGCAGAAGAGCCCAGCATCCGTGAGCAACGGAAGCTCCTCCAACGCCAGGTTGCGTGCCTCGGAGACCGGCCCCCACTCGCTTGTTCGACGATAAACTGTCGCACCATAGCGATCCCGCCCGAGGCGGACCATCGGCACAACAAGCAGAGCGCCGTGGCGATGGGGAAAGGCCAGCACGTCCAGCGTTGGCACGCCGATCAACGGCAGATCCCGCGCGATGACCAACGATTTTGCCAGGCTCATTCCGACTCGGAGCCCACTCCAGCTTCCGGGGCCAAGGGCCACCCCCACCGCCGTTAAATCCCCGGCAGTCGCATCCAGGTGCCGCAGCAGCAGGTCGATGACCGGAAGCACTTGCTCGGCATGACGACGCCCTGAGAACCACGCGCACTCGGCAAGTACCGTCTGGCCATCATACAAGGCCACGCCCGAGTCGTTGGTCGAGGTATCGATTGCGAGCAGCATAAGCTAGTTGGCCCTCAGCTGGCTTTCGGCATTACCAGTCGCTTGGGCGGGCGAGCTCAGCGCATCGGCCTCCGCCGACCGCAGCCTTTGGACAAGCTGCTGGTAACGCTGGCCGTGAGGCACCAGCTGGATCAGACGGCGGGTCTCGTCAACGTGATCGATAGTGATCGCGAGGTGGCTCTCGGGAACGCGGCCGGCGGCACGCTCCGCCCACTCGATAATCGCCACACCATCACCCGCGACCACGTCGTCCAAGCCAACGGTTGCAAGCTCATCGGGTGTTTCGACGCGGTACAGATCGACGTGATAGATCGGGATGCGGCCATGCGCGCGGTCGGACTCATACTCGTTGATCAGCACAAATGAGGGGCTGTTGACATCCGTCTCGGCGACCCCAAGCGCGCCGGCGAGCCCTTTTGTCAGATGTGTCTTGCCGGCGCCGAAGGGAGCGAAGAGCAGGACCACGTCGCCTGCGCTTAGCAGGGCTCCAAGCTTGCGGCCGAAAACAATCGTCTCCGCCTCACTCTCGCTTAGAACCTCCAATGGTGCGGCATGTGTATCTGGCATGGCGGCAATTGTAGCACACGGAATTGGGGAGCTTCAAACTCAGGTGCCACGCTTCACGGGGGAGCCATGGTACACTTTAACGCATGACAATCGCTATTAATGAGCTTTCAGAGCAGCTGGGCCGGCGACTCAAAGAGCAGGGACAAACGGTAGCCACTGCAGAGTCCTGTACTGGAGGCTTGATCGGGCATCTGCTGACGGAGGTTGCGGGCAGCTCCGCCTACTACTTGGGCGGTATTGTGGCGTATAGCAACGCCGTGAAGCAGCAGCAGTTAGCCGTGCCGCAGTCAACGCTTGAGGCAGTTGGAGCTGTGAGTGCGGAGACAGCTTGTGCGATGGCGCAGGGTGTTCGTGATGCACTTGCGGCCGACGTTGGCGTAGCCACAACCGGCATTGCGGGACCGGGCGGCGGAACCCCAACCAAGCCGGTGGGGCTTGTCTATGTTGCGGTAGCCACGGCAGAGCACACCGAGTGCCGCCGCTACGTCTTTCAGGGCGACCGCTATGCCATCAAGCAGCAGACGGCGGGGGCGGCCCTGCAATTGCTGGCGGAAGTGTTACACTAGAGGTAGTAATCGACGTTTCGAGATTGGCTCTCAGCTATTAGTCGACGGCGCGGGCGCGGGCTCGCCGGTGCTGCCGGCTGATAGCTGCGGCTTATTTATAAGGTGTCTATGCCGTACACGAAAATTGATCTGCCGAATGGCCTGCGAATTATCGCCGAGGAAATGCCCCATCTTCATTCCGTATCCATGGGCGTGTTCACAAAAGTTGGCTCGCGCTACGAGCCGGCGCGCCTGAGCGGAGTTTCACATTTCCTGGAGCATATGTTCTTCAAAGGCACCTCCAGCCGTAACGCTAAGCAAATCAGCGAGGCGATCGAAGGAATTGGTGGTGCGCTCAACGCCTACACCTCCTACGACTCGACCTGCTACTACGCGAAGGTCGCCGATATCCATTTCGACCGGGCGGTTGATACGATTAGCGATATGCTGCTTAACTCGCTCTTCGACGCAAAGGAGATCGAGAAGGAGCGGCGGGTGATCATCGAGGAGATTAATATGAGCCTCGATTCACCCGGCGACTGGGTGCATCAGCTGCTCGACGAGACCATGTGGGGCGACCAGCCGCTGGGACGTGACATCGCGGGCACCCCCGAGAGCGTGGGAAATATTTCGCGCGATGACCTCATCAGCTATAAGGACCAGCACTACACCTATCCCAATACCGTAGTTTCGATCGCCGGCAACGTTCGGATCGACACGATGGTGGATGCGTGGACCAAGGCCTTGGGCAGGTATCACCATGGCGAGCGCTTCGAGCCGGAGCCAACGCGACCGCCGCGCGCGAGCCGGCGCTTGCATCTGCTCAACAAAAGCACCGAGCAGGCGAACTTCTGTCTCGGCATGCCTGGAATTTCGTATATGGACACTGACCGCCGGCCGCTCCAGGTGTTAAACTCGGTGCTGGGCAGCGGAATGGCCTCGCGGCTGTTTCAGGAGATCCGTGAAGAGCGCGGCTTGGCCTATTCGGTCTATTCCTATGCGGCGGAGTTCAACGACGCCGGTAAGTGGGTAATCTACGGCGGTGTCGAGATTGGCAAAGTGCACGATGCGATTGCAGCGTGTCTAACTGAGCTGCGCAAGCTGCGCGATGAAGGCATCACCGAAGACGAGCTCCAGCGCGTTAAAGAGCAGGTCAAGGGAGGCGTCCTGATCGGTCTCGAAGATACGTGGTCAGTGGCGTCGCGGAACGGCTCGCATATTTTACGGTATGACGCCGTTATTCCGGTCGAGCAGGTAGTTGCCGAGATCGAGGCGGTCAGCCAGGACGACGTGCTGCGGGTTGCGCAGCGGCTGATCAAGCCGGAGGCGCTGCACCTAGCAGTGATCGGACCATACGACGACGAGCGATCGTTCTCCGAGCTCCTCACAGTATAAACTCCCATAGGGCGGGGTGAAGCGCTGCTTCGCCCCGACGGCGCACGGCATGGCAATCTCCTATCGTGAAGTCAAAGACGACGAGATCGAAGCAGTCGTCCCAATCCTGCTACAGGCCGAGGAGTCCGAAAGCGCGCTGCGCTGGAGCCTTGCGCACCTATCGGATGCCGTCTACCGCATGGATGAGGACGACGCGCCCGTGGGCGCCGCTACGATGCAGTGGCGCGACGATCCGTGTGAGCTGATGGAGCTTGCAATCGCGCCCGAACGCCACGGCCAAGGGCTGGGCAAGCAGTTTGTGGCATGGCTCGTCGAGGAGGCGCGCCGCCGTGGGAAGCGGCAGATGCTGGTGGGTACGGCTAACTCGAGCATTGGCAACATTGCCTTCTACCAGCGCTGCGGATTCCGCATGGACCATGTCCGCCAGGACTACTTCTGGTATTACCGCGGCAAGCATTACGAGAACGGCATTCAGGTCTGTGATATGCTGGTCTTCCGCTATGATCTCGTGGCGTCTGACGCGAAGCGAAAAACCTCGCGACGCTAATCCGGGAAGGTGCTACCTGCAAGTCGTCATAGTAGGGATCACATCGAAAAGTAGCCCGGAGCATGTTTGCCTTCGGGCTGCGCGCATTCCCAGCCTCACGTTTCGTTTCCGAGCTGCCACTCATGCATCGACATTGGGACAGACTATGCGACGGATTGTGCTGCCGCAAGCGTCGTCGATTGTGCTTCCCGACATCGGCAACCAACATATTGCCATGCAAAAAGATACAGCGCTTGCCCGCGCAATTGCGGTACCGCACCCCAGGACGTTGTCACGCGGTCAAAAGCAGTGTGGGGCGATTGCGTGGGCATTGGCGATGCAGCGGGAGGTCATGCTGTTTGATGAGCTAGCCTCCAGTCTCTGACCCCAAATTGACGGGCGAAGTGTTCGCAGCGATGCGGAGGCTGCCGATCGCGTGATTTTTATGCACCAGGGAGCGCTTGTTGAGGAAGGCCTACCCGAACAATGTTTGCGCAGCCCACGTGATGAGTGAACGCACCGCTTTTTAGCCAGTCACAGGAGTTTGCTCAAGTTGAGCTAGACTTATACGGCCAGCGAATTCGTTAGGGTGTTGTCAGCCACCAGTATCCGGCCATGCCTGTTCCACTTTCCGGATCATGCGCTCCAGAGCGGTTTGGCACAATCTCGTACAGACCACCTTCATGCGTCATGCTTTCATAGCTGGTTGATGCAGGTGCTGCCGCCGGATCGCGGCGAGGAGCAGCCGGCTCGTTTCCCAGCACGGCGGGAAGCGGCCGCGACACAGGGATAACCGGGGTGCTGGGAAGGGGTGCAATGAAAACCGAGGACATGACGGCGACCGAGACCGTGGTCAGCACCGCGAGGACGAGGGCAGCTAACAGCAGCTGCCGTGGCTGACGGGCAACGACCAACGTACGCATACTTCGACCTCCTTATAGGAATCGAATACTGAGGGTTCGTTAAATGCCCCGAGCTCCGTGGGCTTTGACGTAACGACAAGGGAAGTTAGGGACAGCTTGGATTACAGAGAGGGAATGCTGTGTAATTACTGACGATAGTCTGTTCCGAGTAAAGCCATGCTACGCCGCGGAATCATCAATGTCAAGTTTACATATAGTATAAAAAAGCGTAGGATGAAACATATGCAGCATGTCCATTACAGCATCATGCCGAGCACGTGCAGCCCTGCAACAGGGATAGCTGAGTGCTCCTTCACCCTGAGATGCACTACTCGACGGCAAAGGCGCAAGCCATGAACGTAGCGATCGTCGGCGCTGGACTAGCCGGGCTAGCCGCTGCTGGTCAACTGCGACAGCAGCGTCCCGAGCTCACGATTACCGTGTGGGAAAAGAGCCATGGCGTAGGTGGTCGAGCTGCCACTCGACGAGCGCATGGCGCAACCTTCGACCATGGCGCCCAGTACGTCAAAGGCGCGACGCAAGCAATCGAACAGCTCCTGCGGGAGGAGCTGCCGCACGAGACCTTGGTCGACATTGCGCGGCCGGTCTGGACCTTCGATCATACCGGCCGCATCCAAGAAGGCGATCCTGCGCAAAATCGCGAGGCCAAATGGACCTATAGCGATGGGCTCACCCGCCTGTCAAAAGAGCTAGCCCAGGGTCTCGACCTGCGGTTGGACGCGCGAGTCCACCACGTCGAGCACGATCAAAGCGGGTATCGGCTGGTCGACGCGCAGGGACGGGTGATGGATCAGGTAGATCGGGTGCTCCTCACGCCGCCGGCACCGCAGACCCACGACCTCATTGCGGCCAGCACGCTCCCCGACTTGCCGAAAGCTGCGCTGTTATCAGAGCTAGCCAAGGTCACCTATCGCCCGTGCCTAACCGTGACGCTCGGCTACCGGCAGATGATTCAGGAGTGCCCGTTCTACGCCCTAGTCAACAGCGACAGGCAGCACCCGATCACATGGCTTGCCTACGAGCACCTCAAGCCGGACCGCAATACCGGCAATCAGGCTGTGCTGATTGCGCAGATGGCACCGAGCTGGAGCCAAAGTCACTGGGATGCTCCACTCGCAGCGATAACCCTGGAAGTCGCGACACTGGTGAGCGGCCTCCTCGACGAGGCTCTCCACGCCCCGTCGTGGTCGGATCGGCAGGGCTGGCGCTACGCCCTGCCAGATGGAATCTGCGACTTTCACGTTTTGAATACTGTCCTGCCCGGCTTGTACTTCGCGGGCGACTTTACTGCTGGGCAGGGCCGCGTCCATCTCGCAGTTGAGCAGGGCTGGCGAGTTGCAGAGCGAATACTACAAGATCTCCCCTAAGCACTACCCGACCGACCGCTCGTCTCAAGCTGGGCACAAGCGCCATCACGCGCGGCAACTTCTGCCTGGCCGCCGCACTCAAGCAAGATCCTCCCACTGGCATACTTCTTGTTACTTTCGCCAGACACGCGAAGGAGCGCTTCTGTCAGGGAAGCTGCTCCGCCTTTTTTGTGTGCTGTTTTGTACCAGACATACTTAAAGGAATGGAAACAATGGCATCTATGACGTATGCCCAGCCCAGTACCGCACCAATCACCACAGTCGACGAGGCCATCGAGCGGATTGGCGTTGGCCGCTTCCAGTGGCGGCTGCTGCTGGTCAATGGCCTTACCTGGGCGGCGGATGCAATGGAAGTGCTGCTGGTCGGCTTTATCCTGCCCTCGCTCATCCGGAATTGGGAGCTCAGCGGCGGTCAAGCCGCTTTGGTAGGAACCGCTACCTTTGCCGGCATGTTTATAGGCGCCTGGTTCTGGGGCATGCTCGGCGATCGGATTGGACGCCGCAGCGTCTTTTTGTGGACAGTCTTCCAGACGGGTCTCTTCGGCACCCTCGCCGCGTTCTCACCCAATCTCTGGACGCTGGTTGTTCTGCGCTTTCTTACCGGCACGGCGATGGGTGGTACGCTGCCCGTCGACTATGCGATCATGGCCGAGTACCTGCCGACCAAAGACCGTGGCCGTTTCCTGGTCTACCTCGAAAGCTTTTGGGCGGTCGGCACCATCGCAGTGGCGCTGCTGGCCTGGATTTTTATTCCAAACGACCCCGTCAATGGGTGGCGCTATGTCGTCGGCTTTGGCGCAGTGCTAGGCCTATTGGGTCTTTGGATTCGCCGGAGTGTTCCCGAATCACCACGGTTTCTGCTGGTGAATGGCCGTGCTGACGAGGCCAAGGCCGCGCTCGAGCATGTCGCGGCGGTCAACGGACGGCCCCTCACATTGGGGCAGCTCAAAGCGGAGGGACGAGTGGCTAAGCCGAGCTTCGGCCGCCTATGGCAGCCCGCGCTCATTCGCAAAACGCTGCTCCTGTCGTTGATCTGGTTCAGCCTTTCGCTTGGCTATTACGGCATCTTTACCTGGCTGCCGCAGTTCTTCCGCGCGCAACAGATCACGCTGCTGCCGGTGTACGAATACTCGTTGCTGCTGGCCGTTGCCCAAATCCCGGGCTACCTGCTCGCAGCCTTTCTGGTTGAGCGCTGGGGCCGCAAGCAGACGCTGGCCGCTTATCTTGTTGGCTCCGCTATTTTCTCGTATCTGTTCACGATCGCGGCGACCGCGACGACGATCCTCCAAAGCGGTATGCTGCTTTCCTTCTCGCTACTCGGAGCGTGGGGCGCGCTCTACGCCATCACTCCCGAGCTCTTTCCCACCGAAGTGCGCGCAACCGGCATAGGCTGGACCTCAGCGATGGCTCGCGCGGCCGGCATGATCGCCCCGCTCATCGGCGGCTACTTGCTGGACAATAAGCTACCGCTCACGCTCGCGCTGACGCTGTACGCCGCGTTCTTTGTACTTGCCGCCGTTGCAACTCTGTTCATTGGCCGCGACACGCGGAACGTCCAGCTCGCCGATGTTAGCCGGCAGACGAGCTATGGCTCCGGCAGCTAACGCATGGCAGATTTGACGACCCGGCTCCTCGATATTTATGACCGGCTTCACCAGCACTACGGCTACGAAGCGCACTGGTGGCCACTCTTTACAGACAATTGGCGCTGGGAAATCATGCTCGGCGCGGTGCTGGTGCAGCAGACACAGTGGGAGCGCGTGGAGCAGGCCGTCCTGCGGCTCCACGCGCTTGGCCTGGTCGACGAGCGGCGCGCGGCCGCTGCATCGTTGGAGACAATTCGGGAGGCGATCAAGCCTGTCGCCTACCCCAATGCCAAGGCGCCATCGCTCCGGCATCTAGCCCAGTACATCGTCGCCCGATATGATGGCAGCACGGCCGCGCTTTTCGACCAGGGTACACCGGAGCTACGACAGGAGCTGCTTGCACTACCCCACATCGGACCAGAAACAGCCGATACCATGCTGGTCTATGCGGGACACCACGCCAGCTTTGTCGTCGACGCGTATCTCCGCCGACTTTTCGGCCGCCTAGGGACGATTCCTAACGTCGACACCATGCGCTACGAGACGCTCAGGCAGGTCTTTGAAGACGCCCTGCCACCCGACCTCGACCTCAGTCCGTACCCGCACCTCGAGGGTAATCGTAGCCGGCTTTTTTGGGACTACCATGCCCTGATTGTGGAACACGGCATCCATCACTGCTTATCACGCCGACCGCGCTGCGATGAAACCAGTGCGCCGCGCCGCAACTTCACACAGTCAATTAAATGTGCCACGCATTGCCCTCCTTGCCAGGGCTGCCCGCTACGCCCAGTATGCAATGCCTACCAGAGCAGCCGCATTGATTACAACCTCACGGAGTAGTCCCGTGGAGCGCAGGGGTTTTTACACGTGTAACCCATGGCATACCGTTCGCGAAAGAGGCCGCTTTATCAGTGGCACATCAGGTT
>JADDQE010000141.1 GCA_016781525.1 bacterium | reverse complement strand
CGCTGTTTCGAAAGCGGTGAGAATATCGTAGAATATGTGTGACGCGCCTCGTCCCTCGAAAGGTGGACAGGCGCGGCGATGCTCCACCGCCGAGGTGCTTGACAAGGGGCAAACGCTCTCGTAAACAAGGCGGTGAGTGCCCACCAGCACAAGGATAAGGATACAGTGCATGGCTTCGGAACAGAAGCTCGAACCACAGATCGAGACGCTTGCAAGCTGGATTATTCAATCCAAGCACCTAGTTGCCTTTACCGGCGCCGGCATCAGCACCGACTCGGGTATTCCTGATTTTCGCGGTCCCAACGGGGTCTGGACCCGACGTGACGCCGGCCTTCCCGCACCAAGGTGGCGGGTCCCGCCCGACCAGGTTAAGCCGAACGCATCCCACGAAGCACTCGCGGAACTGCAACGCCTCGGCAAGCTCCAATTCCTGATCACCCAGAACACGGATAATCTGCACCGTCGGGCGGGCATCACCTCTGACCATCTCGCCGAACTGCATGGCAACGGGCAGCTCGTGCGCTGCCTCCGCTGCAGTCGTCAACACACCCGCCAGGAAGTGCGCTGGGATACACGTCGGTGGGGGCCAGGCTATCGAACCCAGGAGCCGATCGCGGGACAACCAGCTTGCCCCACGTGCGGCGGCCGCCTGATCTCGTCGGTGGTGAACTTCGGCGACCCCCTACCGCAGCATGACCTGGCGCTCGCTTCGCAGCACGCCCGCAGCTGCGACCTGCTATTGGTGCTGGGTTCATCGCTCGGCGTCGAGCCGGCAGCCTCACTCGTCGGCGTTGCCATCCGATCTGGAGCGCGGGTGGTCCTGGTCAACCGAGGAGAAACACCGTACGATCGGTTTGTGACATTACGGGTCTGGGCCGGCATCGGCGACATCCTCCCGCCGGCTGTGGAGCGCGTGCGGCGCTCCTTGGAGCAGCAGGCAGCCCGCAATTGAGCAATGCGCTCCCCGTTTCAGCAATATGACCGAGTGAGTCGGTTTGTGAACCTACACAGTGACAGAAGAGACATGTATGTGGTCGGCCACGGCGAAGTGGCAGCTACGGTACGCCCGCTTCTAGTCTAATCATTCCGCCAGACCATCAAAAGTGCGGATGCTCTTTATGCCGAGCTCAGATCCATCCCTGCCGATGACCACATCTGTACCAACAATGCCGCATAGCATATCATGGCGGAGCCGTGTCCACAGGTGGTTGCACGGGCAAGGATTCGATAGTCCAAGGTATACCCTCACGCGTTGGCTGTTCTTGCGACTGCTCGGCATGATCTACCTGTCAGCGTTCGGTTCGCTGTGGGGACAAATCCATGGTTTGATCGGGAGCGCCGGCCTGCTCCCTGCCGCAGAGTTTTTGAACCACGTCCACCGCAGCCTGGGTAGCGCGGCGTACTGGCGCTTCCCAACGTTAGCCTGGCTTTCAGCGGCCGATACCTCGCTCAGCTTTTTGTGTATGGGCGGTATAATCCTCGCGCTCCTGCTGATGCTGGATGTGTACCCGCTCCTGGCAGCCGGCGGCGCTTGGCTGTTTTACCTATCATTGGTCAACATCGGCCAAGATTTCTTGCTCTTTCAGTGGGATGCGCTCCTGCTCGAGACCGGATTTTTGGCGATCTTCTTCGCGCCAGCACACGCGTTGCCGGGCCGGACCCCCCAGACGCCGCCATCGCGGACGGTGCTCTGGCTGTTGCGCTGGCTCCTTTTCCGGTTGATGTTCTTGTCAGGTGTCGTCAAGCTGACCAGTGGCGATCCAACCTGGCGGAATCTTACCGCGCTCGCCTTTCATTACGAGACACAGCCGCTGCCGAGCCCACTCGCATGGTACCTGCACCAGCTGCCCCTGACGTTTCACCAGCTCTCAACTGCTTGGGTATTGGTGGTGGAGCTATTGGCGCCGTTCCTGATCTTTGCCCCACGACGTATCCGCTTTGTCGCCGCTGGCTTCCTGATCGCCTTGCAGCTCTTCATCCTATTGACCGGAAACTATACCTTTTTCAATCTCCTGACGATCGTGTTATGCATTGTCCTATTTGACGACGCGGTTCTCCAACGTGTGCTGCCCCGGCGGATACAGCGTCTTGCCCAAGGGCCAGCCCCAGCCAAGCCTACGCCCGTCTATCGACGCTGGTTCACAGGCCTGCTAGCCTTTACCATCCTGTTACTCACCGGGACCTCGCTCGTGCCGCTCATCGCGCCTAGCGTGCGGGCGCCGGGGGCGGTGTACCAGCTTGCCCGGCGGCTCGCGCCATTCCACATCGTGAACAGCTACGGCTTGTTCGCGGTGATGACGACGGAACGACCGGAAATTTTGGTAGAAGGGAGCATGGATGGTCAGACATGGGTAGCTTACCGCTTCCAAGCGAAACCTGGCGATGTGCATCGGGCTCCCCGCTGGATTGCCCCATATCATCCGCGCCTCGACTGGCAAATGTGGTTCGCCGCGTTGAGTGGGGCGGATAACACGTCCTGGTTCAACACCTTTATGCTGCGCTTGCTCCAGGGCTCACCCGACGTCCTCAGCCTACTCGACGGCAACCCGTTCCCGGAGCAGCCACCCCGCTATGTCCGCGCGACGCTCTACGACTATAGCTTCACGGACTTTGAAATGGCCAGAGAGAACAGCGGGGCGTGGTGGCAAGCACGCCAGGAAGGTGTCTACTTCCCCGTGATATCGCTCGAGTCGATCCAGGAGCTGCCGCCCTGGTCGGTGCCAGGGAGCTTGAGACCGTAGCACGCACTATATCGTGATGGGACCAGCCGGGATCCCGCACCCGTCGCGAAAGCGGGCTCCTCAATGCCCCCGCTGCTGTTGTAGATCGGGTCCTGAGGTCACGGCCACGCAGCAGCTTAAGCATGACCCCACGTGCTGCATTGCACAGATCGTGCTAGTCCCCCGGCAGCAGGCCTTCACCGCCGCCGCCTTGCTCTGTCGCGATCGACGCCAACTTACGGCCAAGGCGGGTTCTTCTCTGCCCGCTCCTCCGGCCGGGACCGCAGCTCCTCATTCGCATCTTCGCCAGCTCCCGCACAGTTGAGGTGCTCTACGCTCTGGCTCCGCATGCCTAGCCTTCGGTAACCGTCACATTTGCTCTATCGGCTGCGCTCAACCTTGGGAAGCACCGCCAGGATCGCGTCGGCCGCCGGTCGATCTCCCGTGTTTTCGCCGATATATCGGTAGTCGATTAAACCGTCGGAGTTGAGCACGAAGGTTGCCGGGCGTGCTATCGAACGACCCTTTGGCTCGTTCTCGTGAAAGACGCCGTACGCATGAATAACGCGTAGATCGGGGTCAACCAGGATCGGAAAAGGCAGCTCGAGAGACTCTTTGAATCTCGTCCCCGCCTCTCGCTCCTCGCTGGTGATAGCCAGAAGCACAGCCCCCTGTTGCTGGAGCTCGTCGTATCGTTGACGCAACTGACCTAGTTGCTTTTGGCAGTCTGGTCACCAGCTCCCGCGATAAAAGACGAGCATGACCGGCCGGCCGCGAAAATCGGCCAGGCGCACCATATCGCCACTAACGCTTTGCAGCTCAAAGTCAGGTGCTTGATCACCCACCTTGGGCGCTCCAGATTGAGATGTCATCTCTCTTCTCCTTTCTCTATCTCCTCATCAGCAACCGAGGTACCACAAATAAGCGAAGTGCCCCAACGAGTTTCTTAAGAGGTTCATCGAGACAATCAACCGGCAGCGGATTTAGCAAACAAGCAGTCGTCGGCGGCGTTCCCTTGCTATATCTCAGTATTCGTGGAAGCGGGCTTATCCGAGTCTCTGCTCGATCCTTCAAGCCAAGTCCGAAACTGGACTCCGCGCACGCGCTGCCGTTCAATCGCATCTGAAATCCCGTGCAAGCAGCAGCAACCAGACTACCTCGAAATGGACTGTAAGCTGGATGGCATTAGACACAGCGGTCGTTTTAGATAAGAGATAGCTCGGCGCACCCGTACTGGGGCAGCCGGAAAAATCGGCCCCTAGCACAGCGTCCCTAGCAACTACCAGGCACCTCCACCACCTTGAGCAGCGCACGCCGATACCTATCTTTGTCATGATTCTGCAATGATCCGGCGGCTCTTGATCATTACAATACCGGCAATGAATAATGTGTATTGCTGAAGGACTAGCGACATGCTCCATCCACCCCGTGAGCAGCTTCCCAGGGCCGTCCCCCACTTCGAGTCCTGTGTTCCCGCCTACCTCCTCCCCGCAGCAAGTCGTCGAAGTCGTTGTCCACATGGTAATGGTTCTTCGTGCGGACCAGCCGCGCTGCACTAGTGCCGCCGCAGCGAGGCTTGGGCAAAATGGCATAGCCTTCGGGCTGTGTTAGCCGTCGTTCAGTGTTCTTCCCCCCGTTGTTGAGCAAGGATTTGCGCGTCGTGACTGGTGCATGAAGCAGCACCAATGAGATTTGCCGGGCTGCAAACCTCCTAGTCGAGTATGCCCACGCGGTAATAGGAAAAGGATGCCATGATGGATCACAAGGTACTCATGTCGGCACGTATGCGACTAATGGTCGGATTGCTCATCCTCGTTGTTTTCGCCAGCTTTTCTCTGCTGCCCCGCCGGCAATCGGCGACAGCCGCCAGTGAAAAACCGGTGCGGCAAGGCTTCTTCTACGATCGCCCAAGCGATGGGACCGCGACTCAGACGGCGATCAGCCGGATGCGCCTGGTAGTGCTGGGTCGTGGCGTGAGCTGGTACCGCGATTTGAAGGCAGCCGGCTATTCCGGCATTGGTCTCGAATACCTGCTGGGCAACGAGGTCAACGGCCCCTGGACCACCCCCGGCTCGAGCTGCGACTCCTCGTACGTGCCGCCCAAGAATAGTGCTGCCTACAACGTCGGCGACTTCTGCAAGTACATCCATCCCAACGAAAGCTGGTTCCTGCACAATGGTCTCGGCGAGCGCTTGTATGGCCGGCGTGGTGATGGTCGAGGCTATGTCTATCAGATGAATCCCGCGAGCTCGGGCTGGTCGCAGTTCCTGGCCACGCGTGCTGCACGCGACTTGATCGGCGACAGCGTGCAGGGCAAAATCGGCTTCGACGGCATCTACCTCGACAATATCGGCCTCCGCACCTATAAGGTGCGCAACCAAATCTCGAACTCGGATGGAACCGTGCGCGAGTTTAGCAGTGACGCAGCCTACCGGAACGCTGTGGTTGGGCATCTTGGTGTCGTGCGCAGTGCGCTACGCGGCGCCGGGCCGTTGTGGGCCAATCTGATCGACGACCGGAACATCAGCGCTGCTGATTACATGCCAATCGTTGACAAACTTGATGGCTTCTTGAATGAGTCATGGGCCATGACCTATCCCAGCGAGAGCGGCCAGTTCAGCGCAAGCCAGTGGAACAACGTCCTGACGATTGCCGAGCAGACCTTGAGCCAAGGCAAGGGCGTTTTCTCCGTGGTTCAAGGCTCCAAGGATAACTACACACGCCAGCGCTTCGGCCTCGCCTCCTACTTACTCGTCACCAACACGACGCAGCACTACTTCCGGTATGCCAGTGCCAGTAGCTACGGCTCGTGGTGGCAGTACGACAACTACAATGTGGCATTAGGGGCGCCGAAAGGGAAGCGCTATCAGGTTGGGACCACGTGGCGGCGTGACTTCGAGTGCGGCTATGTCGAGGTTGACCCGAGTGCCCGAACCGGAGCCATTGTTGAAACCACGTGCTCGTCCGATAGCGCTCCGTCCGACACCACGGCGCCCACGGTCTCACTCACTGCGCCCGCGGCGGGCGTCACCCTCTCGGGCACCGGGGTGACCATTACGGCGGCGGCGAGCGATAATGTTGGGATTGCCGGTGTGCAATTCACCTTGAATGGCGCGAACCTCGGGAGCGTGGACACGAGCGCGCCCTACGAGATGACGTGGGATACGACCACAGTCGCGAACGGCACGCACGTCTTGAGCGCCGTCGCGCGTGATGCGGCCGGGAACACTACCACCTCGGCCCCGGTCTCAATCACCGTCTCGAATACGACGACCACGCCCACCAACCTGCTGGGCAACGGGGGGTTCGAGGAGCTGGCGGCAGACACCACGAATAAGCCCGCCACCTGGTCAACCAGCACCACGTCCTTCGCCACGTCGGCCACTTGGACGCGCAGCAGCACGTCGAAGCAGGGCGGGTCGTACGCGGGCAAGCACCAGGCCACCGACACCTATGTGCGCACCTATCGCCAGGTCGTCTCGGGCTTGACTGCGGGCAAGGCCTACACCTACGCCGGCTGGGTCAACATTCCCACTGCGCCCACGACAGCTGGCTGGACGTTCCGCCTAGAGGTTACGTGGCGCAACAGCAGCAATACCGCGATCAGCACCAGCCAGGTCAAGAGCTACACCGCGGCAACCAGCGGCTGGAACCAGGTCACCGCCAACGTGGTCGCTCCGGCGAATACCACCAATGCCGATGTCAGAATTGTGGCCAGCGGCGTCAATAATCCGATCTATATCGACGACGTGTCGTTCGGTGCAAGTGGATCAACAGGGCCGGGTGACACGACTCCGCCGACGATCTCGCTCACTTCACCGGCGGCAGGTGCGACAGTCTTGGGCAGCGCGGTGAACGTGGCGGCGAACGCGAGCGACAACGTCGAGGTGGCAGCTGTCCAGTTCAAAGTCGGGACGACCAACATTGGCGCTGAGGACACAACCGCGCCCTACGAGATGACGTGGGATACGACT
>JADDQE010000216.1 GCA_016781525.1 bacterium | reverse complement strand
CTACTTTTTTCGCAACGCACCACAGTTTACTGCGTTACGCGAGCATATTATTCCAGACGTTCTGGCTCGACGCTCTGCAACCCGCAGCCTGCGCATCTGGAGTGCCGGCTGTGCCACAGGCGAGGAGCCTTACTCGCTGGCTATGTTGGCAAGTGATCTTGCACCAGACCGTTCCGTGTGGCAGCTGAGCATTCTCGGCACGGACATCAATCCCGATTTTCTTGCACGTGCTCAAGAAGGCTTGTACGGCACATGGTCGTTCCGCGAAACGCCAGAGGCTGTACGCGAGCGCCATTTTACGCCGGAGGGTGGCCGTTGGCGCTTGAGTCCAGAGATCCGTCGGATGGTGCGCTTTATGCGGCTAAACCTCGTGGAGAACAGCTACCCGACGGTCGCAAACGGCACGTGCGCGCTTGATATTATTCTGTGCCGCAACGTAACAATCTATTTCGACGCGGCTACTACACGACAGGTGGTTTCCCGGCTGTACCAAGCGCTCGTGCCCGGAGGCTGGTTGATTGTGGGTCACGCAGAGCCGCAGGCCAGCATATACCAGCAGTTCGAGGTCCATAATTTTCCGGACACCGTCGTCTACCGCAAGCCCTTAAGTGCGCCGCTCTTCGCCTTCGACCCGCCGACGGGCACGTTCACCGCGGGCAGCGCGCCCGTTCTGCGCCCAGCTCTTCGTCCGGCGGCGCGCTCTGAGGAGACGGCAGCCCTCCAGCCCCGCCGCGAG
The DNA here is from genome assembly GCA_016781525.1 of bacterium. GTDB lineage: Bacteria > Chloroflexota > Chloroflexia > Chloroflexales > Kallotenuaceae > LB3-1. Next base: position 6,008 of record JADDQE010000216.1, on the reverse strand, counting down.
CCAGCAGTTCTCACTGCCCCGTTTGAGCTGCGTAAGCAAGCGACGCCACGACCAGCTCCGCAGCCGGCGGCGCCTGAGCCTGCCGCGCCGCCGGTAGACAGCGCGATGCTCGTGCGTCAGGCCCGTCAGGCGGCCGATCGCGGTGAGTGGAGCAGCGCTGAAACACAGTGCGGTAGACTTATTGAGCGCGACCCACTCTGTCGCGACGCCCACTTCCTGCTTGCCCAAATTCACGAGCACAATGGCCGGCTCGACGACGCTTTGGCGGCCTACCGCCGCACGGTGTACCTCGATCGCTCGTTTGTGATGGGCACGATCGGCATGGCGCAGGTTTGGAGTGCAATGGGACGTTCCGGCGATGCCCAGCGTTGCTACCGTAACGCGCTGAAACAGCTAGCGAGCCAGCCACCGACGCAGGCGGTTCCGGACGGAGATGGGGCCACCTACGCCGACTTGACAACACTTGTAACGCACCAGCTCGTCGCCCTCGAAACGACGGCTTAACGTCGTCGACAACCGCAAGCTGAGCGGCAAGCGCGCTGCGCTGCTACGTCGCTCGGCGTGGATGAGGATCGGCCTGAGTTAGCGGAAACAGAGCAGTGCTCCGCGGTGTAGAGTGCTAGATAGCAGCTTACACTCCAGCGGAGCCAAAACTTGACCTGATGCGTAACCCCAGAGCCGTTGTAAGGGCTAGCCGTGATGAGCAGGCAAAATTTCGCTTAGGTGCGCTAGCATCTGCGGAATATCCATCGGTTTTAACCAAACCTCGTCCGCGCCGCGCGCCAGTGCTTCTTCCTCAAGCGCCACGTCCCCGGTTATCATAATGATGTAGGGAGCTTCCACCAGCTCCTTGAGGCTCTTCAGAACTAAGAAGCCATCGATATCCGGCAGGCCGTGGTCCAGCAGCACCACCGATGGTCGAGCGCGTTGAGCCACCTCTAAGGACGCCAAGCCACTTTCGACATCCACTACATGTGCTTCGGGACGAGCATGACGCACGAGCCGCACGAGCAAAACCCGGACGGTCGCATTATCATCGGCGATTAAGATTGAGCTAGACATAGCACTTCCTTGTCGCCATTACAGATGGAAGCGATGTAAAGCGCACAGCGGCCACGAGCAGGCGTATTAGGTTGATGTGCTTGGTCCGCCTTGCCCGGCACAAGCTTGCCTACTTCCGTTGTTTAAAGCTCGCTTTGCCTGGCCAAAAATCGTCGCTGCGGGTTCGTCGCCTCAACAGCTTTGGTTGGTCGTTCCGCTGAACGCTTTACCTAAAGCCCCGAGTACTATCATTCTTAGTAAAGAATACCACATTTGGGCTTGCGGAATGCAAACATCGTCTGCCAAAGCACGATTAATTTAGCGGCAGCACGCACATAAGCGGTAGCCGCGCACAATTGCTGTACGTACGTCGAGAAATGCTTCGGACGTGTCGACGTCACAGGGGCTATGCACTCGGTGCACAATCCCGGTTTCAGGGTCACCGACAAAGCGAATCATAGGAGAGATAGCCACCGAGGGAGGGTAGAGGGTAGGTTGCATGGATGCTCTCCGGCGTTTGTGATCAGAAGGCAGGTCGTGGGCCAGTTACTAGGCTTCATAGTTATAACCGAGGACTACCACTTCTAGATACGGCCTACGCCAAGTGGTTGCCTCAGCAGGGGGACGCAGTTTTCGCAACCTAGAGCCCATAACTAGCTCCGGCTTAAGTCGTGCTTGCCGGCGCTCCATAGGCGTGCTACAATCGACGCCAACGGCAGTGATGAGGACAGTAGCGCCGTTGAGCACCACCAGGGAGCAGCCGCCAGCGATTGGAAGCGGCAGCGGGTAGCGACGGCGTGAAGACCACCTTTGAGCTCATCTCCGAATTCGCATGGCGATGGTAGGCGGATGCGTTTAGCCCACGTTACCGGGCTGTTGAGTGAGATCGCCGCTTGCTAGCCGCAGGAGAAGCGCGCGATCTAACGACCGGGTGGAACCGCGGAGCAGAGCTTCGTCCCAGTGAGGACGGGGCCTTTTTGTTTTAACCCTGGGGATAGCAGCAATGAGCGACAGCGACATCGCGGATATAGTTGCGGTGGATGCCGAGCGGACGATCTATTTAATTGGACAACTACTGCCACAGGTCATCGACGACCACTACCGCATCCAGAGGCGCTGGCAATGGAAGGCTAAGCGGGTGTTGCTTGATCTGGCAACATGGGACTCGACGGCCATGCAGCTGGCGCGCCGCGCGTGCTCGGGTAGATTGGACGAACGATTCTCGGCGTTGCAGGCACTGAGCACGCACGTACTTGCGCCGCTCGGCGGTCAGATGCCGCTGGAGTGGCAGAGTGAATGGGAGGAGTTAGGCGAATGAGCTATCGGTACGAGCGCTACCAGGAGCGACCACGGAGGCAAGGACGGAGCTGGCTGGTAGCGCTCACCATCTTTATTTGGCTGCTGGTACTAGGTTGTCTTGCCGTGCGCTTTCTCCTGCGTCCGGCATTAACCGATTACGTTCAACGGGAGATTGCTGTCGCGATCGATGAGGACATCCCGGCAAACCTCGAGGCGGGGCAGGCCCTGCGCGAGGGCTTGAAGCAGATACCGTTCCCGGGCAACATACCCGTCGGGACAGTGACAATCAGCGAAGAGCAGGCCAACAGCTATCTGGCTGGGTATGCCGACCAACTGGGCGAGATCGACAATATTAGCGTGGGCTTCGTTCCAGGGGACGTACAAGCAGTGGTAACAGTTCAGGGCTTTAGCGGCGTAGCGCGCACCGTGCCAACCGTGCAAGGCGGTCGACTTGTAGCTACCAATACCAGGCTTAGCCAGCCGCTTGACTCGTTTATTTCGATCGAGCCCTTGATGCAAGCCTTGCTCGACCGGCTCAATGACGAGGTTGCTGCTCAAGGACGTTCGGTCACCGCAGTCCAGATCGAGCAGGGTGCAGCCGTGATCAGTGTTGAGTAGGGACGAAGACCGAGGTCAAAGAGTAAAGCGTAAAGAACAAGGAACAAAGAACAAAGAACCAATGGAAACTACGCTCCACAGCTCATTGCGCTTTGTTCACCAGCCGAAAGGATACCCCTATGCCAGTCGTTACACCCGAGAACGATCCGCTGTACCGGTTGCGCCACTCGACGGCTCACGTCATGGCCCAAGCTGTGTTGGAAATGTTTCCGGAAGCGAAGATCGCGATTGGACCGCCAGTAGAAAATGGCTTTTACTACGATTTCGACCTGCCGCGTACGCTGACGCCCGACGATCTCCAAGAGATCGAAAAGCGCATGCGCCGGATCGCCCAAGGCAAACACCAGTTCGTCCGGCGTGAAGTTTCCGCCGACGAGGCCAAGGCGCTGTTCCACGATCAGCCCTACAAGATTGAGCTGATCGAGGGGCTACAGCAGGGCGCCGACGAGTACGGCGAGGCTCAGGTCGGCACAGCCGGGGCGGAGCGGGAAGGCGAGCGCGTTGTCATCTCAACGTACAAGCATGACACGTTCGAGGATCTATGTCGCGGGCCACACGTCGAAGACACGGGCGCGATCAAGCCCGATGCCTTCAAGCTCATGCGCGTGTCCGGTGCTTACTGGCGCGGCGATGAGAAGCGTCCGCAGCTGCAACGTATTTACGGGACGGTTTGGCCCAACCGAAAAGAGCTCGAGGCGTATCTCCAGCGCTTAGAAGAGGCCAAGAAGCGCGACCACCGCAAGCTTGGCAAGGAGCTTGGGTTGTTCCACTTCTCGGAAGACGTGGGGCCTGGCGTGCCGCTGCTAACGCCAAAAGGTGCCGTGATGCGCCACCTGATGGAGGAGTACGTCCGTGAAACGCAGACGCGCTACGGCTACGAGCATGTCTGGACGGGTCATCTTGTGAAAGAGTCGCTCTTCGCAAAATCGGGCCATCTCGAAAACTATGGGGATGCAATGTTCCCGCCGATGGTGGAGGATGCGGAGCATGGCCAGGTGTACCGCCTCAAGCCGATGAACTGCCCTTCACACATGACACTCTATAAGGAGATGGGACTGCACTCGTACCGAGAGTTTCCGCTGCGCTTTGCCGAGTTCGCGACGCTTTACCGCTTTGAAAAAGCTGGCGAGATCAACGGGATGACGCGGGTACGTGCGCTGACGCAGGACGACTGCCATATCTTCTGCACACCCAATCAGATCGAGAGTGAGTTTTCACGCGCGCTCCAGCTGATCCGCGAGGTCTTCGAGACGTACGGCTTTTACGACTACTATGTTCGCCTCAGCTTACGTGGCAACGAGGGCAAGTACGTTGCCGACGACGAGAAGTGGAGCAAGGCGACGGCGGCACTCAAGGCAGCGCTGGACGCGAACAATGTCCAGTATATTCCGGCCGAGGGCGAGGCTGCGTTCTACGGGCCCAAGGCGGATTTCATCGCACGTGACGTGCTCGACCGTGAATGGCAGCTTTCGACGATTCAGGTCGATTTCATTCAGCCGGCACGGCTGGGATGCGAGTACGTCGGCGAGGATGGCCAGCGGCACACGCCGGTGGTTATGCACCGTGCAGTAACAGGCTCCTGGGAACGTTTCTACGGCGTCCTGATCGAGCATTACGCGGGCGCGTTTCCAGTATGGCTGGCGCCGATTCAGGCGGTCATTATTCCGATCACGGATCGGCACGAGGCGTATGCCCGCGAGGTCGAGCAGAAGCTCAAGGCCGCCGGTATCCGAGCGCAGCTCGATTTGGGCGATGCGCGTATGAACGCAAAAATCCGCGACGCGCAGCTGCAAAAGATCCCGTATATGCTGGTGATCGGGGATAAGGAGCAGGAAGCGGGCGCCGTGGCGGTACGGCTGCGCAACAACGAGAACTTGGGCGCGGTGCCCCTCGACGATTTTATTGCACGGGTGCAGCAGCAGGTCCAAAGCAAGTCCAAAGAGTTGTAGTTTCGTTCGCTGGGTTAAGAGTACAGGGGCACGGACAGCCGTGCCCCACATTAACGAAGGGAACCAGACCATGTCCCAGTACGACGTTGTAGTCAGCGCGGTGGAGCAGGCGCGCCAGCGTGTCGTGCCATACGTTCGCCACACGCCGTTGGCGCCGCTGCCGCAAGCCCAAACCGATCTACCGAGCCAGCTGCGACTTAAGCTGGAGAACCTCCAGGTCAGCGGTTCATTCAAGGCCCGCGGCGCGTTCAACAACCTGCTACTGGCAAGCCCGGAGCAGCGTGACCGCGGTGTTGTTGTCGCCAGTGGGGGGAACCACGGCTTGGCCATCGGGTACGCTGCGCGCCGGCTGGGTGTACCGGCCACGGTCTACCTGCCGAATTCCGCGAGCGAGGATCGCGCTACGCGCATCGCTCGGCAGGGAGCTACCGTCAGGCGCTATGGCGATAATCCTTCGGATACCTTCCGCCACTCACTTGAGCACGCCGAGCGCGACGGCCTGCTCTACGTTCACCCCTTTGATGCGGAGGGGACCATTCACGGCACCGGCACCTTAGGCCTCGAGCTGCTAGACGACCTGCCCGAGATCGACTGCGTGCTGATTGCCATCGGAGGGGGCGGCTTGATCGGGGGCATGGCAGCGACACTTAAGCAGCTGCGGCCCAATGTCCGCATCATCGGCGTCGAGCCAGTTGGAGCGGCAAAGATGCTGCCAAGCATTCAGGCAGGCGAGGTCGTGGAGCTTCCTGGCGTTCGCACCATCGCCGACACGCTCGCACCACGTGCAGTGAGCGAGCGGACGCTGCGGCTAGCCGAGCGTTATGTCGACGAGATTGTGCTGGTCGACGACGGACAGATCGTTGCAGCTATGCGTTGGCTGTGGATCGAGTGCAACCAGCTGGTGGAGCCGGCTGGGGCGGCGGTCATTGCAGCCGCGCTCAGCGGCGCGGTGAACGTCGACAGCTATGCCCACCCGGTCGCACTAATCTGCGGTGGAAATGCGGCAGCGGAGCCAATCTTTGCCGGGTACGAGCAAATCGTTACAACCCTAGCGGATTTCTCCAAATAACGGCGGCGATTCGAAGGTGTGCGCGATGGGAT
>JADDQE010000081.1:25274-50115 GCA_016781525.1 bacterium | reverse complement strand
CTGTAGCCGCCGCCGCCGCTGCTGTAGCCGCCGCCGCCGCTGCTGTAGCCGCCGCTGCTGCTGCTGTAGCCGCCGCCGCTGCTGTCATTGCGCTGCGCTTTGCGCTGCCGCCGACAGTTCTGACATCGCGTGGGCTGGTTGTCGAAACCCTTCTGCGCGTAGAATTCCTGCTCGCCCGCGGTGAAGACGAACTCCGAGCCGCAGTCGCGGCAAGTCAAGCTGGTGTCCGTGAAGCTCACGTGAGCTCCTCCTGAGAATAGAGAAATATCCATGTGGAAAACTGCGTCAGACCTGCGATTGCGATGGAGACCAGTTCTGGGGAACAGGAGACCGTTTCTAGGGTTTCGCGGGGTCCTAACCAAGCACCACACACATAGTATAGAGTATCGCAGTACTAAATGCAAGAGGCAAATCAGCGGCTTTTCAGATTGCTCTTTTATAAAATATTAACCCAGCTCGCGGTGCCGCTTGTCTGAGGCCAAATTGTGAGCCCAGCGAGTAGTTTCAGGTAGACGATACTTAGGGGTACAGCGCACGACATACTCTAACGCCGTAGGGAGGCTGATGCGATGGCCAATCGAGATATAGATGAGCCGTGTACCGGGACGAGTCCGTAGTGCGGCTCCGACTGTTTCGCCGCGATGGAGGAGCGGTTGCCAAGCGCCGCGCCCAGGCCCAACCTCGGCGTGCCTACCCACGAAGAGTGATTTGGCAACGCCAATTGCCGGCAGGTCGGTCAGCACTCCAAGGTGGCACGCAATCCCAAAGCGGCGAGGATGGGCTAGCCCTTGCCCGTCACACAGCAGCAAATCAGGGCTCGTTTTCAGCTGCTCCAGTGCTTCAAGCACGGCGGGCAGCTCGCGGAAGGACAAAAAGCCGGGTATGTAGGGAAAGGTCGTGGGTCGGCGTGCAATCGCGTGGTCGACGAGCTGGAGTGCCGGAAAGCTCAAGACGGCCACTGCTGCGCGCGTGATTGTCCCATCCGCTTCAAAGCCGACGTCGACACCCGCCACATGTCGAACCTCGCCCAGACGATCTTCCCTGATGACCTGCCCACTCAGCTGTTCTTGGAGCGACATTGCCTCGCTGACGCTGGTCGGCCACTGCTCAGGCGGCTGCTTCTGCATTGTTGCGCTCCCTACGCCGCTCGGCGGCCAGATGAATAACCCGCTCGGTCTCGCTCCACAACGTATACTGTGCCAGCTGGTCGAGTGTGGCCCAAACAATCCCCGCCGCATCGTCGCCTGCCACTGCCTCGCCCGACTGCCACTCGCCCAGCAGATCAATCAGGGTGTAATGAAAGCGGATAGCTCCCTGCTCATCCCGGTCGATCAGGTCGATTACTGCGACCACATCGCGAATCTCGACTTGCAAGCCGGTCTCTTCCAAGACCTCTCGCCGGCCGGCCTCGGCTACGGTTTCACCCAGCTCTTGCCTGCCGCCCGGTAAACTCCACTCGTTGATCTTTGGGGGCCGCCCGCGTCGGATCAGTAGCACCCGGTCGCCACGCCATACGATCACACCAACACCCACCGCCGGTTGATCTGGATAATCTCGTGCCACTCCCTGCTCCTTCGGGTGTGTCGCGCGTCCCGCTAAGCATGTTTGACGCCCGGCGAGTCGCACTGGTATAATCGCGACAACTCAAATTTCCTCGACCAAAGTGTTCCGCTCGGAGACTGTACCAGAATGATTCAATATTTTACCCAGGAATCTCCGCCATTTGGCAACATCAGCTGGACGATGCTGGTAGTATGGGCGGTAGCGCTGGGCTTCGGGCTGTATCTGCTCCGAAGTTACCGTGACTCGAATGCGGCCCGATTACGCTTTGCCCAGCAGGCGGGCCTCATCCTCAGCGTTTTGAGTGGCCTCGGCCTGCTACTACTGGTCTTCAAATTCTTCCAAATTCCGGTGCTCGATTGGCGGTTGTGGAGCTACCTTGTCGCGCTTGCGTCGCTTGGCTACTGGGGCTACGCCGTGTACGAGTACAATACCAAGCTACCGGCTCAGATCGCCGCAACGCGGTCTACGCGTGCAGTTCCTGGTGGCGCGTCACGAGGCGGCGCCAAAGTTTACTCGTCGACGGGTGTTGCAGCACCGCGTCCGCCGCGCGAGCCGCGCCCGATCGCGACGACGACTCGGCGCGATGCACGACGCGACAAGAAACGTAAAGGCCGCTAGTGAGGTTGAGGTGGAAAGAGCGCCGGCGCTTTGGTTAGCGCCGGCGCTCTTTGTGTTCTATCCAGGCTTCGGTCTCGACGTGGGCTTCCGCAGTACGTTGCTATCGGGCCGACTACTAGCAGCAGTTCCCGGCTTTACAAGAGTGGAGGGTGTGTAGTTGCGCGGGCAGGACGGCGGTGAGAGCCGCGGGTAGCAGGACTATTTATATTTTTCCTAAACTATTTTGGTTTTGAACGCGGTCGATTCGCGGATACATAGGTCGTAATTCGTACACGAAGCGGCGCCGGCTGATTAGCTTGTTATATTTTTCGAACCTCTGATCCGACATGGTATAATTCTGTTGGCTTACATCGTCTTGCCGCGGAAGATAACTCTCCGCTTCAATCGTATGCGGCAGGTGAGCGAGCGAAGATTGCCTTGGAGCGGCAGGTCTGAACTCGCAGGCGGGTGCTACCAACATCCTTGTGGGCCGCGGGCGCGTTAAGCCTACATGTTAAGCCTACATAACGATAGAGTTTTGAGCGGCGGAGCGACCTTCAGTGCGCGTACTTATTACCGGCTCAAGCGGTCAAATTGGAACTAACTTGGCGCTGCGGCTACAAGCGCGTGGTCACACTGTTTTTGGCATCGATAAGCGCGCCAACCCGTGGACTGATGCCTTTCCCTACCTGCTCCAAGATTTAGCTGCTCCCTATCGCGATTTTGTGGGTGGGATTGGCTCCGTGACCTACCCTAAGTGTGATGTTGTCGTGCATCTTGCGGCTAATGCAAAGGTCCATGAGTTGGTTGAATTCCCGCACCGCGCGATTGAAAATATTCAGCTGACCTTCAATGTGCTTGAGTACTGCCGAGCCAATGATGTGCCGCTGATCTTTTCCTCCTCACGTGAGGTGTACGGCGATATTCATCGCTACATCACCGAGGAGACGGAGGCCGATTTTTCCTATACAGAAAGTCCGTACTCCGCTTCCAAGATAAGCGGCGAAGCGCTGATCTATTCTTACGCACGCTGCTATGGGCTGCGCTATCTCGTATTCCGCTTTTCCAACGTGTATGGCCGCTACGACTGCGACATCGACCGTATGGAGCGCGTCATTCCACTGTTTATCCAGCGCCTGTCCAACGGGCAGCCGGTCACGGTGTACGGCGGTGATAAAGTGCTAGATTTTACGTACGTCGACGACTGCGTGAGCGGCATCATCCGTGGCATCGAGCGGCTGCTCTCCGGTAAGGTGATGAACGAGACGATCAATCTAGCCTATGGCAAGGGCAATACACTCGTGCGCATGGCTGAGCTTGTTGCCGATGCGCTGGGCGTGCGCTCCGAGATCGTAGTCGAGCCGGCGAAGCGGACAGGCGAGGTAACCCACTATGTCGCCGACCTGTCGAAAGCGATCGATCTGCTTGACTATCGGCCACAGACGCCGCTCGAGCAAGGCATTCCGGCGGCCGTGCGCTGGTGGCGCTCGTGGCAGGCGAGTGTGGGCCAGGAGGGGCGACGGTAATGGAAGAGCAGCACGAGCTCGGGGCGTTCTTTCCGACCGAGGCACCCGCGCAGCTCTTGCTCGCGCGGCTCCAAGCGCAACATGAGATGTTGCTGGCACTGTTCCGTGTATCGGCCCAATTAGCTGCCGAGCTGCACCCGCAAGATATTGCGCAACAGGCCGTTCGCAGCATTGTCGAGGCGCTGCCCGACATCGACATTGCTGGTCTATGGCTGTTCAGCCGGTTTGACAAGCGGCTTCGTCTAGCCGCGATTCATAGCGTGGAGGGCAGCTCGCAGTTCGATCCCGAGGCGGCAGCTCGATTGGCCTTACGCTTGAACGAAGGTGCCGTCGGCGATGTGGTTGCAAGTCACCAGCCCGCCCTGCTGTCGGACCTGCTAACGTATCAGCGGAGCTTGGCTACACTGGAGCCGGCAAACGCTGCGGAGCTCGAGCCGTTTGCCGCCCAGCTCCCGTCGTCGCTACGCGTTGTTGTTTTGCCGCTCTACCTCGGTACTGTGCCGATCGGCGCCCTTGAACTCTTCAATATCGGCGTTGGGCCAATGACTGCGGCCAGCGATCTATCCATACTGCAGGCATTCGGCGACCAGCTCGCAGTTGTTTTTCGTAACGCTCAGATTTATGCCGAGATGAGCGATCAGCACCGTCGCCTCCAAGCGTTCGACTCGGTTGTTACGGCCATTACGACTGCCTCAGATATGCCGCAGATGCTGGAGCAGGTCTTATCGGTCACACTATATGTGATCGGCGCCGTAGGCGGTGTTATTGCGCTGCTTCAAGAGGGCACTGCCCGAGTTCAAGTTAATTATGAGCTAAATTCACCGCTATTCGCACCCGGCGAGGTGCTCGATCTGCCGGTGCTCGGCGAGATCGTGCGGGCTGGGCAGCCGGCCGTGGAGCGTTTGACGCCTGAGCACCCATGGGCTGGGCTGCTTGAGCTACAGGTTGAAGCCGTCGCACTGCTGCCGCTAATGGCGGGAGGAGCGGTTGTCGGTGTTATGGCGATTGGCCTTGACCCGGCACGCCAGTCGCGGTTGGAGTGGCCGTCGCTGCTAGCGCTCGGCAATCAAATCGGCATCGCCATCGCCAACTACCAGCTGTACAACGCTAGTCAGCGCGAGCGACGACAATTGGCCGGCGTGATTGCGGCTATCGCGGAGGGCGTGATTATTTGTGATCGGCACGGGGCTCTCGTCCTGTCGAATCAGGCGGCCGAGTTTATGGCTGGGCAGCCGCTCAACGTTGGGGCTTCGCTCGGCGAGCTAGCCCAGCGCCTCGGCATGCGCTCACTCGACGGGCATCTCCTACCGGTGGAGGGGACGCCCTTTGGCCGCATCCTGCGCGGCGACCTGTACCATAACTACGAGATCATGATCAACAGTGGTGATGGTCGGGATGTCGTGATCAGCTGTTCGGGAGCGCCGCTCATCGCTGACGATGGGACGCTAGATGGGGCAGTGGTTGTCTTCCGCGACATGACGGCGTACAAACAGCACGAGGCGCTGCGCGATGAGTTTGTGGCAGTAGCCGCGCACGAGCTGCGGGCGCCGCTGGCCGCGATTAAGGGCTACGCTGACCTGCTGGTACAGCGTGAGACGCAGCGTATCGATGCCACCGATCGCAATCGGCGCGGCATTACGATGCTATCGCGGCAGGTTGAGCATCTAGTGCGGCTCGTCGATAATCTGCTCGATGTTTCGCGCTTGGATGCGGGCCGACTCCAGCTCTACCTCCAGCCCGCCGACCTGATCGCCTTGGTCGAGTCGAGCATTGACCGGATCAGCATGGGCGACAATAACCATGAGTTTGTCTTTAACGGGCCGCCTAGCCTGCCCATCGTCTGTGATCAGCTTCGGCTTCAGCAGGTGTTCACAAATTTGCTTTCCAACGCCGCTCGATATAGTCCAGCTGGTACGCGCATCACGGTAGAGGTTTGGACCGAGCCGTGTGGGCCCGAGGTGAGCGATGCCGCCGAGGAGTGTGTCGTCGTGGCTGTGCGCGATCAAGGTGTTGGCATGACCCCTGAGGTCCAGGCGCAAGTCTTTGACCGCTACTACCGAGCCAACACCGTCACCGCTGCGAGTGGCCTTGGCCTTGGCGTTTATATCAGTCGTGAGATTGTTCTACGGCACGGCGGCGCGATTTGGCTCGAGAGCGAGCCCGGAAAAGGCTCCACCTTCTACGTCAAGCTACCCGCGCAGAGCGCGCCCACTGTCTAGCACACTGCCGCACGATCGATGGAAGCACTATGGATTTATTTAGGCACGCGGCCCAAGCCGATCAGACCCACTCAGCGCCACTTGCCGCCCGGATGCGCCCGCGCACGCTCGCCGAGTATGTTGGGCAGGAGCGAGTTGCTGGCGCTGGCCGACTCTTGCAGCGCGCGCTGGACCAGGGCGCGCTCTTCTCGATGATCTTATGGGGGCCGCCCGGCACCGGCAAGACCACGCTGGCGCGTCTGCTGGCTCAGGCAAGCAAGGCCCATTTTGAGCAGATGTCGGCGGTCAGCGCCGGGGTTGCCGATCTGCGCAAGGTGGTCAAAGAAGCGCAGCTGCGCAAAGGTATGTATGGCGAGCGGACGCTGCTCTTTATCGACGAAATTCATCGTTGGAACAAGGCGCAGCAGGACGCAATTCTGCCCTACGTCGAGGATGGGACGCTTACGCTGATCGGCGCGACGACTGAAAACCCGTCATTTGAGGTCAACAGTGCGCTCCTCTCACGCTGCCGGGTGATCACGCTGGAGGCGCTGAGCGATGACGCGATTGGGGTCATCGTGGACCGCGCGCTGGCCGACCGGGAGCGCGGGCTGGGCGAGCTGGCAGTTGAGCTTGAAGACGACGCTCGGGGCTTGCTCGTTAACCTCGCCAATGGGGACGCACGAGCCGCGCTCAATGCCCTGGAAGTCGCGGCGCTCTCTGCAGCGGTGGACGAGGCAGGGCGGCGACGGGTTTCGCTGGATGCGATCGTGGAAGCGTATCAGCGACGGCACGTTCAGTACGACAAGTCGGGTGAGCTGCATTACGACGCCATCTCTGCGCTGCATAAGTCCGTCCGTGATAGCGATCCGGATGGAGCGCTGTATTGGCTTGGGCGAATGCTGCAAGGTGGTGAAGACCCGCTGTATGTGGCCCGACGTGTCGTGCGGATGGCAGTTGAAGATATTGGGCTGGCCGATCCGCTCGCATTGCAGCAGTGTGTCGCGGCCCAGCAGGCAGTTCATTTCCTTGGACAGCCCGAGGGTGAGCTGGCACTAGCCCAAGCCGTGGTCTACTTGTGTCAAGCGCCCAAGAGCAACGCAGTCTATCGTGCGTACGGCAGTGTGCTCAAAGATGTCGAAGAAACGCGCAACGATCCGGTGCCGTTGCATCTGCGCAACGCAGCTACTGGGCTGATGCAGGGATTAGGCTATGGCAAGGGCTATCAGTATGCCCACGATTACGCCGATGCGCGCGTCGACCAGAGCCACTTGCCGCCCAACCTTGCGGGCCGCCGCTACTACTATCCGACCGAGCACGGCTACGAGCAAAAAGTTGCTGCGCGACTCGCGTGGCGCTACGATGATGTGCCTAACGTCGACGACACCAGCTCCACGTCCTCCTCGTCCAACGAACCGGGCGATCCCGCGCCCGGTTGAGCGCTACCTACGGTACTCCATAACTATCTTGTGCTAGCACTTCGTAGCCAGCGGTCATAGGGCGACGCGGGAGCAACGGACTATTTAGGGTGACGCGGGTGGTGCCTATAATAATCGTGGCGAAAGCACAAGCACTCGCGGCACGCGATCCTCGATGCTCGTCGCTCCGAACCACGGTTTGTTCATGGAGGTTCCGTGGAGATCATCCGTATTCCCATCCTCAAGATAGAGGATTTTCTGATTGCCTCGATCCAGACCGCGCTCCATGATGTTCAAGCAATGGACTTCAAGGACTCGCTGCTGCAGCGCATCTACGAGACCAAGGCCAAAGGTGTTATTCTCGATCTCACGGCGATCGATGTCCTCGATAGCTTTGTAGGTCGGTTGATTAACGATATTTCACAGATGTCGAACCTGATGGGTGCTAAGGTGGTGATCACCGGCTTACAGCCCGCGGTCGCGATTACGCTTGTCGAATTAGGGCTTGAGCTGCCGCAGGTGTTAACGGCACTCAACCTTGAAAAAGGAATTGCGGCGTTACGCCGTGCTACGGAGCTGGCAGTACATGGCCGAGTCTAAGGTTATCACGATCAGCAGCGACCTTGATATCGTTGCCGCGCGCATGGTTGCCCGCGATACTGCTCGAGCGCTTGGCTTCGGTGCAATCGACCAGGCACGTATCGCAACGGCAATCAGCGAGTTGGCGCGGAATATCTACCTGTACGCGGGCGAGGGCAGCGTTACCGTGAAAGAGGCGACGAACGGGCTGCGGCGCGGCATCGAAGTGGTCTGCGAGGACCGCGGTCCTGGCATAAAGGATATCAGCCTAGTCATGCAGGATGGCTATACGTCGTCTAAGGGCATGGGTATGGGCCTCCCGGGCGCGAAGCGGCTCATGGACGAGTTCGAGATTAACAGCAAGGTCGGCATTGGCACCAAAGTCACCTGCCGCAAATGGGCCCGCTAGAAGTGAGGTGCGAGTGATACTGCCGTGAGGTGCGGATCCTCTGCTGACAACGCTCGCCAACCAAGGAAAACCCATGCTCGTCGTGCCATCTCCCAGGAGATGGCATGTATGCTTTAATAGCGCATATGACACCACTTGCACATACCGCGTATGTAGGGCTGGGGGCGAATCTCGGCGATCGGCGGGTAACGCTTGTCGCAGCACGTGACCGCCTAGCAGCAGACCTGGAGCTCCTGGCTTGTTCCCGTTTATATGAAACTCCACCTTGGGGCTTGTCGGATCAGCCTCCCTTTCTAAATGCAGTCTGCCAGGTACGAACAGCCCTCGCACCCCGCGAGCTCCTGATCTACCTTAAGCAGATCGAGCAGGACCTAGGACGCACTCCGACGCTCCGGTGGGGCCCGCGTGTTATCGACCTCGATATTCTGCTGTACGACGACCTTGTCTACCTCGACGAGCAGCTCGCAATTCCGCACCCGCGGCTGCCCGAGCGCGCCTTTGCGTTAATTCCCCTGTGTGAGCTTGCGCCAGGTCTGTTCCACCCGGCCCTTAACCAAAGGTTCACTGATCTCGTTGCAGCCCTGCCACCGACCGATATCACGCCTATTGGCGAACAATGGTAAAAAAGGTGGACAGCACAACCATGCTATAATGCACCACAAAGCCTTTATTAGAGCCTTTGCATATATAGATATTTATGGGTGCATGTTGATCCAGAATGTTCCGGCAATCCGCTGGACGGACCGTCAGACGCGGCGCAACACCGTATTGCTTGCGATTGCAGCGGTGATTGTGATGCTGCTCCTGATTGCGTCGCTTACAGTCGACCGCCTGCGGGTAGCCAACCGTATCACCTTTGAGCACACCGACGATCTGCAGTTTGCCGTCGACGACGGGTTTGGCTTTCTTCGCGACATGCAGACGGCCAAGCGTGGGTTTTTGCTGGCAGGCGACGAGGCGTTTCTTGATCCTTACCATCGCGCGCTGCGGGAGTACCCCACTGCCATCATCGAAGCCCGTCGGGCCGCTGCGGTAGTTGGGGACGACGCTCCGCAACTTCTGCATGCATTCGAAGGCGACGCCGAGCGCTGGATCGAGCATGCCAGCGAGAGCATTGCGCAGCGCCGCCTTGCCGGGAACGACGCGGCAACAAGGGAACAGCTCATTGAAGGAAGTCTTCTATTCGACGCGCTGCGTATCCGGGAAGGCGAGATCCGTGCGTTCACCGAGGTACGGCGCCAGGAATTGCAGGCGGCCAACCGCTGGCTGATTAATACAAGCTTGGTGCTGCTTGTGTTGGGCACGGCGGCAACGCTCGCCACGCTTACCTTTGGAATCTCGCTCGTCC
This sequence comes from bacterium, assembly GCA_016781525.1. Lineage (GTDB taxonomy): Bacteria > Chloroflexota > Chloroflexia > Chloroflexales > Kallotenuaceae > LB3-1. The sequence goes on along the minus strand of JADDQE010000081.1, from coordinate 40,477 downwards.
GACGCATTGGGCAGCTTGCATCAGCACAGCAGGTGCGTCAAGATCGTCAGACTGCATATGCCGAGGTAGTGAGCGCGCTCAATGGCCCGACCCAGCTGCAGCCGCTACTGAGCCAATCGCTACCGGTGCTGCTGCGCAGCGTCGATGCGCAAGCGGGCGTCGTATACGCCTACGAGAAAGGGCAGCTGACCCCGACATTTGCGGTCGGCCTCGACAAGGATAGCTTGACGACGCTGCGGCCTAATGAGGGCTTGCCCGGCGAGGCGCTCCAGCAGGAGCGAGCGATCGTCGTCGGCGATTTGCCGCCGGATACTCCTTACCGGATCCACGTCGGCGTTGGAGTCGCTCCGCCGCGCAGTGTTGCTAACGTTCCACTGCGCTACGGCCGGCAGCTACTGGGCGTACTCACCGTGGGCAGCGTGCAACCGTTGACGGATGCGGACGTTGAGCAGCTGGGCTTGGTCGCATCGCAGCTCGCAACCGCTCTCAGTACTGTACGTGCCTTCGAAGAAACCCAGCATATTGCGGATCAGCTAGCCGAGAACAATAGCTACCTGGCCCGCCTGCTCGAATCAAGCGATACACTGCAAGATATCGGACGGGAGCTGGTGATTCAGAGTGATCTGCAAACCCTGCTCGAGCTCGTTTGTCGCGAGGCACGCCGTCTGCTACATGCCGATTTCGCAGCTGTTGCCACGCTCGCGGATCACCTAGGCTCGACCCGTTGGGCGGCCGTCGACGGTGCGGTATCGTCGGTCCATCGCGACACGGTCTTTGCGCCGCACAAGGGAACGGCGGGCAGGGTGATCCGAAGTGCGGGACCAGTGGTCATCGAACAGTTCGGTCAAAATCCGGATTTCCCGCCCGATGAATTTCCTGTTCTAACCGCGGAGGGCATGCGCTCGGTCCTTGGTGTCCCGCTCTTTCGCAAGGAAACGCCGATCGGCGCGCTGATCCTCGGCTACCGGAGCGATCATCATATCTTGGACGCCGAGCTCGAGCTGGCGACCGCGCTGGCATCGTATGCCTCGATCGCAATCGAGAACGCTCGCCTCGTGAACGAGCTGCAGCACGAGCGGGATCTGGCGGAGCGGCGCGCGCAGGAGCTGGCGGTCAAGAACAAGGAGGTTGAGCGCGCGAACCAGCTCAAGAGTGAATTTGTGGCGAATATGAGCCACGAATTGCGCACGCCGCTTAACTCGATTTTGGCACTCTCTCAGATTTTGCTTGACCGGCTTGATGGCGATCTCAACGAAGAGCAAGACAAGCAGGTGCGAATCATCGAGCGCAACGGGCAAAATCTCTTGCGGCTGATCAACGATATCTTGGATCTTTCGAAGATCGAGGCTGGTCGGATCGATCTGCTGGCGACGAATTTCAAGCTGCCCGAGGTGATCAACAGCGTCCGTAATACCATCGAGCCGCTCGTCGTCAATAAGGGTTTGAAGCTTGAGGTCGACGTTGCACGTGATGTGCCGGAGTGTAACACCGACGAAAATAAGCTCAAGCAAGTGCTGCTCAATCTGTGCAGCAACGCAGTCAAGTTCACTGAGCAGGGTCGAGTTACGGTGCGGGCACGTCCTGGGATCGGTGTCGCGGGAATCAATTCGCATGATGGCGTTGGCCCATGGGTGACGATTGAAGTCCAAGATACAGGCATCGGGATCGCTCTCGAGGATCAGCCGACGGTCTGGGAAGAGTTTCGGCAGATCGATGGGTCGCTCTCACGACAGTTTGAGGGCACCGGGCTTGGGTTGGCGATTGTACGGCGGCTCGTGCGGCTGCTGGGGGGCGAGATCGAACTCGAAAGCGCACCCGGCCAAGGCTCGACCTTCCGATTTGCAATTCCGGCCCGGCTGGCGGCTAGTGGCGAGCCGGCCCTGGTGCCAGCTCAGAAGCCAGCACTTGCATCCGTTGAAGGCCGTTATCGCTCGGAGGAGCGGCCGCTGGTGCTGGTAGTCGACGATGATGTCGAGGTAATCTATATCCTTGAGAAGTATTTGCGCGACGACGGATACGAGATCGAATCGGCTCGTAGTGGCGACGAGGCGATTGCCAAAGCCCGCCTGCTGCACCCATTTGCGATGACGCTTGACGTCATGCTGCCCGGTCGTGATGGCTGGGAAGTGATCCAAACTTTGAAGAGCGATCCGCAGACGAGCGATATCCAGATCATTATGTTGTCAATGTTGGACAACCGGCAGCTCGGATATAGCCTAGGCGCAACCGATTATTTGGTCAAGCCAGTGTCACGGAACAGTCTGCTCCAGCGCCTCGATCAACTACGGAACGGCACAGAGCTCCGATCTGTAGTCGTGGTCGACGACGATCCGATTCAGCTGCGGGTGGTCGAATCCGCGCTGTCCAATGAAGGTATCGAGGTCCACACCTTCAACAATGGCGGGCTGGCTCTCGAGTGGCTAGCTGAGCATACTCCGGACCTTATTACGCTGGATCTGATGATGCCCGGTATGAATGGCTTTGAGGTGCTGGATGCAATCCGCTCAATGCCGAAGCTCAAGGACGTGCCGGTGTTGATTATCACGGCGAAGGATATTGTGGAAGACGAACGTTCTCTGCTCAATGGGCGGATCGCTGCAATTATCCAGAAGGGGCCGCGGCAGCGTGAGGAACTGTTGCAAGAAGTGCGAAACACGCTCCGACGGCACCACCGGGCCGTACCCACTGCGGCGGAGCGCTAGCATACTGGTAGAGGCACTGTCCCTGATCGGTCCACAGTGGTGAAGGAAGGCTGTGTGAGCGAGACAATGATTTTGGTTGTCGAAGACAATCCCGACAACATGTATGTGCTGGACCATATATTGACCCGCAAGGGCTATGTGGTCTGCCAGGCCGTTCGCGGCGAGGATGCGATCCAACAGGTGCGGCAGCAGCGACCAGCGCTGGTGCTGATGGATATGCAAATGCCGGGGATGGATGGTTACGCTGTTGTGCGCGAGCTTCGCCAGTCCCCCGAGCTCGCAACACTGCCGATTATTGCGGTTACCGCAAGCAGTATGCCCGGCGATCGTGAGCAAACGCTTGCCGCCGGTTGTACCGACTATGTTGCCAAGCCAATCAACCCCCGTGAGCTGCTGCAACTTGTCGAGCATTACCTAAAGGGAGAGCGCCATGGCGACAATCCTGATCGTTGACGATCAGCCTGATAACTTGTATGTCTTGGAGCGGCTGCTCAAGGGGAAGGGCTACCAAGTGCTGCAAGCTGAAAATGGGCCCGCGGCGCTGCAAATTGCCACATCGCAGCAGCCAGATCTGATTTTGCTTGACGTTATGATGCCCGAGATGGACGGTTTTGAAGTCGTGCAGCGACTTCGTGACGACGGTGGGACGCGTCTGATTCCGGTTGTGCTTCTGACCGCCAATGCTCCCGACGAACGCCTGAAAATTCAGGGACTTAAGCTTGGTGCGGACGAGTACTTGACGCAGCCGATCAATAACAACGAGCTGCTCGCACGAGTTCAGGCACTGCTACGAACTAAACAAGCGCAGGATGAGCTTCAAGCGCGAAATGTACAGCTAACAGCGCTGTTGGACATCGTGCAAACCAGTACGAGCACACTCGATCTCGCTGAGGTTGGACAGCGGCTGGTGCGCGGCGCGGTATCCGCAACGCAGATGGAAATCGGCGGTTTGTGGCTCACGCACGACAACAAGCTGGTGTGCTTAGCCCAAGAGGGCTACACTCCCACGGTGGTGCAAGCCTGGGAAAGGATCACGCTTTCAGAGCACCCGATCGGCGTGCGCGTTTTGCAGGGTCGCGAATCGATCTACGGGAGTACGAGCGTGCTCTTCGGGGCGGATAGCCCAGTCGCCGGGGAAGTGCATCAGGCGATTGTGCTGCCGCTGGTTCATCGCGATACTCCGCTCGGCGTGCTGCATCTCGGGACGCGTCGGCAGCATACCCCGTCTGCCGATGAGCTTACCTTTTTACGCGCGATCGCAAACGCGGCAGCCGTAGCTGTGCAGAACGCCCGGCTCTTTGAGGAGACCGATCGGCAGCGGCAAGATTTGGAGCGGCTGGATCATGAGAAGGACGAGTTCATCTCGATTATCTCGCACGAGCTGAAGAATCCACTGGCGTCGATTAAGGGCTATGCGGGTCTGCTGCAGCGCCGCTCGAAGAAGGATCAATCGTTACAGGCGGCGCTAAAAGGCTTGGAAGTTATCGAGCAACAGGTCAATCGGATGACCACGCTGCTTGATCATTTGCGTGATGTGTCACAGATAGGGATGGATCGCTTCGTCATCGACGCGGCTCCAGTAGATATTGCCGAGCTAACGCAGCGCGTCGCTTTCGAGATGCAGACGACATCGACCAATCATCAAATCCAGATCGATGTGCATGACGAGCCGCTCATCGCCGAAGCCGACGAGTTTCGTATGTCGCAGGTACTGAGTAATCTGATCGGCAATGCGATTAAATATAGCCCCGGTGGCGGCGCGATCGACATCGTGGTGCGGAAGTCCTCGGCCCCGCCATCCCGACCCGCTGATATTCCGCCAGGCGAGTTTGCCGTGATTACGGTTCGTGATTATGGGATGGGGATTCCGCCGGAGGGCCGAGATCGGCTGTTCCAGCGCTTCTTCCGTGCATCTAACGCGCAGGGCCGGATCAGTGGAATGGGTCTTGGTCTTTACATAACGCGTGAGATCGTCCAGCGGCATGGCGGCTATATCTGGCTGGACAGCAACGAGGGCGAAGGTAGTCTCTTTGGCGTTGCGATCCCGCTGCTGCGGGAGGCCGCGCCGGTCGATAGCCAAGTTGAACGGCCAGCGGGGACAACGTCGGTAGCGGAGTCGACATCGTAAAGGACATTTAATCGATTGGTCGGCTCTCCGGCTATCGCGAGCAACGATGCTACGTGCTGGGCAGGCTTGAGCGGCTATCACTTGCTTTACTTGCATGTTACAACTAAACATAGCCCACTTGTATCCCGAACAGATGAATATTTATGGCGACCGTGGCAATATTCTCACGCTCGTTCAACGCTGCCGCTGGCGGGATATCGCGGTGCATGTCGATGCAATCAAACCCGGCCAGCAGGTCAACTGGGGTTCCTATGACCTCGCGTTCTTCGGCGGCGGGCAGGACAGCGGACAGGCGCTGATTGCCGACGACTTTGTGCGCCGGCATGGCGAGGCGCTCAAAGCGGCGATTGACGATGGCCTCACGATGCTTGCGATATGCGGCGGCTACCAGCTGCTGGGCCATTACTTTTTGACGCACACCCATGACAAGCTTCCAGGTATTGGAGCGCTCGACGTGCATACCGTCGGCGGGGAAAAGCGGCTCATCGGTAATATTCTGGTCGAGTGGCGTGAAGCTTTCGATGGTGCAGCACTTACGACCTCAAGTGCTTCGCCGCAGCCGCGCTACCTGGTCGGGTTTGAAAATCATAGCGGGCGCACCTATCTCGGCTCGGAGGTGCGCCCACTTGGACAGGTGCGCCGCGGCTTCGGCAATAACTCCGAGGATGGAACTGAGGGTGCGGTCTACCGTAACGCTCACGGCTGCTACATGCACGGCTCGCTGCTGCCGAAGAATCCGCACTTTGCCGACCACCTGCTGGGCCTGGCGCTTCAGCGGAGGTATGGCTCCTCTGCTGCGCTCACGCCCTTGGACGATCAGCTCGAAGCTCAGGCGCACGATGTTATGGTTGGACGGCTAGCCTAGATGCTCGTGCCTGGGTATCGGTGGTCCCGGCATCCATCCTACGGGGTTTTATGAGACCCATGCTGCGGATCGCGTATTCTTCGCCAGTTAACCCGGTTGAGTCGGGGATTTCCGACTACAGCGAGGAGCTGCTGCCCTCCCTTGGTCAGTATGCCGAGGTCGTGCTCTTTGTGGAGCCGGGCCTCGTTCCTTCCAACCCGCAGCTCCAGTCCCACCTTGAAATCCGGCCGCTCGACGAGCTTCCGCGAGCTCACGCACGGCGTCCGTTTGACGCGATCGTCTACCACATGGGCAATAGCCCCGCGCATGGCTCCATCTATGAACATGCGCAGCGCCTCCCCGGTGTTGTTGTGTTACACGAATGGGTGCTGCACCATCTGAAGCTCTGGTATGCTGCGGCGCGCGAAAAGAATATCGACGTGTACTTGCAAGAGATGCAGGCGCGCTACGGGCCAGCAGGTGAGCGGGTTGCACGCAAAATGTCACGTGGGCAGCTGCAGGATGCTGCGTTTACGATGCCACTGGTCGAGGATGTGGTCGAGCGTGCCGTGGGCCTAATTGGGCATAGCCGCTTTGTCGTCGATCAGGCGCGTAGCTTGCGTCCGACGCTCCCCGCTGCCGTGGTCCCAATGGGTGTTCCGCTTCCACCACTAATCGATAGCACCAACGCTCGTGCTCGGCTGGGGCTCAATCCCTCCGCGCCAATCTGGGCGTCTTTTGGTCATATCAACCCCTACAAGCGGATGGAAGGTGCACTACGGGCATTTAGGCGCTTTCGAGCCGAGGAGCCCGAGGCTCACTATATCCTGGTTGGCTCGGTCTCGCCGTCCTTCGATCTGCAGTCACTGATACGCCGGCTCGACCTGGAGGGTGCTGTGAGCGTAACGGGCTATGTTCCCCGGGATGACTTCCAGCACTACGTAGCCGCGGCGGATCTGTGCTTGAATCTGCGTCTGCCAACCGCTGGGGAAACATCGGCCAGCCTACTTCGTCTGCTGGGCGCAAGACGCCCAACGCTCGTTTCGGCAGTCGGAGCCTTCGCGGAGCTTCCCGACAGCGTTTGCGCCAAGGTCGACGCCGACTGGAGTGAGGCGGAGCTGATCTTAGCTTATGCCCGCTTGTTCCGTCGTTATCCCGCGGTGGCCAAGCAGCTGGGACGCAATGCACGGGCGTATGTGGCACGTGAGCATTCGCTAGCGGGCGCCGCCGAGGGCTACCTACGCTTTTTGAGCGAGGTGTACGGCTGGGACATGCCGCAGCGGCGACGGGATGTGCTGTGGGACGTTGGAGCGATCGATCCCCGAGACCAAGCACCGCAAGGCCACAACTCAAAATCGGCCTTGGAAGCTAATGGTTCGTCGGGCAGCAGTGGTACAGCTCAGCCATCATTGGTTGCGGCCACTGTGGCGGAAATTGGAGCCGCCGCGGCTGAGCTTGGCGTCCATGAGGACGACCAAAACTCTGGCGCGATGATTGCCTCAACCTTCGCCGATCTCCTGAGCGGGGGTAAGCGGAAGCGCTAGCTGGGCGCGACAGCTTAGCGACCGGAGAGTTTGCCGAATGCGCTGTCGGAGGCCCGCGAAGGCTCACCCGATCAGGGTATAATCGCTGTGGAGGCCTGCGATGCGCCGAATTGGCATCTTTTACAATCCCCAGTCCAAGCCAACCGCCGAGGTTGCGCGTGCTCTCGATAGCTGGCTCAAGGAGCGTGATATCCAAACTTGGTGCGGCGTCGCGCCGGACGCGGATCCTGCGAGCACACTTACCAGCTACGACCTGCTGGTCTGTCTGGGTGGTGATGGCACGGTTCTCCGCGCTGCGGCGCTGGCAATTCCGGCTGGAGTACCAATGCTGCCGGTTGCGCTCGGCCATCTAAGCTTTATGGCGGAGGTAACACCGGAAGCGCTCTATCCGAGTATGGAGCGCGTGATCGCGGGCGACTGCTGGTACGAGAAGCGCGCGCTGGCTCAGGCCGAGGTGCTACGCTCGGGACACCCACCCGAGCGCTTCGTAGCGCTCAATGAGGTGCTGATTGGGCGGGGTGACTTAGCCCGCGTTGTTGCCGTGGCGGTGGAGGTCGACGATATTCCGATGACCACCTACCATGCGGATGGTGTCCTGGTTGCGACGGCCACGGGCTCGACTGCATACGCTCTAGCCGCTGGCGGCCCGGTTCTGGATCCTCGCTCACGCGCGCTGGTATTAGTCCCGATCGCCGCGCATCTTACGAATGTGCCTTCTCTGGTGCTGCACGAGGAGGCCCATCTGGATCTGCAAGTGTCCTCCCGCTATTCGGCAGCCCTTTCGATTGATGGCCGCATCGGGCTTCCGTTACAAGTTGGCGATAGCGTCGCCGTTCAGCGTGCCCCTGAAGTGGCACGCTTTGTGCGAGTGCATGCGCCGAGCTATTTTTATCAGACACTAACACGACGGCTGCGTCGAGAATAAACCAAACGGAAGGGCATGGCTTACTCAAAACGATTGCGTTATGCGCTGCCCCTCGGCGGCGCTCTGCTTGCCGGCGCCGGCGCCCTCGGGGCGGTCGCTGCGTATACGGCGTACCACATCAATGCACCGCGCCGCCGGAACCCGAATGCGTACGGCTTCTCACCGTGGGAGGTGCAAGTTGAGCACGAGCGCATTAGCTTCACAGGTGAAGACGGGGTAACAATCCGCGGCTGGTGGTTTGCCCGGCCTGACTCTGAGCGTGTTGTGATCGGGCTGCATGGCCATCGCGGGCAGAAAAGCGACCTCCTGGGCATCGGCTCGGGTCTTTGGCGTGCCGGCAACAACGTGCTCCTGTTCGACTTCCGCGGCTGCGGCGAGAGCGACCACGCGCCGCAATCATTGGCGCACCATGAGCAGCGGGATGCACGCGCGGCGGTGCGCTACGCGCGTAAGCGTCTTCCGCATGGGCAAATTGGGATCATTGGCTACTCGATGGGTGCGTCGATCGCGATCCTGGTGGCGGCAGCGGAGCCGGAGATTCAAGCTGTCGCCGCCGACTCGCCGTTTGCCACCATGCGTGATGTCATCGCCCATGCTTACATGCGTCGGCGTTTGCCAACCCGTCCAATCCTTGATCTAACCGATGCGGTGACGCGCTGGCGCTACGGGTACCCGTTTCACGCGGTGCGGCCACTCGACGCCGTTGCTGCGATCGCTCCGCGTCCGTTCTTGCTGCTGCATGGCAGTGCCGACACAATTATTCCGGTGAGCCATGCGTACCAGCTCTTTGAAGCGGCGGGCGAGCCGAAGCAATTGGTGATATTTGAGGGCGCGCCCCACTGTGGCGGCTATTTCGTCGATCGGCCCGCCTATGTTTCACAGGTCGCCGAGTTCTTCGCGGCAGCGCTAAGCCCATGAAGCTCCATTGCTGGAAAGAGCCGATGCGCGATGACTGGCGTGCGGCTGGACCCAGGCCTTCGTTGAACGCCCTATACGGCTGGTTGAAAGCTGATTTTGAGTGCTATGCGCTTTGATATCTTGACACTCTTTCCGGGGATGTTTGCTGGTCCGTTCGGGGAAAGCATCCTAAAGCGTGCACAGCAAGCTGGTCTCCTCGAGATTGCGCTCCATGACATCCGGACCTACGCTACCGACCGGCACAAGTCTACCGATGACTATCCGTTCGGCGGTGGTGCAGGCATGGTCATGAAGCCTGAGGTCTTGTACCAAGCGCTGGCCGATGTGCTTGGCTTCGGACCGGCGGCACAAGCGTCAGAAACGCTGGAGCTGCTGCCGGAGGAGCGTCCCCCCGTGCTATTGATGTCGCCTGCGGGTGAGCCCTTTACGCAGCGCATGGCCGAAGAGCTAGCGCAGCAGCCCCGCATCATTCTGATTTGTGGGCACTACGAGGGTATTGACGAGCGGATCCGTGAGTGTTGCGTGGACCGCGAGGTAAGCATCGGTGACTATGTGCTGACCGGAGGTGAGCTCGCGGCAATGGTGATCGTAGATGCTGTTGCGCGGCTGCAACCAGGGGTGCTGGCGGCCGCCTCAACCGAGGAGGAGTCTCACAGCGATTATCTGCTGGAGTATCCGCAGTACACACGGCCAGCAACCTGGCGTGGGCAGCCAATTCCGGCGATCCTGACATCGGGGCATCACGCGAACGTCGCACGCTGGCGGCATGAGCAGCGCCTCCTGCGGACGCTGCAGCGTCGGCCCGATTTACTACAGAAGGCCGTTCTTTCTCCGCGTGACCGGGAGTACCTTCGGCGGCATGGATGGGGGACCTCGCCGGCACCGGATGATTCCGCAGCGTCCTGATGCGGTTTTCTCATAGCGTGTGGAGCGTCGACCAACGAATCAGTGCTGTGCCAGTATTTGCCGTTGACTACGCCATTCGCTATAATTCGGCAGATGAGGCCAGGCTGCTTCGTCCAGGGCTGCACCCAGCTAGGCGGCACGCTTCCGCATGATCAGGAGGAATCGATGGGCTTGATAAGCACAAACGGCAAGAAACCCGCCGCGGCCACTCGGTCGGAGACGAGCATAGGCGCGAACACGAGCATTGTCGGCTCGCTTAAGTGCGACGGCAACATGCGGATCGATGGCTCGTTTGAAGGCGACATCGAGGTGTTGGGGGACTTGATCATCGGTGCGACGGGCCGCGTCATTGCGACGATCAAAGCAACCAACATTCATGTGTCGGGAGCCGTCAAGGGTGAATTGGCCGCGACTGAGCAGCTTCAAATATCACACACTGGCAAGGTCTGGGGTGATATCACGGCGACGGCGCTACAGATTGAGCCAGGCGGGGTGTTCCGCGGGCAGAGCGCAATGTCGGCTGCAGATGAGCCGCTCCTCTTGGAAGCACCGAAGCCGGCCCTCGCCTAGTCACATCGTCAGCTCGCCGCTCAGCTCCCAGGAGTGTCATGCAGCGCTTCCGTCTTTCTAATTTCCGCTCGCCTGTGTCGTCGGCTACACTTGCCCGCTGGGGTGCGCGGCTGGTCCTGCTCGCACTGGTGCTGATTGCTGGCAGCCTACTGATTGGCTTTGTACGGATGACCTGGGCCGAACATAAGATCAACCAGGAGAGCGAGCAGCAGCTGGCGGTCAACGAAACCCAGAAGCAGCGGAACGCAACGCTCAAGGGCGAAGCCGAATACCGCGAGTCGGGGATGTACGCCGAACAGGCTGCACGCGAGCAGCTGGGCATGGCGCGTGAGGGTGACACAGTGTTGCTGCCAACCGTGGTGTTGCCGGCGCCAACCGCAGCACCACCGCCCCCTCCATCTGAGAGCATTCCAGCGCCCGCTTCGGCCGTCGACCCCTTGGCCGAGCCAACTACAAACTATCAACGCTGGTGGCGGGCACTCTTTCCGGGTCCCGACGTGAAGCCTTAGCTTGCTGACCATGCAGCGCCGAGCAATCGGCGCTCTTTTGCGTCCGTGCGTGATACTGTTATTGTATGCGAACCATTACTGCAGAACGTACCTCGGTTATTGTTGTTACCTGGAATGGCCTGCATGTCCTGCGCGACTGCATCGCGGCGCTTCAGGCGCAGACGCTGCCGCACAAGCTGTTCGTCGTCGACAATGGATCACGTGATGGGACGCGTGATTGGCTGGCAGAGCATGCGCCGCAGGCAAATGTTATTGCGCTCCGGCACAACTTAGGATTCGCCGGTGGCAACAACGTCGGCTTACGCGCGGCGCGGGGCGATCAGCTGGTATTACTGAACAATGACACGATCCCGCCGCCCGACTTCTTGGAGCAGCTTGTCCAGCCCCTGGAAAGCGACGAGCGCATCGGCGCGACGGCGGGAGTGTTGACCTTTGCGCACCGTCCGGACACAGTTGCATCCGCGGGGATTGTCGTAGGCCGCGACGGGCTGCATCGCGATCTCCACGCGCTCACGCCAGTTGCCGCGCTTCCATCGCGGCCGATTGAAATCTTTGGTGCGAGCGGTGGCGCGGTCTGTTACCGACGTGCCGCGCTCGAAGATGCCGGCCTTTTCGACGAGCGCTACTTTAATTACCTAGAAGACGCCGACCTGGCCTGGCGCATGCGGCTGCTTGGGTGGCGCTGCGTGCTCGCTCCGATGGCGCGGGTCCGCCATATTTACTCGGCGACGGCTGGGCAAGGCTCGCCTTTCAAGCAACGCCTCCTTGCACGTAACCGGCTCCGGCTGATCGTGCGTTGCATGCCCTCCGCGCTGCTGCGCCGGCACTGGCTTGCTATCCTCAGGTATGACGTTCTTGCGACCGGCTATGCCTTGCTGCGCTGGCAGCCGGCGATCATCGCCGGCCGAGCGGCTGTCATCCGCGAACTACCGGATCTCGTTGGGGCACGTCGACGCATGCTTAAGCGCCGACGGGTCACAAGCGATGACCTCGAGCGCTGGCTTGTGCCGCCAGTGTCAGTGCGTGACATGCTCTCGGAACAGCGTCAGCTGGCACGGCTTCTTCGAACAGCGTGAGCGAGCCGCGACACACTTACGGACCGCCCACCCACGCACGATCATTGGACTGCCCAGCGTACAATGGGTTAACCTGCTGGAGCCTCAGATGCTTCCCTCAAGAAGCGCATAAAAACTTCGTTGCCGAGCATTCGACCGCGCTCCGTTAGACGCACGCCGACGTCGTCCTGGGTAAGCAGCTCCAGGTCTAGCAAGGCCTGCACTTCGCCAGGGTAGATTTCGAGCAGCGGCCGTTCGCAGCGGTCCGCGAAGTGCGCGAAGCTGACTCCGCTGTTGAGACGGAGGCCCATCATCATCGTCTCGGCATATAGGTCATCTGGGTTAAGCTCGGTGGTCTCCGCGACCAGCAACCGTCCGTTTCGCACGGCGGCAATGTAGTCATTAACGCCGAGCAGATCGTGCCAGCGCTGGGGATAGATGTGTCCATGAGCCCCCGCCCCAGCTCCGACGTAGTCGGCGTCGAGCCAGTACGCGACATTGTGGTGGCAGGCGCCACGTGGAAGCAGCGGTTGGAAGGCGCTCTCGTGAGCTGCTGTTGGTCGGCCCGAGCCTTTGGCCCAGTTTGAGATCTCGTACTGGGCATATCCGGCAGCCGCCAGCCGCTCCATTGCTCGTTCGTACATCGCCGCTGTGGCGTCGTCGTCGGGTACAGTGATGCTGCCGTGCGTGACCTGCTGGTGCAGCGGCGTGCCCTCCTCGACAATCAGCGAGTAGAGCGACACGTGTTCCGGCTCAATCTCGACCAATCGATCCAAGGTCCAGTCCCACTGTGGCTGGGTCTGCCCCGGGAGGCCAAAGATAAAGTCCAGATTGATCCGCTCGAAGCCCGCCCGCTGCGCCTGACGAAATGTCTCGACTGCCTCCGCCGCCGTATGAATCCGGCCAAGTACCCGTAGCGTTGGGTCATGAAGGCTTTGCACGCCGAAAGAGATGCGATTGATGCCCAGCGAGCGCAGCCCGCGCAGATACGCCTCGTCGATGACCGTGCCAGGGTTGGCCTCGGTTGTAACCTCAGCGCCGGCGACTGGTACGACGGTGTTGGCAGCGGCGAGCACGCGCTCCATTTGGCCGAGTGATAGCATCGTAGGCGTCCCGCCGCCGAGAAAGATCGTCGGGCTAAGGTGGGCGCGCGTAAGGCCCGAGACCAGCGAGGGGGTGCTAGATGAGAGCTCAGCCGTGCCAGCTCCCAGCGCCTTTCCCCGCGTTTCTAACTCGACACAGAGCGCTTGCACATAGGCCTCGATGCGATCCTCCATGTTGGCATACGTGTTGAAATCGCAGTAGGAGCAGCGGCGTTGGCAGAACGGAATATGAATATACAGATGTTTCATCACGTGTATTGTACCCCGCTGCTCCCAGATGTCACGGCGCCAGGCGATTCAGGTCACGCGGGAACAGCGTCACGAGCTTGACGTTGGGCGCTCCGAGCAGCTGCATGAGCAGACGTTCTAGGCCGACCGCAAAGCCGCCGTGTGGTGGCATGCCATAGCGAAACGCATCGAGATACCAGCTGAACGGCTCGGTCGGCAGGTTGGCGGCGGCAAGCGCTGCAAGATAGTCTTCGTAGCGATGGAGGCGCTGGCCACCGGTGATCAGCTCAGTCCCACGGAAGAGCAAGTCAAACGAGTTGGAATACTCCGGACGTGCCGGGTCGGGATGGGTATAGAACGGGCGCTTACGCATGGGATAACCCGTCACAAAGAGAAAATCACTGCCGTGCTCCTCTTGAGCCCACGCACCCAGCCAGCGCTCGTCCTGGGGCGAAAGGTCGGGCTCATGCCGAACGTCGACGCCATGCCGCTGTAAGATCAGCTCTTGTGCCTCGGCGAAGTGGATGTGGGGAATCTCGGCGGGAACCTTGGGTAAGTCGACGTTGAGCAGCTGAAGCTCAGCGGCGTTGCGCGTGGCAAAGCCCTGAAGGATACCGTCGAGTACCTCACGCACGACCGCCATCACCTCGAAATGATCCTTGATAAACCCCAGCTCGGCATCCATGCTGACGTACTCGTTAACATGGCGCGTGGTGTCATGCGGCTCGGCACGAAAGACTGGGCCAACCTCGAAGACGCACTCGAAGACGCCGACCATCACCTGCTTGTAAAATTGAGGGCTTTGAGCCAAGAAGGCCGGGCGGCCAAAGTAGCCGAGCTGAAAGACGTTGGCGCCGCTTTCAGTTGCCGATGCGACAATTTTTGGCGTTTGGATCTCGGTAAAGCCCCGCTCGTTCAAAATCGAGCGGAAGCTAGCCATTGCAGTGGCGGACAGCCGGAAGATGGCCCGACGAGCTGGGTGGCGATTCGCAATGACGGCGTTGTCAAGCACCGTCGTGAGGTTCGCCTTGAGCTCGCGCTTGCTGAGGGTGATTGGCGGCGCCTCCGATACCGGCGAAATGATCTCAATCTGGGGCTGCTGCAGCTCTAGCCCGCCGGGTGCTTGTGGTGCGCTTACCACGCGGCCCTCGACTGCCACGATCGTTTCTGTCGTCAGTGCAGTGAGGGGTGTGAGCGCGGACTCGTCCTCGGTGACGACTTGAACAGAGCCCCAGCCATCGCGCACGACCAAAAAGTTAACCCCACCCATCCGGCGCAGCGAATGGAGATTGCCCATGACTCGAACCCGTTGCCCAATCGCGTTTCCGACCTCGATGGTTCGTGTGCGTTCCATGATTACTCTCCGTGGTGTGAGCCTGCAGCTTGTTTGCTTGTGGAAGTTCGTCTGTGCAGGCCCGTGAAAGTCAGCCGCCTTCCCACCCATCATCGTCGCCGTCGTCCATATGCAGAGGCCCCAACGCTTCAGAAGGCACAAAAAAGCCTCGTCCAATTGGAGGACGAGGGCTGTTAGCCGCATCGTGGTGCCACCACCATTCGCTCCCATGGGAGCCTTGGTCGATCAATCCAGCACACTGCTGCGCTGAAGTCGATCGTTGCGCTGGAACGGGCGCATCCCGGTTTCGACTACCGCGGCTAGGTTCAATGACCACGCCGGTTCACCGAACGGCTCGAGGGTGTCCTCGCGAAGAACCGGCGGCGATACTTGCAGCAGCTGCATCGCTCTCTGGGCGCCGGGCTAGCTTCTGAGCTG
>JADDQE010000081.1:0-25161 GCA_016781525.1 bacterium | reverse complement strand
AGGCTGGCTCTTAGCGCCGGGTGACGCATGACGCTGTCCCAATCGAGCGCCGTGGACTCATCGGACCGGCGGGAACGCCAGGGCGTACGCCTAGGACACGCTTGAACAACAGCATGTCTTACAGGTAACCTCTTGATGACAAGCCGTCAGGTGTTATTACGAAGTGAGCGTGTAAGCTGCATGGGCTCCCGCTCCCCGCGAGTAGGACTGGCGCAGCGGGGATGCGCCGCCTACCGACTTCCCCTCCCTCTCGCGGAACTAGTCTGCAAGTAGTGGGCCAAGCGTAACCCTGACGCCAAGGTCCTTCGGTCCAATCCTTGTCTCGTTCTTCGGCTATTTCCCGGCTAATCAGCTTGAAGAATGCGCTTTCCTCACCGCTGGCCTGCTTGTCCTGATATAGGACGTCCAGCGTGCTGCTCTGCCCACTTCTGAATGTCGTTGTGATCGGCTGTGGTTTTTGAAGCGATCGCCGTCGTATGGCTCCTCGTCGATTGTTTCGGCTCTTTGAATCTCGCGTACGTATTCCTAGTGCAAGGAGCACGCCGGTGGCGTACGTGAAACATATCTTGATTGTGCATTTGCACAATCGCGGCCCAAATGTTGCTGCTGAGGGCCACAAGAGCGCAGCAATTGTTTTCCGCGCTGGCTCGTACCGATTGTTCTTCTGCAACCCTTTGGTGCGTGGTTCTTTCAACATAGGAGCTGGCCTTGGCAATCATCAGTAGAGCTACGTCATTTGAGCACGTGGCAGAAACGGTTAGCGCACGCGTCGCGGAGCTTCTCTGCGCCCCCGTTGCCGTACTTGACGCTCGCGGCAAAGTGGTCAGTAGTACCGAGACAGGCCTGATCGGCCTGCTAGGCGTCCACCTGCCATTTGGCGATGAGCTACGAACACCCCTCCGGATCGATAGTCACGCCGGCGAAATTGTCGTCGGTCCACCGCTGAACGGCGAAGTCGTTTCGCCGCGACTAGCACAAGCGGTGGTGGAGCTTGTCGTCACGCAGACGACGATGGTTGCAAGGACCGGGGCGCTCTCGGCGAGCCAGCATGAGCTCAAGAATACATTTATATCGGACTTGCTCCATGGAGACATCGACGACGAGGTGACGATTCTCCGTGACGCCAAGTTGCTAGGGCTGGATTTCGCACCGCCGCGGGCGGTAATCTTAATCGACGCGGCCGAGTATATCCTTGACGCGGTGCGTGACCATGAGAACGAGGCGTCGGATGCGCAAACACGGCGCCGCGCGCAGCTGGTGATTGGCAGCATCGTCAATTTCTTCCACCTGCCCAACGACACCATCTGCGCGTATATCGGCGATGGTGAGGTGGCAGTGCTCAAGGCTAGTAATACGCAGAACTTAGTAGTCTGGGCGGATAGTCCCACGGCGGCCGGGCAGTCCAGTCCATCCTGGGCTAATTTGACTGCTCTGCGACGGGCCGGATCTGCCCTGGTCGACCGTCTGCGGAGCGACACGAGCGCGTCGATTACCGTAGGGATCGGGCGCTACCATCCAGGCGTCTGCGGACTTGCCCGCTCGTACCAAGATGCGCGCGCGGCACTGTCCCTCGGCCGCCGCTTCCACGGGCAAAACGGAGTCCATTGTCTTGACAGCCTCGGAATCGCGGCATTCGTGGGTGTTTCCGACGAGCGGACAAAAATAGACCTCGCGACCTACCTACTCAGCCCGCTCGACCATGAGCCGGAGCTGCTGGAGACGCTCAATGTCTTCTTTTCGGAGGATTGCTGCCCCTCGACGACGGCCGGTCGCATCTCGATCCATCGCAACACGTTGAGCTACCGTTTCGACAAGATTACGTCGCTCACCGGGCTCGACCCGCGTCGCTTCGACGATGCGGTCCAGATCCGGCTAGCCCTCCTGCTCCGCTCGTTGCGCGCGGCTGCCGCATGACGTTGCAGTCCGCCTCGCTCGAGGACTGATGAATCTGCATCCGCCGCTCGGACGATAGCCCAAGCGCAGGCAGTAGATGTGTACATATTCTGGCTGCGTGATTGTGCACATGCACAATTACTACGGTAAACCACAAAACGTTCTTTGTGCAAATGCATAATGCGCTAGTAGAACATATTTATTAGTATGTGGTACAGGCCAGCGCGCGGCCCTACACCAGCGCGGGCAATCGCCGGTCAGGTATGGGGAGGACGTTCGCAAGGGATGAATAACCGGGCACTTTTCGTTGATCGGGATGGCACACTTGTTCAGGCGCGACACTACCCGTCGCGCCCGGAAGATCTGATCCTCTTCGAGAGTATCGGCGAACCCCTCGCTCTTCTTCAAGCGACGGGTTTTTTATTGGTTGTCATTACGAATCAAAGCGGCTTGGCGCATGGTTATTTCGACGAAACGGCACTGCAGCGGATGAACGCGCATCTCCACGTAGAGCTGGAAAAGCTGGGCGTTCGGCTTGACGCAGTCTATTACTGCCCTCACCATCCAGACGGCAGCGTTGCCACCTACGCGATCGAGTGTAATTGTCGCAAGCCCCGGCCGGGTTTACTGGAGCGTGCAGCCCGCGACCTTCAGATCGACCTCAAGCACTCCTGGTTTGTTGGCGATATCTTGCATGATGTGGAGGCCGGCAACCGCGCCGGCTGCCGAACCGTGCTGGTCAACAATGGTGGCGAGACAGAGTGGATCGCAGGCCCGTATCGAACGCCGACCTTTACCGTATTGAGTACGGCGGAAGCGTTTACCAAGATCGCAGCGGAGGAGCGGCTTGCGAACCCTGCTGTGAACTCGCAGCTCCGGATAGCCTCGGAGATTGGAGTTGGTCTATGAGCCAGTTGCCGCTCATCCCGCAGCCTTGGCGCGCAGCACGCCGCATACTGGCGATCCGCGTGGACAACCTAGGCGACGTTTTGGTGACAACACCTGCGCTCCACGCGATCAAGCAGTCGCTGCCGCAGGCCAGGCTAACGCTGCTGGCGAGCCCGGTCGGCGCGCAGGTTGGCCGGTTAAATCCGGACATCGACGACGTTATTGTGTACGAGTCTCCGCAGATGGACCCGTGGGGCAAGCTGCCGCAGGACAGCGCGCGCGAGCAGCGCGTAATTGCGCTGCTCAAGGAGCGGCAGTTCGACGGCGCGATTATTTTTACCTCGTTCCGCCAAAGCTCACTCCCGCAGGCCTATCTCTGCTATCTCGCGGATATTCCGCTGCGGGCGGCCGCCTCGATCGACGGGTCCGGCTCATTACTGACGACGCGGCACAAGCATCCCGAGCGCATGATGCACGAAGTCGAGCGCGGGCTAGATCTGGTCGGCGCGCTTGGGCTGGGAACGACCGAGCGTGATCTTGTACTGCGCGTGTCGGATGAGGGGCGCTCCCAGCTAGCGGCGGTGCAAGCGGAGCTGGGATACATAGATCGGCCGCTGGTTGTGATGCACCCTGGTTGCACCATGCCGGCGCGGACATACCCATGGGAAATGTTTGCCGAGGTTGCCGACCTGCTGGTCGAGCAGCTGGGTGCGACGGTGGTGTTATCGGGCACCGCTGACGAAGGGCCGCTCGTAGAACAGGTTCGCGGTGCGATGCGTTCGCCAAACCGCCGCCGGGCCGTCTCGGTCGTAGGCAAGCTGCCGTTCCCGGGCTTCTGCGCACTCGTTGAGGCGGCAGACATCACAGTGACAAACAACACTGGGCCGATGCATGTCTCGGCAGCGCTCAAAACTCCGGTTGTCGCGCTCTTCGCCCTAACCAATCCGCCCGAGCAGTGGGGTCCGTGGCAGGTGCCGCACCGCCAGCTCTTTCATGACGTCTCGTGTCGCATCTGCTACAGCCGCATCTGCCCCTATGGTCACGAGTGCCTAAGGTTGGTGACGCCTCGGATGGTCGTGGACGCCGCTGTCGAGCTGCTTGGGGAGCAGAGCGGCCGGGGTAATGCCCGGCTTGCAGACAAGGGTGCGCTCCACGGCTCTGGCTTGCACGTTTCGCACGAGGTGCAGCGATGAGTGGCTGGTTGGAGGCTCGTAACATTCTTGCGATCCGCCCGGATAATATCGGTGACGTCGTCATGCTTGGGCCTGCCCTCCGTGCCGTAAAGGAAACATCACCCGCAGCGCGGATAACGCTCCTGGCAAGCAGGGGCGGCGCGACCGCTGCCCCGCTCCTGCCGTGGATCGACGACGTGATCGTGTGGCGCACACTTTGGCAGGATTTGGGGCATCTCGCGTTCGACCCTGGGCGCGAGCTGGAGCTGATCAAGATTCTGGCCGAGCGAGCGTTCGATGCTGCGCTGATCTTTACCTCATTCAGCCAAACGCCACATGTGCCAGGCTACGTTTGCTACCTTGCGGGCATTCCGCTTCGTGCGGGCGAGGGCAAAGAGTTCGGAGGTGCGTCGCTTAGCACTGAGCTGCGCGGTGCACCAGACGAAATGCACCAGGTCGAGCGCAATCTGCGGCTAGTAGAGGCCGTCGGATTTGCGGCGCGCGAGCGCCGGCTGCACGTCAGCATCGGGGAAGAGGCACGTGCGGCCGTTCCCGGGCTCCTATCCGGGGCTGGAATTAACCCGGAGGGGCCCTTTGTTCTGTTTCACCCGGGCGCGAGCGCCGAAGCCAGGCGCTACCCGGTGGAGCGCTCAGGTGCTGTTGCGCGGCTCCTTACGGCGCGGGGTTGGCAAGTGCTGGTTACAGCAGTTGAGCGTGAAGCGGATCTGGTGGCAGAAATTGCTCGTCATGCTCCCGCCGCAGCTTGCCTCGTCGGGGGTACGACGCTGTCTGAGTACGCCGCCTTGGTTGACGAAGCGGTGCTGGTCATTTGTGGTAACACCTTGCCCTTGCATCTTGCCGACGCGCTTGAAACTCCTGTCCTCGGGCTGTACTCGGGTACGGATTATGAGGAGCAATGGCGGCCACGGTACACGCGCTCGCGCCTGCTGCGGCGACCAACTGCCTGCCATCCATGCTACCTCTTCACCTGCCCAATCGGCATGCCTTGCCTAGATATTCCGCCCGAGGAAGTTGTGGAAGTAGCCGAGGCCTTGATCGCGAACCAACCATCGAATCGGGCAAACGACGTACAGCTAGGAGTCGTATAACGATGCCAGCGCGAGCGGATCACCAAGCGGGCGTCCAGAGCACTGTTGGCACGTCGGAGCGGGTTGTGCGGCGCGTTGCCGTTTTTCGCGCGCTCTACCTCGGCGACCTGCTATGCGTGACGCCTGCGCTGCGGGCGCTACGGGCGCGCTTTCCCGAGGCGGAAATTACACTGATCGGATTGCCATGGGCGCGGGATTTCGTACGTCGTCTGTCGACCGTCGACCGGCTGCTTGAGTTTCCTGGGTATCTCGGTATTTCCGAGAAGCCGTACGATCCCGACTGCACGAGAGCCTTTCTGACCGATGCCCGCGATACCAGATACGACCTGGCGATCCAGCTACATGGGGACGGATACATTAGTAACGGCTTTGTCGCCGACCTTGGTGCAAAGGTATCGCTGGGCTATCGACGAGGCGAGGACCAGCGATTGACCAGCTCGCTGCCGTGGTTGCCCGAAGAGCACGAAACGCTCAGGTGGCTTCGGCTGGTTGGAGAGCTAGGCGCAACCACGGGGGATACCCGGCTCGAGTTCCCGACCACGCGCGAGGAACAGTCACGAGCAGCGGGGTTGTTGGCCGATGTGGTCGGAGGACCAGGACCGATCGTTGCCATCCACCCAGGTGCTAAGGATGCTGCGCGCCGCTGGGCACCGGAACGGTTTGCCGCGGTTGCCAATACGTTAGTCGAGCAGCTGGGAGCGCGGATTATTTTGACTGGTAACGCAGCCGAGCGTTCCTTGACGGCGGCAGTTCAAGCCGGAATGTCTACACAGGCCATCGATCTCGCGGGCCAAACTGACTTAGGAACATTTGCCGCGCTGATCGACCGTCTCGACCTGCTGGTGACGAACGACACGGGTGCCTCGCATCTTGCCGCCGCTTCCGGCACCCTTAGCGTTGTGCTCTTTGGACCAACACGTCCGGAGCGCTGGGCGCCGCTTGCGGCGGAGCGGCATAGGGTAGTCGACGCACTTACCTTAAGCGGCGCTACTTCAGCCGAGACCGCGCTGCAGCTGTTGCCAGTCGAGCGTGTGCTGGCGGAATGTATCGACGTATTGAGCAACCGGCATGCGCGGAACTTGGCAGTTGGCAGCTAGTGCTTGAATTTGGAGGCAATATGCGAAAGTTAAATATTCTCATCTGGCATATACACGGCAGCTACCTCAACACGCTGGCGCGGATCGCGCATAACTGGTATCTGCCGACGAAGCCTGGCCGGCCCGAGGGCTACGGTGGGCGCGGGCCGACCTTTGATTTGCCGGACTATGTCCGCGAGGTGCCCGCCGAGAGTGTGCGCGACCTCGACCTGGACCTGGTGATCTACCAGACACCGAAAAATTACTTCGAGGACCAGTTCGAGATCCTGAGCGCGGAGCAACAGCGGCTGCCGAAAATTTATCTGGAACACAACACGCCGAAGCCTCATCCGACCGATACACGGCACCCGGTTGAAGATCCGAACGTTTTGCTGGTCCATGTGACCCACTACAATCGCTTGATGTGGGACAACGGGAGTGTGCCGACCGTGGTGATCGAGCATAGCGTCGCCATCGATCCAAAGGCGCGCTACACCGGTGCGCTTGATCGCGGTATCACAGTGATCAATGGTCTCCAGAAGCGACCACGCATCGCGGGCTACGATCTCTTTCTACGGGCGCGCGAGTCGGTCGCGCTAGACTCGGTTGGCATGATGACCGAGGAGCTCGGGGGACTCGGCGACGTACCGTATCGCGATCTCCACCGCCGCCTGGCGGAGTATCGCTTCTTGTTTAGCCCGATTCGCTACACCAGCTTACCGTTGGCGGTGATCGAAGGTATGACCATCGGAATGCCGATTGTTGCCTTGGCGACAACAGAGCTTCCGACCGTGATCGAGAATGGCAAGAGCGGCTTCTTGTCGTGTGATATCGATGAGCTGATCGATCAGATGCAGTTCTTGTTGGCTAACCCGGCGGCAGCACGCGAGATGGGTGAGGCGGCGCGGAACGTTGCGAGAGAGCGCTTCAGTCTTGAACGTTTTGCTCGAGATTGGAATATGGCCTTCGCCCAGGTGACCGACATGCGGATGGTGAGCGCATGAGAGGAGCTGCGGCTATGGACCGACCGCTGCGTATCGCCTTTGTGAGCGAGCACGCGAGCCCAGTAGCACTGCTCGGCAGTCAAGATGCCGGTGGCCAAAATGTCTACGTCGACGAGGTCAGCCGCAGCCTGGCGCAGCTTGGCCACACGGTCGACGTCTTTACACGTCGTGATGATCCTGACGCACCCGAGATCGTCGAGTGGTCTCCGGGCGTGCGCGTGATTAATCTGCGGGCTGGTCCAGCTGAGTTTGTGGTGAAGGACGCGCTGTGGCCGCTAATGCCGGCATTTCGTGACGCGTTTCTTGAGTTCGCTCATCGAGATGGGGCACAGTACGACGCATTGCATGGCAACTTCTGGATGTCCGGCTGGGTTGTCGCCGAGCTTGGCCGTCTGCTTGCACTTCCGGTTGTCCATATATTTCACGCGATGGGCAAGACCAAACAGCTGCATCAGGGGCTGGCCGACACGAGCCCCGATGGGCGCATCGAAGTCGAGGTTGGCGTGATCCGTGACGTTGATCGGCTGATCGCCCAGTGCCCGAGTGAGCGAGATGAGCTTGTAGCGGACTATGGCGCGGACCCATCCAAAGTTGTGCTGATACCGTCTGCGGTTAACATCGAGCGCTTCCGGCCAGTCCCGCGCACCGAAGCGCGCCGCCGCATCGGGCTGAGGACCGACGAGCTGATTATTGCATACATCGGGCGGATGATGCCGCGCAAGGATGTCCGTAATCTTGTTCGCGCCGCCGCACTTCTCGCTCAGGATGTCGATGTTCCGTTTTCGGTCTTGCTTGTCGGCGGTGAGACGCACGAGCCTGATCCTGTCAGCACGCCGGAAATCGGTGTGCTGCAGCAGCTTGCCGCGGAGCTAGGTATCGCGGACCGTGTGCGATTTGTCGGCAAGCGACAGCCCGATCTCCTGCGGGACTACTATAGCGCGGGCGATGTCGTGGTGACGACGCCGTGGTATGAGCCGTTCGGTCTCACGCCGCTGGAAGGGATGGCGTGCGGTCGGCCGGTAATCGGCTCCGCGGTTGGTGGCATCACGTTTACGATCGAGGATGAGGTAACCGGTTTACTGGTGCCACCACGCGACCCCGAGGCACTTGCAGGGGCGCTGAGGCGACTCCTGACTGATCCCCAGCTGCGCGAGCAGATGGGCTTGGCGGCACGGGCACGAGTGGAGCGGGAGTTTACATGGTCGACAGTAGCTCGGCGCACGGCAGAGCTGTACCAGTCGCTCGTTCCGTCGGCTGCGCCTGGGGAGGCACAAGCTGGCGGGATGCTGTTGGCGAGTGAGCGAGAGGGGTAAGCTGTGGCATTGGTTGACGTGCTGATCCCAACCTGTGGGCGCAAGACCGGCCTAGCGATGGTGCTGACCAGCTTGCTTGGCCAGACGTTCACGGATTTCGACGTGATCATCTCAGATCAGAGCGAGGATGGCTCGGCGCTCCAGTCGATCGAGTTGCAGATGGCAATCCACGCACTGCGCTGGCACGGCCATCAGGTCGCTGTGCACCAGCATCTGCCCCGTCGCGGTATGGCGGAGCAGCGCAACTTTCTGGTCGAGCAAAGCAGCGCGCCCTACGTTCATTTCCTTGACGACGATGTGCTGCTCGATCCCCCTGTGATGCAGCGGATGTTGGGCGTGCTGCAGAGCGAAAGCTGCGGCTTTGTCGGCTGCCCGGCAACTGGCCTGGATTATCTAAATGACGTGCGGCCGCATCAACACGGGATCGAGCTGTGGGACGGGCCTGTGCGGCCGGAGCCCCTCGCTCCTGATACGCTGCCACTGGTCTGGGATCGGCACAAGGTCAATAACGCTGCTAATCCACTGCACCTCGAGCAGCGACTCGCGCCCGAGGGCCAGGTAGTCCGCTATAAAGTCGCCTGGATCGGCGGCGCTAACATCCTCTACGATCGCGCGAAGCTGCTGAGCGTTGGCGGGTTCACGTGGTGGGAGCGTCTCCCACCCGCCCACGCCGGCGAAGAGGTCGTCGTGCAGTTTCTGCTGATTCGGAAGTATGGTGGCTGCGGCATTCTACCGAGCGGAACATATCATCTCGGCCTGCCGACAGCGGTGACGGATCGCCGGCGCAACGCGATCGAGCTCTTTGGCGACTTGATCGAGGAGTACGCTGTCCAGCCAATCGGTCCCGTCGAGCCGATCGACACATCACGGTCGGTCGGGAGCTAGCGCGCAAAACAACCTTGGCAGAAACGAGCCAGCATGGCGATGCGTCAAGCTAGCGGCCGGCGATACCTCGAGCTCGTCGGTGCGCACAATATTAATCATGCAAGATAAGGAGTGGAGCGATGGAAGTAGATCTCAAGGGTAAAGTGGTTCTCGTAACGGGCGGGGGTAGTGGTCTCGGCGAGGCAACCGCGCGCGCCTTTGGCCGTACCGGCAGTGCCGTTGCGATTGTGGACGTACGGGCCGAGGCGGCCCAACGGGTCAGCCGCGAGCTTGAAGCGGAAAATATCGAGAGCTTGGCCCTGCAGTGCGATGTCAGCGACGCCGAGGCTGTTTTCCGAACGGTCGCCACGGTGACTGAGCGCTTCGGTCGTGTTGACATCATCGTAAACTGTGCCGCGGTCGACCACGTTGTCTCAGTCGACGACATGACGATCGAGCAATGGGATCAAGTGATTGGTGTAAACCTTCGCGGCCCGTTCCTGTTCGCCAAAGCTGCCCTGCCGGGAATGCGTGAGCAGGGCTACGGCCACATCTTCAACATCTCCTCCACGGCAGGGGTTCGAGCCTGGGGCAGCGCGTCCGCCTACCACGCCTCGAAGTGGGGCATCATCGGGTTTGGCCGCGGCCTCGGCGTCGAAGGGCGGTCCGATAATATTCGGGTGACAACAGTGATTCCTGGAGGGATGCGCACCCACTGGTTCGATCGTTTCGAAGAACAAGGCATTCCGATGCCCGATATGGCGAAGCTCCAAGACCCTGCCACTGTTGCCAACACGATCGTCTTTGCGGCGCGCATGCCACTCGAGTCGGCGGTGCAGGAAGTAATGGTCATGCCGTTGAACGAGACGAGCTGGCCGTAGGCGTGAGGCTAGGGGTGAGGGATGAGGCGCTTGTGGGCCGCAGCGAAGGAGCGGTCGGCAGTCGCCAGGATCAGGGAGATTCCATGGTGATCGTGCGTGCTCCAGTTCGGATTAGCTTCGGCGGCGGTGGGACCGATCTTGCGGCCTACTACGAGCCCTACGGCGGCTTCGTAGTGAGCGCTGCGATTACCCGCTACTGCTACGTCGTCGTGCAGCCGACTGCCGACGGTTCTATCCGAATTAATTCTGCCGACTATCACGTTTGGGAGCAGTTCAAGCGTGGTGACGACGTACGCGTGGAGGAGCCGCTCATTTTACCGAAGGCGGCGATCGCCCTAGCGCGACAGCGTGGTCAGCTGCCGGATGGCGTCGCTCTTTTTCTAGCGGCCGAGGTTCCACCTGGTACAGGTCTGGGGTCTTCAAGCGCTATGTCGGTTGCGTTGATGCAAGCACTTGCGGCGCAGGCGCGACAGCCACTCACGGCGCTTGACGCGGCGGAGCAGGCCTGTGCGCTTGAGATTGAGCATCTGGGCAAGCCAATCGGCAAGCAGGATCAGTACGCAAGCGCCTTCGGAGGGCTGAACACGATTGAGTTTACGGTCGACGGGGTGACCGTGAGGCCGCTGGGACTGCGCCAGGAGGTGGCCGCAGAGCTCAACGCGCGGCTGCTGCTCTTCTCGACCGGTCAAAGTCGCGACTCGGCCGGCATTCTACGTGAGCAGCGCACGGATACGCAATCTAAAGCGTTGGTTGTCGACACGCTGCATCACCTTAAAGCCCTGGCCCACCAGATGTCGGACGCGTTGGCTGCGGAAGATTTGGATCGCTTTGGCATGCTGCTCGATCGCGCGTGGCAGGAAAAGCGGAGGCTCTCAGACCGTGTCTCGTCCGCTGCAATTGACCAGTGGTACGAGGCGGCACGGGAGGCTGGCGCCATCGGTGGAAAGATCACGGGTGCTGGCGGCGGGGGCTTTTTACTGCTGTACTGTCCACCGCAGAAGCAGCCAGGGCTCCGGGCCACGCTGACAAATCACGGCCTACGGGAGCTGGCGTTCGACATTGATTTTATAGGCGCGCAGGTGCTTCCTCTTTCGCTATCTGAGCAGCACGCCGCCGCGGATATCAACGTACCAACTCCAGCCCGGTAACGACGCTGGAACTTACGAGGAGGCTCTACCTATGCGCGACCACATCGAACTCTACTGGCGTGAGCTAGCCGAAGTGATTCGCAAGATGCCGTATGCGGCAATCACCTCGGCGGCCGAGATGCTGCTGGAGTGCCAGCGCCGCGGCAGCACCATCTTTATTCTCGGCAACGGGGGTAGTGCCGCCACGGCTTCACACTTCGCCTGTGATCTCGCCAAGGGAACTCGGGTCAACGGCGCCCCGACGTTTCGGGTGATGCCGCTGACCGATAATGTGCCGCTAATGACGGCCTGGGGCAACGATACGAGCTACGACCGAATCTTCGCCGAACAGCTGGTCGCACTGGTTCGCCCGGGCGATGTTGTCGTGATGATTAGTGCGAGCGGCAACTCCCCGAACGTCGTCCGCGCGGCCGAGGTGGCACGGGCCGCGGGGGCGCTGACGATCTCGATGACCGGCCACACAGGTGGGAAGCTCCGGCGGCTTTCGGATTTGACGCTCCGCGTACCCTCGCCCTCGATCGAGCAGGTGGAGGATGCCCATATGATGATTTCGCATAGCCTGTGTGTCGCCTTGCGGGAGCGGCTACGTGCGGAAATGCAAGCCCGGCTTGCCGACGTCGCGCTGCTTCACGCCCAATCCTCCGAGTCGATTGCCGTCGAAGTAGGTCTTTAGCATCTTTGCGCGCCGTTTTTACGGCGCGCACTAGCCATTGGTAAAAGAGCGGTACGGCCTATGCTCGCTCTGCGCGGGTGCCCCGCGCGCACCGGAATCTAATGAAAGTGATGATTTTAGCAGCGGGGGTGGGTTCGCGCCTCCGGCCACTGACCGATACGATCCCGAAACCGATGCTGCCGATCGGGGGCGAGCCACTACTGGTGCACACGCTTCGCTGGCTGAAACGTTATGGGGTGACGGACATTGCGCTTAACGTGCACTACCTACCGGAGGTGGTCCGGGAGGCGCTCGGCGACGGCCGCGCGTGGGGCCTTCACCTGCGCTACTCATATGAGCGCGAGCTGCTCGGAACCGCCGGCGCAGTTAAACGTCTGGCGGCGTTCTTTGACGAGCCCTTTGTCGTGGTTTACGGTGACCTACTGGTCAATATCGATCTGGCGGCACTTGCCGCGTTTCACCGTGAGCGAGCCGCGCTGGTGACGATCGGCCTGAAGTACACCGACGACCCGGCATCTCAGGGCATGATCGAGCTCGGGGCGGATGGCAAAGTTCTACGCTTCGTAGAGAAGCCTCAGGCGTGGCCGGCAAATCAACACACTGCGAACGCGGGCGTCTATATTGTTGAGCCGGCGGTTATCGAGCGCATTCCCTCCAACTACACGTCCGACTGGGGCCACGATATTTTTCCCCAGCTGCTGCGAGAGGATTTGCCGGTCTTCGGCCGTCCCGTAGACGGGCTGCTCGTCGATATCGGTACCCATGCGGTTTATGAGCGCTTTAAAGACGGCGATCCGCGCCTCAACCAGTAACGCGCGTGGCCCAGCTCCCGGCCGTCTACTTGCTTAGCTCGCGCTCGACAATCTGCTGCGCTTGGTCGAGTGCCACCTCAGGCGGCAGCTCGCCGCGCCACATAGGCTCGTAGCGCATGTGGAGCTGCTCGAACCAGTTCGGATACTTCGGCACGAAGCCCGTGCCGGTTGTGTACTCCATAGCATCTACAAACAGCTGCCAGTTGGGATCAGCCAGAAGAACCGGGTCGCTTGCAGCGCGCCGGTTGGCCGGCATCGCGTAAGTGTCCCGCGCCCACGAGGCTTGTGCCTCAGGCCCAGTCGCGCACTTGATGAACTCCCACGCAGCATCTGCCTGAGGTGCACCCCGTGGGATGGAGAGGGCAAATCCTCCGCTCCACGAGCCCTTTCTCGCCTTGTAGGGTAGGTCCGTTATGCCCCACTCGAGCAGCTCGGTCTTGCCTTCTGCAGTGGTGATTTGCGGTCGGGAAAAGTTGAGCTGAGCGCTAAAGCTGTTGATGTCGATCACCATAGCCAGCTGGCCCGCCTTGAACGCATCGTTTGGACCGCCGGCGAACTTGCTTCGGAAGCTCTGGATCGCTTCCCAACCGCCATATCGATCGACCCAGCGCTTGATCCACGTCATCGTTTCGACTGCTTCGGGCGAGTTTAACCGCGCCTTGTTGTCCTCGCTGATCCATTCGACGCCGTTTGTGAAGGCGAGCATATCGGGGCTGATGCTGAACAATGGAAAGAAGCCGATGCGCTCGTAGCTGCCGTCGGCGTTCTTGCGGTCGAGCTTATCCGCGTACTGCTCGATTTCATTCCAGGTCCGCGGAGGCTTGTTGGGATCGAGACCTACCTCGCGTAAGGCAGTTTTACTGTAGTAAAGCACGCGAACGTCGGTCTCGAAGGGCAAGCCATAGCTCCGTCCCTCGTACAGCGTCTCCTCCCAGGTAAACGGCCAGAACTCGGAGCCATCGATGCCGTCCGCCTTGGCTAGCTCGCCCAAAGACTGGTCAATGCCCGTCATGGCGCGGTCCGGCAGCTTCGGCCGATCCTCGACGATAACATCCAGCATGCCCGAGCCTGCCGCAACTGCTGCAATGTTCTCCGCCCAGACCTCCCCGTACGGCTTGGCGATGTCGGTGACGTTGATTCGCGGCAGCTGTTTTTTGCAGATGGCGAGCACGCGGCGCAAAGCATTACGCCGTAGCGGCGAGCTCCAATGATGCCAGAGCGTCACATCCCCCGCGATTTCTGGGCGCATTACTCGCACGGTTGGGGCCACCTGCGCTGGTTTGGCGGTGGATGCGCCACTCTGAGCGCTTGCTGCCTCCGCGGTGGCGGACGCGGGCAGAGCGGTTTCCACTGGGCTCTGTGCCTCTCCCCTCGGCTTTGGTGCTCCACCACACGCCACCAGGACGCCGCCGAGCAGCAAAAGCGGCAGGAGTATTTGTCCCAAAAGCCGGGTGCGAGTCCACTTACCTTTGATGTGCCGTTGCCGGATCATCGCCATAATTCCACGCCTGTTATCGCCTGTCGCCGACGCAAAGCTCAATTGGTAGCGGCCTATCGATTTAGCTCCCGCTCGATGATTTGCTGAGCCTCCTCCAAAGCCCGAACCGGAGTAACCTCGCCACGCCAGATTGCCTCATAGCGCATGTCAAGCTGCTCGAGCCAGAGCGGATATTTTGACACGAACACGCTGCCGTTTGTGTATTCCATGGCGTCGACAAACAGCTGCCACGTCGGGTCGGCGTGCAGAACGGGGTCGCTTGCAGCCTCCTGGTTCGCAGGGAGCGAATAGGTGTCTTGTGCCCAGGACGCTTGAGCTTCGGGGGCTGTCGCGCACTTTATAAACTCCCAGGCTGCCTCAGGATGGCGTGCGCCACGCGGGATGGATAGAGCGAATCCGCCGCTCCAGGAGCCGCGTTCCTTTTTGTATGGTAGATGGGTTACGCCCCACTCAAGTGGCGCAGTTGAACCATCGGCGGCGGTCACCTTCGGTCGGTGGAAATTGAGCTGCGAGGTATAGCCATTGATATCCGTCAGCATTGCGACCTTACCCGACATGAACGCGTCGTTGGGCGGCTGCAAGAATTGACCGCGATAGCGCTGGATCGCGTTCCAGCCCCCGTAACGGTCGATCCAACCCTTAATCCAGTCTAAGGTCTCTGCAGCTTGGGGTGACGTTAGCTGTACCTCCCCATCCTGGGTAACCCATTGGACCCCGTTTGTATAGCCCCATACATCGGGACCGACGCTGAAGAGCGGGAAAAAGCCGATGCGGTCGTAGCTGCCGTCGGGGTTCTTGCGATCGAGTTTGTCGGCGTACTCTGCAACTTCCTCCCACGTGCGTGGTGGCTTGTCGGGGTCTAGCCCAACCTCACGGAAGGCACTCTTGTTGTAATAGAGGACCCGCACGTCGGTCTCGAAGGGTAAGCCGTAGGTCCGGCCCTCGTAGAGAGTTTCCTGCCACGTAAACGGCCAGAACTCCGATCCGTCAATGCCGTCGGCATTCGCTAGCTCCTGAAGCGGCTGAACGATACCGTTGATTGCGCGATCCTTGAGCTTTGGTCGGTCTTCGACGATAACATCCGGCATGCCCGAGCCTGCCGCAACTGCGGTTATGTTCTCGGTCCAAATGTCCCCGAAGGGCTTGTTGATCTCTTCGACTGTGATATTCGGTAATTGCTTTTGACAGATTGCGATAACACGCCGGATCGCGTTGCGTCGAACGGGCGAGCTCCAGAAATGCCAAAACGTGATTTTGCCTTCGACTTCCGGGCGCAGCACGAGTGGTTGTCCAGGAATTGCGGTCGCGGACGGCACACCGGCCCCGGCAGAAGCTGTGACGCCGGACGAAGCTACTGGTGTAGGTGTTTCCGTTGTGGCGGTGATGGAGGGTGCGCTACCCGCTGGAACCTGTACTCCCGGGGCTGGTCGCCCGCCACAGGCCGCAAGGAGCAGGCCAATGAGCGCAAGTGGCGTAAAGAGACGCCACCCCGCCCGGAGCGTGGCTGACTTCACGTATCTGTCCTTTCCGATGGCTCGTTGCGTAGGGGGATCTCGCGGCTGGCTGGGGGTGCAGCTAGTACTGGCTACACCATCCTCCGTGAGTAGACAAGCGCGTCATCGTGGTCACAGAATATTGTAGTGGACGACCAGGGTTAGGTCAATGCAATCTCGCTCGCGAGCTGACTATTGAGCGGCTCGGAGGTGACGATCGTGAGTCTGTCGCACGGAGTTGATGGTTTTAGCGCTCGCGGGCTTGGTCCTGCTGTCGTTCGCGGTCAAGTCGCTGGCGGAGCAGGTTCATGACGGCACGCTCATCAGCCCTCAGACCGTGCGGTGATTCCTCGATCTCTTGCTCGATGCGCTGTTCAAGGGTGTCGATCATTGCGCCCTCAAGATAGGCGTCGAGCACCGCGGGGTGGACATAACACTTGCGGCAGATCGATGGTGTGTTCCCCAGTCGCTCCGAAACAGATTGGATCGCCGCTACGATATTTTTTTTGGCTTGGGCTTCTTTTTCATATGGCTCAGCTGCTTGAAGCGCCAGTGCAGCCAAGACGGTTCCTGCCCAGGTCCGAAAATCTTTAGCGGTAAACTCTTGGCCAGTAATTTCGCGGAGGTAGGCGTTTACGTCGTCGGACGTGACGTCGTGGCGCTGCCCATCCTCGTCAATATACTGGAACAGCTCATAGCCGGGTAGTTCCCGACTACGCTTCACGATATTGGCAAGCCGTCGGTCCTTTACGCTAATCGTGTGGTTCTTGCCGCTCTTGCCGCGAAATGAAAAGCGGACTGTGGACCCCGAGATATCGACGTGTTTGTCGCGCATCGTGGTCAGCCCGTATGACTTGTTGCTCTTGGCGTACTCGTCGTTGCCCACCCGGATCAGGGTGGTTTCGAGGAGGCGGACCACCGTTGCCAGAACTTTTTCTCGTGGCATACCCGGGATTGCGAGATGTTTTTCTGTCTGCTCGCGGATCAGGGGCAGCGCCTCACCAAATGCCATCATCCTGCCGTACTTGGTCTCATCCCGCACTTCACGCCAGCGGTGATGATAGCGATACTGCTTGCGCCCCTTGGCGTCGCGTCCGGTAGCCTGGAGGTGACCATTCGGCAGCGGGCAAATCCATACATCCGTGTAGGCGGGCGGAATACCAAGTGACTTAATGCGATCCAATACCGCTGGGTCGGTGATCGCTTGCCCCTTGGGGTCGATGTAGCAAAAGCCGTCTTCTATCCGCTCGCGGCGAATACCCGGCGTAGCATCGTTAACGTAGCAGAGGCCGGCGGCTTTGGCCGACTCGACCGGATCGGTAATAATTTCCTGCACCGCTGCTGGCTGGAGCTCTGTCATGAGCCTACCCTTGAGCAAACGTGATGCCACGGTAGGGAAATTGCTAGAGGCAAGGCCGTTATCCAGAACATACCTGCTAGCCAGTGATCGTGAAAGGGCAATGCATGTCCACGACGGCCCAAGCGACGCCAGCCCGCGTCGCAGTCTTGATGCCAACGTATAATCAGGCGCCTTTTATTTTACGCGCGCTCGACAGCCTTTTCGCTCAGACGCTTCTGGAGTGGGAGCTCTTGGTCGTCGACGACGGTTCGACGGATGCGACGCCGGCGTTGATTGCTTCAATAACGGATCCACGCGTACGCCAGGTACGTCTTGAGCAGAACCGCGGCCTCGGCGCTGCGCTCAACGTGGCGCTGGATCAGACGTCGGCACCGGTAATCGCTTACCTGCCATCTGATGATGTCTTCTACGCCGATCACTTGGCGTCCTTGCTGCAGCTGCTGGAAGACCGGGCCGACGCCGTGCTCACCTACTCGGGGGTCCGCCACCACTACAACCGCAATGCTTCTGGTCAGCTCGAAGGCTATTCGCTCCAGCTGGTGCAGGTGATGCATCGCCGCGGCGCGGAACGATGGATCGAGCGCGAGGAGCTCGTCACCGATGACCTCGACCGGATGATGTGGGCGAAGCTGCGCGGGCGTGGGGAGTTTGTTGGCACTGGGGAAATCACCTGTGAGTGGGTCGACCATCCGGCGCAGCGCCACAAGGTTATTCAGGAGTCGGCCGGTGGTGGCATTAATCCTTATCGGGTGCGCTATGGCATCACGCAGCCGCTCCGTTTTCACTCGTCGGTCGGGAATGTGATCGACGAGATCGAGCGCTACCGGCCTTTTCGTGAGCGTCCTGACACCCCGCTCGCACCGGACGGCCTGAAAATATTGCTGGTCGGCGAGCTCGCCTACAATGCCGACAGGGTCCTGGCACTAGAAGAGCGTGGCCACAAGCTCTACGGTCTTTGGACACCAGAGCCTGCTTGGTTCAACAGTGTTGGACCGCTGCCATTTGGGCATGTGGAGGAAGTTCCCCGCATCGGTTGGCGCGATACGGTAAAACGGATCCAGCCCGACGTGATCTATGCGTTGTTAAATTGGCAGACAGTCGCCTTCTGCCATGCGGTACTCGCCGATAATCCGGGCATCCCCTTCGTTTGGCACTTTAAGGAAGGCCCATTCATTTGCCTCGAAAAGGGACTATGGCCGCAGTTGGTCGAGCTTTACACCCGGGCCGACGGCCAAATTTTCTCCAGCCCTGAGATGCGCGACTGGTTTGATACAGTCGTACCTGGCCTGTCGAACCGGGCGCCCGCACTGGTGCTCGACGGCGACTTACCGAAACGTGATTGGTTCAACGCGCCGCGCTCGCGGCGGATTTCAGAGCAGGACGGTCAGATTCACACAGTCGTACCTGGCCGGCCCATCGGTCTGCACCCGCATACCGTCGGCGAGCTGGCGCAGCAGGGCATTCACTTGCACTTCTATGGCGACTTTACTCAGGGTTTGTGGCGCACGTGGATCCCTAAAGTGCAGCAGGTCGCGGAAGGTTTCCTGCATCTGCATCCGAACGTCGATCAAGAGCGCTGGACCCAGGAATTTTCCCAGTACGATGCTGGCTGGCTCCACTTCTTCAAGAGCGAGAATGCGGGCAATATCCGTCGCGCAAACTGGGATGATCTAAATTATCCCGCACGGATTGGGACGCTTGCGGCGGCTGGTCTGCCTATGCTTCAGGGCGATAACAGGGGTGCGATCGTCGCGACACAGACGTTGGCACGCGAGTACAACCTGGGCCTGTTCTTTAAGAACATGGAGGATTTGGGTGCCCAGCTGCGCGACCAACAGCGCATATTCGAGCTGCGCGAGAGTGTTTGGCGGCAGCGTGACCGTTTCACTTTTGACTACCATGTCGACGACCTGATCGGCTTCTTCCGACAGGTCGTCGTGCAATAGGCCGAGATGTAGGCCCGCAGCGTGCTGCCGATGCCATCCGGCCGGTTTCTGAGTTCTTTGTTTCCTTAATGGAGGAGTTTTGTGGTGGTCAGTCCGTTCCACCCCCATCTCGCACCTCGCGTATCCGTCCTGATGCCGACCTTTAAGCAAGCGATGTTTATTCGTCGTGCACTTGAAAGTCTCATCGCGCAAAGCCTGACGGATTGGGAGCTGATTATTGTCGATGACGGATCTCCAGACGAGACAGCGGCGCTGGTGGAGCCTTATCTCGCGGACCAGCGCATTCGCTATCAGCGCCTTCCGCGCAACCACGGGCTTGGCGCCGCGCTCAATACGGCAACCTCACTTGCGCGCGGCCGCTATCTCGCGTACTTGCCGTCCGACGATGTGTTTTATCCGGAGCATTTGGCGCGCTTAGTTGAGCTGCTCGACACCCATCCGGATCTATACCTGGCGTATGGCGGCCTTCGCTGGGGTTATCAACGTTATGGCCCCACCTTGCAGGGGGAGGCCCCTGTCGGTCGGGAAGCCGAGGCTTTAAGCACACCGCAGCATCTGCCCCGTGACGCACCCTTGACGAATGGCAATCTCCTCGCGCTGGTGCAAGTGATGCACCGGCGGCAGCTTGAGCAGGACGTGCGGTGGGCGACGCGCTCCGAGGTTGTCTCGGACCGCCTCGAACCGGACTTTTGGCGGGCGCTGCTTGGAGCGGGCGCGCGGTTCGCCTACAGTGGAGCCATAACCTGCGAGTGGGTCGAGCATCGCGACCAGCGCCATAAAATCATAGCTGCCCATAAGGGTGGGCTTTCGCGCTATCGGCGCTACTATGGGGTCGAGCGCGGGGAGTGGCTCAACTTCCAGCCCTCGCGCGGGATGCGCGTCAACGAACCACAGCGCTACGGCCGCTTCAACGTGGAGCGGCAGTTGCCGGCCCCTGGCGGGCTAAAAATTTTGCTTGTGGGCTCGCTCGGCTTCAACCCTGAGCGGATCATGGCGTTCGAGGAGCGCGGTCACAAGCTGTATGGCCTTTGGTCGCCTGAACCCGAGACATGGGACGCCACCGGCCCGTTCCCATACGGCAACGTGGAAGATATCCCATACGATCAGCAGTGGATCGAACGCGTTCATGCGGTGCAGCCTGACATCATCTATGGCCTGCTCAACTGGCAGGCACTGCCGCTCATCCATGAGGTGCTCAACGCCAACCTTGGCATTCCACTGGTCTTTCACCTTAAGGAAGGTCCGTTTATTGTGCTGGAACACGGGGTGTGGCCGATGCTTGTCGAGGTGTTGACGGCGAGCGACGGGCAAATCTTTATCAGCCCTGAAAACCTCGAGTGGTTCCAGCTCGTGCTTGACGGCGCGCTCGAGCGTGACGCGACCTTCGTGCTTGACGGCGACCTGCCGAAGTCCGACTGGATGACGGACGAGTGGAGCGCGAAGCTTTCCGAGCGAGACGGCGAGGTGCATACGGTTTGCCCTGGGCGACCGCTAGGCCTCGATCCCTTCGATGGTATCGCCAAGGCCAAGATCCACGTGCATTTTTATGGCGAGCATTTTCACGAGTGGTTTCCAAACTGGACCCGCACCAGCCTCGCCACGGGCTATATGCATATCCATCCCACGGTCGAGCCCGAAAACTGGGTGCGCGAGCTGTCGCAGTATGATGCCGCCTGGCTGCATGTTTTCGATAGCTACAATGGTGGCGACCTGCGACGGGCACATTGGGACGATTTGAATCTGCCTGCGCGGTTAGGAACCTATGCGGCGGCTGGTCTGCCGTGGATCATTAAGGACAACCGTCCGTCACGGGTAGCGATGCAGGAGCTGGCGCGGCGCCTCGACGTAGGGCTCCTCTTTAAGGATTTTGACGACTTAGGGGCGCAGCTGCGCAATCGACCTCGTCTCGCCGAGTTGACCGCAAAGATGCGGGAGGCACGCCTTCAGTTCGCTTTCGATAGCCACGTCGACGCACTGCTCGAGTTCTTCCAGCGGATTATTAGACGTCATACGGAAGTGGCGGCGAAGGGTCGTCGAGGCGCTGCGGGTCGCTGAAGCTGGATCAAAGCAGAGCTATCACGGGCAGCAGTCGTTTCATGCTACTATAACAATCTCGAAAGCGGACTGGGGGGTGGTAGGCGGCGCGGCCTGCTGCTCCATCGACAACAAAGGGGAAGCCCATGCCTCCAATGGCGAAAATGGATTACATCTGGTTCAACGGCGAACTAGTTGAGTGGGACAAGGCGACGCTCCATGTTCTGTCGCATGTGGTGCATTATGGCTCCAGCGTCTTCGAGGGCGTGCGCTGCTACGAAACCCCTCGCGGTCCTGCTATCTTTCGCCTTCGCGAGCATACGCGTCGGCTTTTCAACTCCGCAAAGATTTACCGCATGGAGCTGCCGTATTCCGAAGACCAAATCAATCGGGCTTCGCATGAGTTGATCGCCGCCAACAAGCTCCGCAGTGCGTATTTACGCCCGATCGCATTTCGTGGATTCGGTACACTCGGCGTCGATCCTCGCGGCTGCCCGGTCGAGGTGGCGATTGCGGCGATGAACTGGGGTAAGTATCTCGGTGATGAGGCGCTAGAGCAAGGGGTCGACGTGGGAGTCTCTTCATGGACCCGTATCGCGCCCAACACGCTCCCAGCGATGGCAAAGGCTGCGGCTAATTACATGAACTCACAGCTGATTAAGCTCGAGGCAATCCAGCACGGTTACAGTGAAGGAATAGCGCTCGACGTCGATGGCTATATCAGCGAGGGCTCGGGTGAGAACTTGTTCTTGGTCAACAACGGCCGGCTGGTAACACCACCTCTCAGCGCGTCGGTGCTGCCGGGGATTACACGCGACTCGATCCTAACGCTCGCACGTGAGCAGGGTATTCCGATCATCGAGGAGCGTATCCCACGCGAGGCGCTCTACCTGGCCGACGAGCTCTTCTTTACGGGAACAGCGGCCGAGGTGACCCCGATCCGGTCGGTCGACGGAATTCAGATCGGGATCGGCAAGCGGGGGCCGATTACCGAGCGATTGCAGCAGGCATTTTTCGGCGTCATCAGCGGCGAAGCCGAAGACCACTGGGGCTGGCTCGATTACGGTAGCTAGCCTTCGCCTATTTGCACGAGGCGCGGCTGCGATACGTCTAGCGCTGCGCCTCCATGGCTCGGCCCGTGTGTACCTGCCTATATAGGTTCTCCATCTGCGCCACCACAACCTCTTCCGCGAATCGCTCGGTCGCAATGCGCCGGGCACCGGCTCTCAACCGCTCGCGCAGTGTGGGAGTGGTAAGCAGCTCGGCCAGGGCAATCCCCAGCTGGTCCGCCTCGCCGACGAGTACCCCGCTTTCCCCGTGGATGACGATATCTCGCGTCCCGCCGGTCGCCATCGCCGCGATACACGCGCCGACTGCGCTCGCCTCGAGGATTACCCGGCTCAAGGGCTCGCCCCAGCCCGACGGGAACACAACGACCTCCGCCCGCTGCATTAGGCGGAGAACCTCGTCGTGGTCGGTCCAACCCTGTAAAAGCTGGTGGCGCAGCCCGGCGGTTCGTAGTTCTTGCTCTAGTGTAGACGCGAGAACGCCATTACCCGCGAGAACCAATAGCGGCGGCTCAACCCCGGCTCGTCGTGTTGCCACGAGAATCTGCGGAAGCAACTGGGCCCCTTTGTTACGCTCGAGCTTTCCGACGTAGAGCACAAAAGGCTCAGCAGGAGCCACCAATGAGCGCTGGTTGGCAGTGCGCTCCGCCGCTCCCACATCGATAAGATTTGGAATAACGTGCAGTCGCTCCGCTGGCACAATTGGCCGGAGTCGCCGGCTCATATAGTTGCTCACCGCGACGATGGCGTCTGCCTGAGCGAGCAGCGCCGACCGCTGCCTAACATGCTGCAGTATGTAGGGGATGGCCGGTGCGGCGAGCGTACCTCGCAAGGGCCCGAGCCGCCCGATGAGGTCGAGCCAAACAGTTGCCGGCGTTTGTCGGTCAAATGGCAGTCGGTCGGCGAGGAGACCAGTCGCGAAGTAGTGCCAGGGCCAGGCATCGCGGACGGTTGCGACCACAGGCAGATTTAGCTCGCGGCCGGCGAGAACGGCCGCCGGAATTGTTTGCGCGTGTTGCGCATGAACAATTACCGCCAGTTCGCGCTCGCGGAGTGCCTCGGCCACAATCGAATTGCGGAGCAGGGGCCAAAGGAGCTCGAAGCGGTAGTAATTCTGCACGAAAGGGAGCCGCGGCGCGTTATAGCCTACCTCTACGACTGGAACGTCGGCCACACGCTCGCGGCGCTGACCGGGTGGTCCGCGGCGGGGAACAAGGGCGGTGACCCGGTGGCCACGGCGCTGCAGGGCACGGGCTAGTGCATGGGTGCTCCAACCAGCGCCGCCCGCCTCCGGGGGGAAAACGTCGGTCGGCAGCAGGATGTGGAAGTGTTCATCCACCGTGCCTCTCCGTGACCATCTGGTGCAAGAGTCGGTCGAGTGCTTCGCAGTGGCGCTGCCAAGAAAAATGTTCGACTACTCGCCGCCGCGCTTGCTCACCTAGCCGCCCCCGGTTCGACGCATGGAGCACCCGTTTGATCGCCGCCGCGCAGTCGTCAATGTCACCCTCCCGAAACAGGGCTCCCTCCTTGCCCTCTCGGATTGTGGAGGCGAGTGGCGGAATGTCGGCTGTAACGACCGGCAGGCTCATCGCCATATACTCGTAAATCTTGAGCGGTGACCAGAAAAAGCCGGCAGCTCGGAGCGCCGGATGTGGTGCGGTGTTGAACGGCGCTACGCCTACCTGTGCCAATGCCAGGTAGGTCGGTACCTGGTTGTGCGGGACACTTCCGACAAATGAGAAGTGGTCGCGCCAAGGGCTCGCTGCCGATTCGGCCGCGGGTCGCTCGGGCCCATCACCGACCAACAAAAGGTGCACGTTCTCGCCAGCTTCTAATAGCCGTATTCCTGCGGCGACGAAGTCGTGGACGCCGTGCCAGGCGCGGAACGAGCCGAGGAAAACGACGATCGAGCGCTCGGGCGGAATTCCAAGCTGGGCACGTAACCGAGCCGACGATCCATCCATTACCCGCTGAAAACGCTCGACGTTAGCACCCCAGGGCAGCTCCACAATCTTGCCCCGGTCGACCTGCGGCGGAACAGTCGTTCGTAGTGGTGTGACAATTCGCGCTGCCATCCGGCACTGGATCAGGGCCCAGAGCTGTAACGGGCGGCCAAGCGCGTCGTCAAGCCGGCGCTTGAGCACGACGGGTGGATCGACGATAAGGGCATTGACCTCGAGCAAGCTGGGAATGCGCTTGCGATGGGCGGCGAGGATTCCGGCACCCGCGAGGTTATAGTAGCGCTCCATGACGGCGTCGGGCCGAAGCTCACGGACGAGCCGCTCAATCTGCGGATAGCTGAACAGTGCGGCGGCCTTGGGTAGGTCGACATAGTGCAGGTGGACGTGGTCCACCTTGGTGTGGACGGGTTCTAGGATCGTCTGGAGCCGGCGGGCCGGAAAATGTGCGACAACATGCAGCTCGTGACCCAGCGCCGCAAGGCCGTGAGCAACTTCCGACACGTGGGTCGAGCCGCCATATGAGCCAGGAACCCGGATTCCGCTTGCTACATAGAGCAGCCTCACAAACGTTCGTAGCGATCCAGGTCGAGTGAAAGCAGCAGTGCGCCCGGCGCACTCTCATGCACGAGGCTACGCGCTCGGTCAAGCTCGTGCTCTTCGAGCCCGACCAGCAGGGTGGTGTTGCCGCGGCGTAGAAAGCCGCCAGTGCTAGCCAGCCTCGTAACGCGAAATCCTTGTGCGACGAGGGCATCTACCGAGGCATCAGCTTTTGAGTTAGCGACAACAAAAACGGCGAGCTTCATAGGTGCTCCGTAGATCGGGTTGATGCGATTATACGGGCGGCGTCCCCGTGCGTCAAACGCTTGCGACAACCCCCAAATGTAAGTATAATGCCAACGCGTGGGCTGGTAGCTCAGTCGGTAGAGCAACGGCCTTTTAAGCCGATGGTCGTGGGTTCGAGTCCCACCC
>JADDQE010000071.1 GCA_016781525.1 bacterium | reverse complement strand
GCCTATCCCCATAGCCGGAATGCTGTACGGTAGGAGCGAACAGACAGCAACGAAGCGCCGCCCCACGCGTACACCCAACCACAAAACGACGACTCGCTTTCGCCGCTTGTTGGTGGCGTGGAGAGGAAAGGTAAGCACTATCGGGCCCGTCTGCCTTTCGCCTGTGCCCTGATCACGTCGCTATGAGCGCGGGGCGGAGCAAAGGTTTGTGTCGCTCCCCGTGGACGGCGCGTATTCTGCTACACAGCGCTGCGGCCAAGCCGCTGTTTGAAAAGGAGTTGATATGGCAACCTTTGTCCTTGTCCCCGGTTTCTGGCTAGGGGGCTGGGCCTGGCGGTCGGTTGCGGAGACGCTGCGCGCTGCGGGACACACCGTCTACCCGGTGACACTCACGGGCCTGGGAGAGCGCGTGCATCTCGCCGGGCCCCAGGTGAATCTCGATACCCATATCGCCGACGTCGTGAACCTGCTGCGGTATGAGGAGCTGCGCGATGTGGTGCTGGTCGGGCATAGCTATGCGGGCACGGTCATCACCGGGGTCGCGGATCAGCTGCCCGAGCGCATCGCTCGACTCGTCTACGTCGATACGTGGCCGCTCCCCGACGGCGTCGCCCAGATCGATCTCAACCCCCCGGAGGCCCGCCATGCCCAGGAGCAGCAGGTTGCAACCACGGGCGAGGGCTGGCGGCTGCCGTTGCCCTCATGGGAGGAGCTGGACCAGGGCAACGAGCTACGCGAGCTTGGTGAGGCTGAACGGCGCATGATGCGTGAGCGTGCCGTCGACCAGCCCTTTGGCACGACGACGCAGCCCCTTCGGCTCAAGAACCCGGCGCGAGAGGCGCTGTCGAGGACCGCAATCTGGTGTAGCCTGACGGTCGACGAGGTGCAGGGGATGATCGCCGCCTATCCGGCGCTGCTGAGTGCCCTCGCCGAGCCGGGCTGGGAGTTCATCGAGCTGCCCACCGGTCACTGGCCGATGTTCTCGCGGCCGCGTGAGCTTGGCGAGCTACTGGGAAGCCTGGCATAGGCGCCGGTGTGGTCCGCCGCTTGTGCTGGTTGACATACGATCTCTTCCTCGGTAGCCTACGCGACGTGCGTTTTCTCGGTAACATTCATTGCATAGGTAACAGTGGTTGGCAAATACAGCGTCGGTCAAGCGGCGCATAGTCAAACGCCTGCGCTGTATGCGGCCATGGATACAAGACAGGAGAGAGGAAGAGAATGCAGCCAATGCAGATTGAAATCTGGTCAGATATTGTATGCCCCTGGTGCTATATTGGGAAACGGCGCTTCGAGGCGGCGCTGGCGCAGTTCGCCCACCGTGATCAAGTTAAGATCGTATGGCGCAGCTTCGAGCTAGACCCTGACGCACCGCGTGCGACGGACGGGAGCCTCAATGACATGCTGGCTAAGAAGTTTGGAATCAGCCCCGCCCGAGCTGCGGCGATGAATGCTCACGTAACGGGGCTTGCCGTGGAGGAGGGATTAGATTACCGCCTCGACCAAGCCAAGCATGGCAATACGTTTGACGCACACCGCCTGATTCACCTTGCCGAAACCCACGAGTTGCAGGCGGCAGCCAAAGAACGACTGATGGCGGCGTATTTCACTGAAGGTCGCTCGATCAGTGACGCAGATTCGCTCGTATCGCTTGGGGTGGAGATAGGTCTACCTGCCGACGAAATCCGTGCCACGCTCGAAAGCGACGCCTACGCCGATGCCGTGCGTGCGGACGAACGACGCGCTCAGATGCTCGGCATCACTGGCGTACCGTTCTTTGTCTTCGACGGCAAATATGGTGTCTCCGGTGCGCAACCATCCGCTACGTTCCTTGACGTGCTGGAACAGGTCTGGGCGGAAGGGCATTCGTTGACGCTCGTCAACGCTGGGACAACCGAGGCGGGCTTCTGTGAAGATGGCTCGTGCGTGGTCGAGGCTGACCGGACCGTTTAACCTCACCTGCATTACAACTATCACGACCCCGGAAGGTATTAAGCGGTACATTTTGCGAACGTAGTAGCGCTCGCTCGAGCAGCATAGGTGTGCCAAACGTTTGGGGGAGGCGGTGATCTTCGGATTCGAGGGCATCGCCTCCCCCAGAATGTCTGTACCGCTAACCTTTCCCAAACCTCGTCGATCTCCAAGCTCCTCACGTATGAGGTACTTGGCTGATGCCGCATCGCCCGCTCGGGTGAAGTGATAGCATGCTCTGCCCTGGTTAGGCAATTTTGAGGAAGTACCTACGCATATTTAGGTGATTATAAGATTCGCGTAGTAGGGTACTCAACGGAAGCCACATACTTATCTTTTCTTTGTCTGCTTACGAAAGGGGGACGTAGATGGCTTACGCCGACCGACACGTACCTTGCCTACGAACGAGCGCTGGGATATTACGACGCCTCTCCTTCGCAGTGCCCTAATCTTTGCACTTCTGCTCGGTTCACTCTCTACTCCCCGTACAACGGCCGCTGATAGCTTTGGACAATCCACCTCGCACTGGGAACGCTTGTTCTGCGGTGGCACCGAGATTCGTGGGACCGGCGACTTTAACGGCGATGGAAAAGACGACATTGCAGCTTTCGCACGCAGTCGCGGAGATGTGTATGCGTCTCGGTGAGAAGCGGTTTTTAGGCAAGAGCACCGCCTTCGACGTACTACTCGGCATCATCCTTGGCTCCGTTGTCAGTCGCGCTATCAATGGGTCAGCCGCTTTCTTTCCAACGCTCCTCTCTGGCTTTATCCTCGTCGCTCTACATTGGCTCTTCGCCATTATCGCGTTCCGCTCGGATCGCTTCGGCAACCTATTGAAAGGTCATGCACGCACACTTATTCATGACGGTGAAATCCAATGGGACGCTATGCACGAAAGCCACATTAGCCACGATGATCTCCTCGGAGCATTACGTACCAACGGTAACACTGAAGACCCGGAGGAGGTCGCGGCCGCACGAATCGAACGGAGCGGCGCCATCAGCGACATCAAGGGCAAGCATCCGCCGCGCATCCTGGATGTCGCCGTCCGTGATGGCGTGCAAACGATCCGCATCGAAATTGGGTAGGCGAGCCGTCCGATATCCCGCTCTGCTGAAAGCGATCGGGACGTGCCAAGGCGACCATGCAGGGCTGCATGGGTCGAGGTCGAGCCTCAGCCCGGCAACTTTCAGCCCGGCCACTGCTCGGCGAGCATGTTCGATTGTGGGCGTTCCGGCGTGCGGAACGTAATACATGTACAGTTAGGTCGAAGCCTTCAAGGAAAAGCCACACTACGGGAGGGATGAGAAAGATGGTACGAAAAAAAGTGATGCCGGCGACGCATTGGAGTACAACGCCTGTGGCGCGCGTGCTTCATCCGATCCAAGAGTTCATTCATAACTCG
This sequence comes from bacterium, assembly GCA_016781525.1. Classification (GTDB taxonomy): domain Bacteria; phylum Chloroflexota; class Chloroflexia; order Chloroflexales; family Kallotenuaceae; genus LB3-1. The sequence continues at coordinate 22,010 of JADDQE010000071.1, read as the reverse complement.
GCGGCTGGTGGCATTCTTTTGATGATTGCCACGATCTTGGCGTTACTGGTAGCCAACTCGCCGCTGGCGGATGAATATGATGCTGCGCTGCACGCATATTTCACGATTTCGCTCGGTCCGTTCGAAATCAGAGAAAACGTTCTGCACTGGATCAACGACGGGTTGATGGCCATCTTTTTCTTCTTGATCGGGCTTGAGATCAAGCGCGAGGTGTGGGTGGGCGAGCTGGCTAATCCGCGCGCGGCGGTGCTCCCGATTGCTGCGGCAGCTGGCGGTGTCGCGGTTCCGGCCCTGATCTATGCCGCTCTCAACCTTGGCGGACCGGGCATCGGCGGTTGGGGTATTCCTATGGCCACCGATATTGCCTTTGCGCTAGGACTGCTGGCGTTACTGGGCAATCGGATTCCACTCGGTATCAAGGTGTTTTTGACAGCGCTCGCAATCGTCGACGATCTCATGGCGGTGCTAGTGATCGCCCTGTTTTACTCAGGTGGTATCAGCTTTACGGCCCTGGGTATCGGATTCGCTGTTCTTGGGTTGCTTCTGCTCGCGAATCTCCTCGGTATTCGCACGGTTCTGGTCTACGTCCTGCTTGGCCTGGTCGTCTGGGTTGCCTTCCTTAAATCCGGTGTCCATGCAACAATCGCCGGCGTGCTTGTTGCACTCACGGTTCCGGCCCGAACGCGCATCGATCCCGCTAGGTTCGTTGAGCGCGCCGGGAGCCTGCTCCACCGCTTCCAAACGAGCCCGCTGGAGCCGACTCTCATGCTTACGAATGAAGTGCAGCAGAGTGCGGTCATCGAGCTGGAAGAGGCATGTGAGGACGTGCATGCCCCGCTCCAAAAGCTCGAGCATTCGCTGCACGGCTGGGTGCAGTTCGGCATTATTCCGATTTTTGCGTTCGCCAACGCCGGTGTGCCACTCGCCGGTGCTACCTTCACGGGACCGACCTCGCTGGTCGTGCTGGGCATTATCCTCGGCTTGGTTGTAGGCAAGCCAGTTGGGATCATCGGCGCGTCATGGCTCGCAATTCGCTCGGGTGCTGCTGCGCTGCCACCCGGCGCCAGCTGGCGCCACGTGATCGGAGCAGGGTTCTTGGCCGGCATCGGCTTCACCATGGCGCTTTTCATCGGTTCACTCGCCTTTGGTGAAAGCGAACTCTTGGATGCGGCAAAGATGGGCATTCTCGCCGCCTCGCTGATTGCGGGCGGGATCGGATTTGCCCTGCTCCGCGGTAGCAGCCGACAGCCGATCGAGGTGCAGGACCAACCAATCGACGCGCATATGCAGGCATTGGAACAGGATATCTCATAGCACGGCGCCTAAGGCTTTCAGCTTGCCAACGCAGCCGTTAGCGAGGCGCTAGTTTTTGCGGCGTCTTTGGGTTGCATCTCATCCATAAAAGTCGGTAAATCCTTCGTGGTCAAGCCGCTCCTGCATGCGTCTGAGCTTGGCTGCTGATTCGGGAAACCGTGGCTGCTCGCTATCGCCTCGTCCCGCCCGAGCCTTCCCTAAAAATAACTCCAGCAGCTGGTTGAGCGCCTGGCGCAGCCGCGGTTGATCTTCGCCGCGCAGCTTGGGCAAGACCTTCTGCTTGATCTGGAGGTCCAACGCCTCACGGGTTGGGAGCACGCCTCGCGCCGTTTCAATGTAGCGCAGCATCTCGGTAATGGTGCGGTAGCCGAAAGGTTGCCCAGCACGTTGCATGATTGCCTCGAGCTGCTCGATCGTCTGCCAGGCCTCCGGATCGATCGGTCCACGATAGCTGCGCTTAAAGGCGTCCAGGTCGACATCGGTGAGCTCGATGACATTGGCCCGATCGAGCAGCTTATCGGAAAGCGCAAAGGTCGACTCGTCGACATTCAACGTGCCAGTTAGGTGGACGTTAAGCGGAATAGGGAAGGGGTTCCGCAGCGTCTCGCCGTCCACCGTCGCGACGCTGCTTGTGGGCACTCCAAGGTCGACCGTATGCTCGGCTGTCTCAAGCGCAGACAAGATCGGTGCCAGATAATACTCGGGCCGTGCCAAGTTCATCTCGTCGAGACAGACATAATACGGCTGCTGCGGATCCGCGGCGGCGCGGTGCAGAAAGCGCAGAAACGCCGTGGGATGAAAGGTATTCGTCAGTGCGTTGAAGTAGCCGAGGAGATCTTTGGCGTTGTGCCAATCTGGCTGCACGGCGACGAGCAGGTAATGGGGGTTTTCCACCGCCGATGACTTAAGATCGTAGACGGCGTCCGCATACAGCCGTGTTAGACGCGTCTTGCCTGTGCCAGAGATCCCTGGCAAAATCACCAGCGGCTTGGTCTGCAGCGCGACATGGTATGAGCGCACAATCGCTTCAGGAAAGGTAAAGCCCCGCTGTGCAATCCGCTCAATGATCACTTCGACCGGCGGTAAGTTGGCGGCAACAGAATAGCGCGCTCGACGCTCGCGCACGCCATGCTCGGCCTCGTAGTCCAGCGTCTCCGCCTCCTCCATGATCGCTTCGTTGAACGGCAACAGCCGCAGGATATCTTCGATCAAGGTTGCTGCAAATTCGGGCTGTGCGATGCGTGGGTCGTCCCAGCTGTAGCGATACCCCGCCCATAAGTATCGAGCTTGCCGTGAGCGGAGATATTGCGCAACCCACGACCCGCCGTCACCGTCGGCACGCGTGAAACGAAGCTCAGGGAGCTCAGCGAGAAGCGGCTGCCAGAGTGCTCGACTCCGCTCCCAGATGCGCTGAAGCTCAGCTTTCCGCGCGCCGGTCGAGGTGAAGCCGACAAGGATTGCCCGCTCATCGCCGCTTACGCCAACATAGATGCCTGCACCGCGTGGCGCACGGTCCAGCGCGAAGTGATACTCATCAATTGGCTCGCGCATCCCACGCCCACGATTGCGATAGCGCGCGGCCTTCCAGCTGATCTCATAGAGTGGCCATTCGCGCGGCAGCCGTTTACGACCTGCTTGATTCAGCAGCTCGGCTAGCGCTGCTAGGGAGGGATGCAGGCGTTCCTGCACCGCGCTCCAGCGCTCGGCCACGCCCGGTACTAGCAGGGCGTCTAATGCTTCGTGAGAAAATCCAGGAAAGCCATCAGTCATATTCCTACTATTGTAACATCGTAGGCCCTCGACCAAGCCATCGTGGAGGATAATGGGGAACGTCCAGCTCGATCAGCGTGGGGCGCTATCCATGGAGATTAGGCAAAAAAACGGGACGTCACTGTGGCGTGACATCCCGCGAGTAACGAGCACTGCTATCTTATGCTGTTGGTGGACGCAGGTAGATCCGATCTTCATCGTCGTGCAAATCGTGCGGCAGCGCAATCGGTGGGAGGTCGTCGGTATCGGCAAGCGAGTTGCCGGTGAAACGCTCCACGAGCGCGATAAGCATATCGCGCACCTCGCTGCAGGCCTCTTCCAGCACATCTTCAAGGCCCTCCAGCTCATGAATTGGATCGCCAACGGTCCACCGCTGCGTGGCCTTAATCTGAGTTACACGCGTTTCGCCACCCTCAAGATGAAGGTTGGCGTCGATTGCAACCACGTTTTTATGATCGATTATCGACCGATGCAGCTCCTGGATGCCGCGCGAAATCCGCTGTACCATGCCCAAGTCGTCGCCCAGGCTCATATTCAGCGGCAAGGTATAGCCAATCTCCAGCGTCAGGGTCGCCTCATAAGCGCAGCCAATCAAGCTGTGCGAGCATGCTACATTGTCGCCGTGGTATTTCTCGCAGAGCGCTTCGGTGCCAATCGTCGAGATCGCCGTCAGCGCGGCATCCCATTTGAAGGCAATCGAAGCCTGCAGGCTAGAGGCACGCGGCGTAGCTTCACCCTGTGGTAGACAATTCAATGTGAACGTTCGGGTAAGCGTTTGTGGATCAAGCTGCTCATCCGATTGCCAAACATTGAGGCCCACCTGCTCGGCACTATCGAGCAGCGCATCGGAGATCGTCTCATACGTAAGCATAGAACGCCTCCTAAATGTTAGGCCAAATTATAGCACAGCGACCCTCAGTTTGGGAGAAGTGCTGTAGTGTGCCACTCACCGCGAGCTACCGGATGCGATCGAGCTCACGCGCTGCCTCCGCGCGCCATGGATTGTTGGGTGGTGCTTGCTCAAGAATTGCCTGGTAGGTCGCCACGGCGTCGGGCGCCTGGCCAAGCTCGTCAAGTGTTCGACCGAGAAAAAATCGTGCCTCGAAGAAGGCTCCTTGCAGCTCAATGGCTCGCTCGAGCTCACGTCGTGCTGCCGCAAAGCGTCCGGCTGCCCGATAGGCCCGGCCAAGCCAGTAGTGGCCCTGCGGAAATTGTTGGTTTAACTTGACGGCGGCCTCTAGCTCCTCGATCGCGGCTTCGGTCTGTTGCAGCTTGAGGAGCAGGACCCCCCGACGAAAGCGCGGCTCGTACCAATCGTCGCGTACCTCTGCCGCCCGCTGATACGCCGCGAGCGCATCGTCGTTGTGATTAAGCGCGGCATTGATTTCCCCAAGCGTCAGTAGTGTTTCAGCATCATTGGGATTAAGCTGCACGGCTTGGCTTAGCTCGGCCAGCGCCGCATCGGTCTGATCTTCTTTCCACAGGGCACGCCCTAGGCCTGCGCTCGCAGCGGCGTTGCGAGGGTCGACCTGCCTGGCTTTGGTAAAGGCCTCGCGTGCGCCGACCGTATCATTCTGCTGAAGCAATGCTTCGCCTTGGCCGAGCAGCAGAGCTAGATTGTTGGGCTCGAGCTCGAGACCCGCACGATAGTGCGTAAGCGCAATATCTGGCTGACCCTGAGCGGCAGCAGCCCGTCCTAGCCCAAGGTAGGCGAGCGCGAGGCGGGGGTCGCGCTCGAGTGCCGTGTTGTAGCGCTCAATCGCCTCGGCGTAACGCCCTTGCTCGCGGGCGATATCGCCCTGCCCGGCGATGGCCAAGGTATAGTTACCCCCTGCGAGGTCAAGCGCCCGCTGCTCCTCTTCCATAGCTGCGTCGAAGCGTCCTTGCGCAAGATACGCCGTCGCAAGGCCATGGTGAGCCTCGTGTGAGTTGGGCGTGAGCTCCAGGGCCCGCTGGAAGCTTTCGGCTGCCGCCTTAGGATTGCCGATTTGGAGCAGTGCCTCGCCAAGCTGTCGATGGACTACTGGGTCGTCGCTCTCGGTCGCCACGGCAGCTCGAAACTCCTCGGCCGCCGCCGCGGGTTGTCCCAGAGTGGTGTACAACCGGGCGAGCGCAAGGCGTGAGCTGCCACGTTGCGGCTCAAGGTCGAGCGCTTTACGCAGCTCGACCTCAGCTGTCTGCGTATCGTTACGGGCGAGAGCCAGGAACGCAGCCTCCTCGTGGACTGCGGCCGAGGCGGGCGCTGCGGCGAGTGCACGTTGAATAACCGTGCTCGCCTGATCGAGGCTGCCGAGCGTGCGATACAGCGCCGCCAACTGCACCAGCGCCTCCGAGCTGCCGGCGTTGGCGAGCGGCAGGAGCACGCTCTCGGCTTCGGCGGTCTTGCCCTGCTCGCGGAGCATACGCGCAAGGTCCAGGTGATTACGTTCTTCCCAGGGCCGGTAGGTCGCCAGCCAGTGATACTGCGCCTCTGCATTATCCCAGCGCTTGTCGGCCTCGGCCATGCTGGCTAGCAGCCGACGCGCGGGAAAGAAACGCTCGTCCGCATTTAACGCGGCTTCCAGCTCGGCCCGGCCAGCATCACGTTGTCGCTCCGCAAGCAGCAGCTGTGCGCGGCCATAGTACGCCTCGGGCCTGGTCTTGATGGGACTGCCCGCAGGCGCAGCATCGGCAAGCCCTTGTGCCGCATCGAACTCTGTCCGTGCCAGCCGCACGTTTTGGCTGAGATACGCGGCCCGGCCCTGCTGGTAGTGATAATCGTACTGCAGCGTGAGATTTGGCTCTTGCCTCAGTGCGGCCACCGACGTAGCAATCGCCTCATGCAAAGGCGTACGCCGTCCCGTAATCGCATCCCAAAATCGACGTAGGGTACTGCGTGGCTGCTCCGCCAGCACCCGGCCCTGCTCAATTTGGATCAGCATCAGCTGATAGCGCCGGTTGAGCAGCTCCTGCTCCAAGATCGCTGCCTGTGTTTCGCCCAGCCGCTCCATCGGGGACCGTTCGGCGGCACCGTAGGCCGCAGCGCGCTGCAGGAACTCGTTGCGCAGCGCCTCGATCTGCACGATGCCCTCCTCCGTTTGCCGGCGTAGCTCAACCAGCTGCTCCGCCGTCAGCGTCGGTGGCAGCTCGAGCTCCCATTCCAGACGGCCGGTTGCCGTGAGTGCGGGCGTAAGCGCGAGCATACTTCGCTCGGTGAGCGCCGGCCCATTGCCTGGGTCCAGCGTGAGCACGCGGTCCATGGCGATACGTGCCTCATACAATCCCCCACTTCTGCGGTACGCTTCGCCCAACGTCGCGACGATCGGCGGAGACTCCGGTGCCAGCGCTGTTGCCGTCCGCAAGTTCGGCAGAGCATCGGCGGGTTGTCCAAGGTCGAGCAGCAGCCGGCCCAGATTGGCGTGCGCCTGGGGCAGGTCGGGCGCGTCGGCCAGGGCGCGCTCAAGCGCCTCGCGCGCGGGCTCCAGCTTCTGCTGGTCGAGCAGGAGCGCACCCAGATTGTTCCAATGCTGCGGCCGGTTCGACGCTTCGACAACGGTACGGGCCGCATTCTCGGCATCCGGCAGCAGCCCTTGGGCCCACAAGATGATCGCACGGACTGTCGCCGGTAACTCCGGTCGCAGCACGTCACCGTAATCTCTCGTCAGCTGATCGAGCAGGCTCGCAGCGTGGTCGGCATCGCCCCGCGCGAAGTGGTTAAGACTATCGAGCAGGGGCGGCAGCACCACGGTTCCATTGAGGGGCTGAGCGGCAAGCTCATAATCGACTGGCAGCGCAAAATGACCGTCAAAACCCTGCCACGTGCGGGGAACAAAAGGCTCCGTCGGCAGCCAGAGCAGGCGCGGTCGCAAGCCTGCTTGATCCGCGGTTGTTCCTTCTATGACCTCGCCCCAGATGAGGATGTTGGCCCCACTTCGGCGGGCGGCTGCCAGCGCCTCATCCGGCGAGGCGACCGCGTCGCTGAGGAGGCCGATGTTCATGGGCGTGCCGACATGGCCTTTGAGCCCTGCGGCGAGCTGTTGGGCGACAAGCGTACCTTGCCGTGGGTCAGAGCTTGAGGAGAGCAGCGGTGCGATACGAACGACGAAGGTTCCCGGAGGTATCGGCGAATTCGTTTGAAGCAGGCCAAGATTACTCAGGATCAGCCAGAGCAGGACGAGCCCAATCAGCCCGAGGATCATCAGGCCAGGCCGTCCGCGCGAAACATACCAGGCTGGACCATCGCTTCGTGCGCTGCTGAGTGCAAGGTCGCGCACGCGCAGCGATGCCACCGGACGACGGCGGAGGAGAACCACCCCGGCTGCTAAACCCAAAAGCGCGACGAGGAGGATGAGTAGCATGTTCACCGCTTTTGCTAGGTGCCGCTATCAGTCGGCGGTATCCGCTCGTTCAGCCGTAGGAGCTGGGCTACACAAGCCCGATAATACTCGGGGGGAAATGGCTCGGCGATAAACGCATACGCCCCACAGGCCCAGGCTCGATGCTCATCCTCGGGATGTGGCGACGCGATAATCAGCGGCAGCGCCGGTCGTGACTCGCGCAGCGCTACCGCCATCGGCCAGTTGCGGGGATCGGCGACGTTCAGCGTAACGAGATCCGGAAGGTGGTCGACAATCTCGTGCATCGGCGGCACTGCTTTGAAGGAGATGGCACGGCAACGACCATCGCTCAGCAGGGGTTGGAGCGCCTCATGCAGCAAGGGCTCAGGGCTAACGACCACGATTGCTAGCGGCTGCCGCCGACGTTCCTCGTCGGGCGCGATCGGTAGGTCGTGGGTACGACCGTTGATCGCGAAGGCACTTCCGGCGAACTTCTTGGCGTAGCTCTTCATCTCCGTGGCCATTGTAGCGACCTGCTCGTACGACGAAAACGGACGCGTCTCGTTGGTCACACCGCCGATCGACACGCTGACGATCGGAAAGCGTCGCGGCATGCCAAAGCGGTCGACGCCGCGCAGGTAGCCCCGCTGCTTATCCGCGTGATCATAGAAGTCGAGAACCTCCCGATCAAACCGCGCCATCACCTCGTGGCTTATCTGCTCCATCGCTTCTGGCGACGTGATCGCGATAAAGTCGTCGCCGCCGATATGACCCACAAAGATATCGTTTATCTTGGCATCCGCGTCCATCTCGCGCAAAATATTTGCCAGCAGCTTGATCACACGGTCGCCGCGCGCTGGCCCATAGGCATCGTTCAGTGCCTTAAAGTTATCGAAGTCGAAGTAGAGCAAGCCAAACTGCTCACCGGCCTGGATGCGGCGCTCAACCTCCTCCGCGATCGCTTGGTTGCCTGGTAGCTGTGTCAACGGGTTAAGGATCGGAACGCGCGCCTGGCGGCGGAGGTTGGCCTTGATGCGCGCGACAAGCTCGTCTGCATCGAAGGGCTTTGAAATATAATCGTCGGCACCACTCTCAAAGCCAATCACGACCTCGTCAGACTGGGTCCGTGCCGTCAGGAGCAGCATCGGCAAGTGACTGGTCCGCGTATCGTTGCGGAGCTGGCGGATAGCCTCTAGACCGTCCATCAGCGGCATATTGACATCGATAAGCAGGAGGTCGGGCTGCTGTGAAACCGCGGCACGCACCAGCGCTTCTCCGCTGGGCACAGCGATCACGTCAAAGCCATGGTCTTCAAGAATGGCTTCCAGTAGTTGCCTGAGGCCGGCGTCGTCGTCGGCGATTAGAATACGCTCTGCCATAGATTGCGGCGGTCTCACAGTCCTACGCTTGTGCGCGTTGTTGAAGAACGGCGAGCACTTCTCCAACGATATCAGCAGGACTCAGACCGTCACTGTGGACGATGTAGGCATCCGACGGTCGCAGCGTGTTCTTGGCGTCGAGGGCGTCGCGCCGATGGAGGTCGTCAAAGACGGTCTCGAAGCCAATGGCTCGTCCCTGGCCAGTTAGCTCCCCATGCCGCCGACGCGCCCGCTCCTCACTTGAGGCGATTAAGTAAATTTTGAAGTCGGCATTTGGCATCACGACGCTGCCGATGTCGCGGCCGACCATTACAACCCGCCCGCGTCGTCCAATCGAGCGCTGCTGCTCGCGCAGCGCATTACGGACGGCCGGGTAGGCCGATACCACCGAGACATTGCGCTCTACTTCTGGCGATCTGATCGCCCACGTAATATCTTGGCCGTCCACGGATACGGTGTACTGTCGCCCGTCGTCCACTGTCGGGGGCTCGACGTTAGCCTGCATCTGCTCCGCCAGCCGCACCAGCCCATCAATATCGTCCAGCGCCACTCGTTTTTGAAGCGCCAGGTAGGTCAGCGCCCGATAGAGCACGCCCGTGTCGAAATATGTGTAGCCGAGCCGCTGCGCCAGCAGCGCCCCAAGCGTGCTTTTTCCTGAAGCCGCCGGCCCGTCGATGGTGATTATCGCTGGCTTCTGCATGTCTCCGCCTCGTCGGCCCTCCCTTATGGGGCAATAATTGTAGCACGGCGCTTCCGCCGTTCGCAAGCTCACCCGCCCGATGCGAACTTTCGTGCAAAAGCAGTGCCAGGGGTCGACGTCGTGCTCTCAACACTGCTCGTGCACAGGCTACGAGGTGGCGCGGCTGCCCCAGACTTGTCCGGCCGGCAGCTTTCTCCGCCTTTAGCCCTATGTAAAATCGTCCGTCCACGGTTGACAATTGCCGCGGGTGCTCTGTACAATTGCGCCCATAACAGCGTCGAACAGGAAGAGTAGGCATCGCGCAGGCTGATAGAGAAGGTGGGTCGCCGGCTGAAAGCCCACCACAGCGGTAGATGCCGAAGGTCGCCTGGGAGCTGAGCAAGTGAAGGGGCGGTTGGATACGCCGCAGCTACAGTAGCTTGTTTCGGGTGCGCCCGTTATCGCGCCATTGAGTGAGCGAGCTCCACGCCCGTGTGTTTCGGGTACAGGCGGAGCTGGCTAATCAAGGTGGTACCGCGTGAGGCTTGCCTCTCGTCCTTGGGTGGACGAGGGGTTTTTTTGTTTGTAAATCGTTGATGCCAGCCGGTCGTCAGCTGGCCGTCGTGGGAAGGAACAACTGCTATGGCGAACAACATCAGCAAGGTGCTAGCGCAGGCCGATCTCGCGAAACCGTACGAGGCTAAGCAGATCGAGCGCGACCTGTACACGTGGTGGGAGGGCTGTGGCTACTTCCAGCCCCGCTTTACCGAGGAGAACCGTGACCGGCGGCCGTTCGTGATTTCGATGCCACCGCCCAACGTGACCGGTATCCTGCATACCGGTCACGCGATGATGCTAACGATCGAGGATATCTTGATTCGTTGGCATCGCATGTTGGGTGATGCGGCTTTGTGGGTGCCGGGCACCGATCATGCCGGCATCGCCACCCAAGCCGTGGTGGAGAAGGCGCTGGCAGCTGAGGGCAAGACGCGGCATGACCTCGGCCGCGAGCTCTTTCTGGAAAATGTCTGGGAGTGGAAGGACCGCCACCACGGGCGCATTGCGGATCAAATTCGCGAGATGGGCTCGAGCTGTGACTGGACACGTGAGCGATTTACCCTCGACGAAGGATTATCGCGCGCGGTGCGTGTCGCATTTAAGCGCCTCTACGACGATGGTCTGATCTACCGCGCAGAATACCTCGTCAATTGGTGCCCGAAGGATCTGACCGTGATCTCGGACCTGGAGGTCGATCACGAAGAGCGCCAGGGTCATCTGTGGCATATCCGCTACTACCTCGCCGACGCGAGCGACGACTGGCGTGGCGGCGAGCAATCGGAGCGCCTGCATATCACTGTTGCTACCACGCGTCCCGAAACCCTGCTGGGAGACACCGCGATTGCCGTCCACCCTGAGGATGAGCGCTATGCCGCGCTCGTGGGTCGCACGGTGCTGCTCCCAGCGCTGGGCCGCGGTATTCCGATCATTGCCGACGAGTCGGTGGACCGCGCGTTCGGCACAGGCGCCGTTAAGATTACGCCCGCCCATGACCCAAACGACTACGAGATGGGCAAGCGGCATGGGCTGCCGTTCATCACGGTTATGAACAACGACGCCACGATCAATACCGAGGGTGGCCAGTATGCCGGCATGGAGCGCTACGCCGCGCGCAAGCAGCTCGTCGCGGACCTTGAAGCCGCGGGGAATCTCGAAAAGGTTGTGGCCCATACGCTGAATGTAGGAACATGCTCCCGCTGTGGCACAGTGATCGAGCCGCGTCTCAGCCTCCAGTGGTGGGTGAAGATGGAGCCGCTTGCCGCGCCGGCAATTGCATCCGTGCGCGAGGGCCGTATCCGAATTGTGCCCGAGTTCTATGAACGGGTTTACTTCCACTGGCTGGAAAATATTCAGGACTGGCCGATCTCGCGCCAGCTGTGGTGGGGCCATCGCATCCCCGTGTGGTATTGCCAAAGCTGTAATGCGACGATTGTCGAGATCGACGATCCGTCAAGCTGTCCGCAGTGCAGCAGCAGGGCGTTGCGGCAAGATGAGGATGTGCTTGACACCTGGTTCTCATCCGGCTTGTGGCCCTTCTCAACGCTTGGTTGGCCGGAGCAGACCGAGGACCTCAAGACGTTCTACCCGACCAGTGTAATGGAGACCGGCTACGACATCCTGTTCTTCTGGGTAGCTCGCATGATCTTCATGGGCTTGTATCTGACGGGTCAGGAGCCGTTCCACACTGTTTATCTCCACGGCCTGGTGCGCGACGAGCAAAATCGCAAAATCTCGAAGTCGCTCGGCAACGCGCCAGATCCGGTGCGGATTATCGAGCAATACGGCACGGACGCGCTGCGCTTTACGCTGGCAACCTCAAGCACACCGGGCCAGGACTTCTCGCTCCAGCCGACCCGGTTGGAAGCTGCCCGGAATTTCGCCAACAAGCTGTGGAACATTACCCGCTTCGTGGTCAGCAAGCTGGGCGATGCGCGTCCAACTAGTGGACAGGGACCAGTCACCGGAGGTGCGGGCTACACGCTGGCTGATCGGTGGATTGTGTCGCGCTACCACCAGCTCAGCGCCGACGTCGACCGGTTGATGAACGCGTATAACCTTGGCGAGGCTGGCCGGCAGATCGAGACATTTCTATGGGACGACTTCGCCGACTGGTACCTTGAGACTGCGAAGGTGCAGCTCGAGGGCAACGCACTACGCCAGGAGCGCACGCGCGAGGTGTTGTATCGTGTGCTGGAGGGAACGCTCAGATTGCTGCACCCATTTATGCCCTTTGTCAGCGAGGCGGCCTGGCAGCACCTGACCGCCGGGAGCACCGATCGACCCGAAGCACTGATCATTGCGCGCTATCCCCAAAGTGATGCAGCGTCGATTGATACTGCGGCTGAGCGCGACTGGAACATGGTGCAGGAGATCGTACGGGGTATTCGTAACGTGCGCAATGAGAGTGGGGTGGAGCCGGCGCGCTGGATCGAGGCGTTGATCGTCGGCGGAGACAAAACCGCGACGCTCGAGACGCAGCGGGCGACGATCAGCCGCTTGGCCCGGGTCGCCCCGGACAAGCTGGAGCTTGTGGCGGAGATCGAAGCACCACCGGCCAACGCTGCGACGCTTGTCGCCGGCACGACCGAAGTTTTCTTGCCGCTCGCAGGCATGGTCGACCTTGCCGAAGAGCGTGCGCGGCTCAGCAAAGAGCTCGAGCGGGCGGAGGCGGACGTGCAGCGGCGCCAGGCCAAGCTCGCCAACGAGAGCTTTGTCAGCCGTGCGCCCGCAGCGATCGTTCAAAAGGAGCGCGCTGTCTTAGCTGAGACCGAGGCCGTGGCGACAAAGCTCCGCGATCGGATTGCAGCGCTGGGGTAGTCGAGGCGTTAGGGGCTAGGGACTGGGGATGAGGGGGCAGGGACTGGGGATGAGGCACTAACGATCAACCGTAAGCTGTGAGTGTCTCGCCTCTAACCTCTAACCTCTCGCCTGTGCCAACCCTAGCCCCTCGCTTCGTGCGTCTAGCCCCTAGCTTCTAGCCCCTACACGACGCGTTCAAGCGCAGAGCGTAGTCGCTGGAGGCCACCCGTGATATCGGAGGGTGACACTGCGCCGACCGATAGGCGGAACCAGCCGTTTTCTTCTTTGAAGCCGAATGCGCCAAAGGCCACGATGGCGAAGCCTGCCTGCTCCAACACGAACTGGCGGATATCCTCATTGGTCTGGAAGACTTTACCTTCAAAGCTTCGCCCGATCAGGTCGAGATTGGCCGACACGTAGATCGCGCCCTCGGGAGCCATGCAATCGACGGGCAAGTCCGCCGTGCGCATCGCTTGAAAACCATCGTAGAGCGCTGTCAGCCGTGCCTGGACCTCGGCCTTCATCTGGCTATGGTATTCCTCCATCGCCTCGACATCACAGAGCAGCTCAGCTGTCGCTAGCTGCACCGGCTTCGGCGCCCAAGCTCCCACGTGCGCGATAATGTCCTTGATCGGTGCGGCGACCGCCGGCGGTGCCACTGTCCAGCCTACCCGCAATCCGGTAGCGGCGAAGCCCTTTGAAATACCGTCCACGAAGATCGTATAGGCCGCCATCTCGGGAGCAACCTCGGGCGGCGTATGATGCCGCGCGTTGCCAAAGGTCAGCATCCAGTAAATTTGGTCGAACAGGAGATATACAGCTCGCTCGCCGCGTTGGGCACGCCGGGTGTTCTCCTCGAGGATCAGGTTGCAGATCGCGCGCAGATGGTCGAAGCCCATTACCGTGCCCGTCGGATTGAGCGGCGTGTTCAGGCAGACGAGCCTCGCTTTTTCGATGTGTGGAGCGAGGATGTCCGCCGTCGGCAAAAAGCCGTCTTCACGTCGTGTTTGTACCTCGATCGGCTGGGCGCCGACGAGATGACAGTAGTGATTGTTGTTCCACGACGGCAGCGGGTAGACAACATGCTCGCCGGGGTTGAGGAGCGCCGTGTAGGTGGCGAAAATCCCGGGACGCCCGCCACTTTGGACCACGATCGACGACATGGGATAGCGCAAGCCGAGGGCACGCTCATAGGTCATCTGGATCGCCTGCCGAAGCTCCGGCACACCATCCGCGGGTGGGTAATTGGTCTGGCCAGCCTCGAATGCTCGAACCGCCGCCTCCGTCAGTGCCTGCGGGATTGGAAACTCTTTCGGGCTAAAATCACCGATCGTGAGGTTGAGCACAGGCTTACCGGCGGCTTGCATTGCGCGCACCTCGGTGCCGATCTTCAAAATTTCTGAAGCAATCAAGTTCGCGGCAACACCTGAAAGGTCTCGCCGGCCCGCCGCGGGGTCGGAGCCAAAATACGCGGCGGCATCCACGGGGTTTGACCCACGCGTTTCGTTCACAGTCGCCATGTAGAGGTCCTTTTTTATCTCAGGAAGGAGCACGGGACGTTCGTCGTCTACTGCAAAGCCATCACCACTGATGCCCACAGTGTAAGGGTAGATCAGCACCTGGCATCCGTCAACAGAACAGGCGGCGGAGTAGTGGGCGAGCCGGGACAACCAGGGGTCTGGAAATGGATATGCTACAATGCATCCCATGCAGCGTAGCGAGTCTTCCACGCCCTCTGTTGCCCCCCGACATCTGCGCGCCGACGCTCCCCCGTCTAATTGGGGCATGGGCTCCCTAAACAGGCGAAAGGCACTTATCGGTGGGGTGGCGTTGGTGCTGCTTGTATGGCATGCGCTGTTCCCTGTTCTTCCCAGCCTCGCCCTTATCGCCGCTGTGCTCCTTGCCGCCGAGCTCTTGCTGACAGTGCAGCTCGACGAGCACCGTAACATGAGGCTAGGTAGTCCCTTTATCTTCATTGCATTTCTCACGCATGGTGCGGTTGTGGCGGCTAGTCTACAGGCTGCCGCCTGGTTTATCGCACAGCTCCTAGAGGGTGCCCGCCCGCGCGCGACACGACGAAGCCTGCCCGCTCTTGGCGCCCAAGCGGCTCACCAACTGCTATGCGGTCTCGTCGGTGGTCTTGCCGTATGGCTCACCCTTGGCACCTCGCCGCTGCAGCCGCCAAGTGAGCGTGTTGCTGCGCTTGCTATCTATGGCACCGGGTACCTTGTCTGCTACGTCATCCTGGGGCTGGTTGTCACAGCGCAACCGCCCAAACAGCATGAGCTGCCTGAGACGGTCGAGCATGATGCTGAGCTGGGGATGGCGCTGACTTTTGCTATGGGTGCACCGGTCGCACTATTCATACTCGCCCTCCAGAGCCGGCTGGGCTATGCCGTCGATCTGCTGGTAGCCTTTGGGAGCCTGGCACCTCTGAGCTATAGTGCGCGGCTCTATCTGCGCCTCAACGAGACGGCCCTTGAGTACTCCGTGCTTCACGAGATCAGTCGGAGCTTGTCGGGCTCGGTTGACCTCAACAAGCTGTATCCCGCGATTTACTCCCGGGTTCGTCAGGCAATGCCAGTCGATGTGTTTATTATCGGTCTGCTCAACGAGGAGCACACCGAGCTTGAGGTGCCGTTTCTCGTCGAGAATGGCGAGCTGTTAGCGCCGCGGAGCGTGTCTGCGACGGAGACGGTGCTAGATACAGTGATCCGGACAGGGAAGCCGCTCTATCTCACGCACTCTGCGGAAGAGGCACCAGGTTTAGGCTTTGACCATGTCGGCCGTCGCGCCCCGTCGACTGTTTTTGTGCCGCTATGCCTAGGCGATGTTGTTATTGGTGTACTGTCAGCGCAAAGTTATACTCCCCATGCATACACTCCCCAGCAAATTGCGCTGCTCGACGCAATTGCCCGGATTGGAGCAGTCGCCATCAACAATGCCGGGCTCTTTGCGCGTGAGAAAGAGGTGCTACGTGGTCGGGAGGAGTTTGTATCACTGGTGGCGCATGAGCTCAAAAACCCGTTGGCTGCTCTGCTTGGCCATGCACAGATACTTGACCGTCGGCTGCGCCAATTTGAGGATAAGCTGCGACGGCCGGTCTCTAACATCCAAGAGCAAGGCGATCGGATGAACCGGCTCGTCGAGGACCTTCTTGATTTGTCCCGTGCAGACACGGGTCGCCTTGTGCTCCATCTTCAACGTGTCGATCTCGGCTCACTAACTGGCAATGTTGTCGAGCAGCACCAGATTTTGACGACGCAGCATCAGATCGTCGTTGTGAAAGCAGAGCAAGTTCCGCTGGTCCAGGGCGACGCCTCGCGGCTCACTCAGGTACTGCAAAACCTGCTGAGTAATGCGATCAAGTACTCTCCGCGAGGTGGGACGATCACTATACGAGTTGAAGCTTGGGCAAAAAGTGCGTCTGACTGGCCGCGGAACCTCCGTAGGACTGTGGCATCTGCCGCCTGTTGGGTGGTGGTACGGGTTTCCGACGAGGGCATTGGCGTACCTCCGGACCAGATGGGGCGCATCTTCGACCGCTTCTACCGTGCCAATAATACGGCTCAACTGGACGTTACAGGCACCGGACTAGGCCTTAGCGTCTGCGAAGGCCTAGTGCGTGCCCATGGCGGCGTTATTTGGGCCGAGTCGGAGTGGGGTGAAGGGTCAACCTTTACCTTTGCCCTGCCGGTATTAGGCACGGAGCCTGCCGAGTTCGAAAGCTGATCTTTGCGCTGCTCGGCCGCAAAGCAGGTAAGAGAAATCAAGCGAGCTGTCGGCCTACTTGTTCCTTAAATACCCAGGGGGCTGGACCGGCATGCGATCCAACCCCCCTGGTTTTTGTTTAGCGGCAGGCATTGGCTCGTCATTTAGCCGCGTCGTCTCGGTGACGAGAGCTCGTAGTACTCGCGACCGTTGGCGCTCTGCTAGAGGTTACTGGGCTATTAGGCTCTCGTCTTTATGCTTGTCGCCCTCTTCGATCAGCATAATTGGAATGCCATCCTCGATCGGGTAGCGTCGACCACAGGCGCGGCAGATCAAGAAATCATCACCCTGGAGCTCGACCGGCTGCTTGTCGGCGGGACAGGCCAGAATTTCAAGCAACTCCTTGCTGATCGTCCGCTTTGTACCGGGAGTCGCTCCGTTGCCGTTCAAGCTTGTAACAGGTGCGAGGTCGAACGTCGAGTCTTCCTGATACTGTCGATACAGTCGGGCGATTGCGTAACCAATTGCCGCCAGCAGACTAAGACCTAGTACACGCCGAAAGGTTTTCATTGTGCCTCCTACAGCAAGTGTGTGTTATTGGGTCCTGGTGCGTTGTCGGTCTGTGGGGCATCACCATGTTTTGCCGCACGGATAAACGCCCGAATTTTCGCTGTGTCCTTGGCTGCGTGCGTCTCAACGCCACTGCTCACATCGACGACCGCCGGCCGGACTGCCCGCACCGCCGACATGACGTTGTCTGGCGTTAGCCCACCGGCGAGCCAAACCGGCCAGCGGCTCGCCAGCACAGCCGCTGCATCCCAGTCGCCTGTGACACCTGCACCCCCGAACGAGCCTTGAACATGGGCATCCACGAGCAGCGGGTAGTTTCGAGTTACTCCCGCCTCGGGCTGAGCAAGCCATTCGGCTTCGCTGGGATGACCATCAAAACGTACTGCTTTAACGACCGGCACATCAATCGCAGCAGCCAGTCCAAGCGTCTCATATCCGCTCAGTTGCACCCAATCGAGGCCAAGCGTCGTGACCAGTGTGTTGATCACGTCAGGATGCTCGTTGACGAACACCCCCACCACGTTTACCGGCGTCGCCCGCTCCGCTGCGGCTGAACGGGCGGCCTCGACAATCAGCTCGGCCTGACGCGGCTCGACCCGACGCCGGCTCGGCGCCAAAATCAACCCCAAGAAATCCGCACCCGCCTCGACGCTGGCGACGGCGTGCTCGGCTGTCTGAATACCGCAGATCTTGACCTGCACCATCAGCAATGCCACCTTTGTCCGGCGCTACTCACTCGTAGCCTCGTCTGCACCACTGTTCTCGTCACCAGCAGTGGTCTTCTTGCGCCGGCTGCGGCGCTTGCGAGTGGCGGTTGCTTGGCCGTTCTCGCCGCTGTCGGCCGCTGGGACCTCAGCTACGGCTTGATCGTTGGTCGCGGCCACCTCCGGCTGCGGTGTCTCTGCCTCTGCTTCGGGGGCCTTCTTGCGCCGGTTTCGCCGCACCTTCGTCGGAGCGGGCTCTTCAGCGGTCTGAACAGCGACCTGATCGGCGACGATATCCTGCAGCTGCAATCCATCGCTTAGCAGTGTGTCGGCTGCCGGCTCCGGGCCCGACGGTTCGACTGCTGGCTCGGCAGGCGCTGCTTCGTGTGCCATGACGTCGTAGCTTCGTCCCCGCCGTCGGCGCGCTGCTGGTGCAAGGCCCCTGCCGCTCGCCTGTCCAGCAGCTGTCTCGACGGTTGCCGCATCAGCCGGTGTCTCAGCCGTGTCCGCTGCTCGGCTATCTCCGCGCGTTCCTCGCTCGGCTCCATCAGTTGTGTTCGCACGATCGACAGCGACACCATTCTGCGCAACGCGATACTGCGTGCTAAGACGATAGTAGGCCCGAGCTCCACGCCCGGTTCGCTGGAGCATGCCGCGGTTGATTGCCTGCTTGACCATCTCTTTGAGCTCATTGTTGGTCAAGTCGAACACTTCCTGATTGCGCAGCCCGCGTAGCGCACTGAATATTTCGGCGAAGCGGACAGGATCCACAAACTGCGACATCGATGCGCGGAAGATTTGCCACTCGCGGTCGCCGAAGGCTGGGCGGGTTTGCTCCGCGGCCTGTTCCTGAGGCTCGTTTGGTTGAGCTTCCGTGTGAGCTTCGGCTGCGGATGGTTGAGGCGGGCTCGCTACAACGTTGTCGGTATCAACCTCGGCTTCGGGTGCGGCTTCGTCCTCCTGATACGTCGTTGGCTCTTGCGCAAGGGCGACTTCGGGTCGCGCCACATCTTGCTCTGCCTCGCGTTGCGCCTGCTGATCCAGCTCATTTTCCAATTCGCGCTCGACTTGCTGAGATGCAAGATCTTCCGCAAACTGGCTCATCCGTAGCGGATCTTCGCCCGGCAGGAACACCTCGGTCACAGTGCCATTTACGAAGATCTGCACCCGGCCCTGGCGCTCGGCTTCCTTGACAAAATCCTTGAATTTTGAAAAGGGACGACCGCTGCTATCCTTCGCCTTTGACTCATGGAATCCGCTGTCAAGCTCACGCATCAACACCTTGAGCGAGCCGAGGTTGCTGACGAAGCCGCGCTGCCGCGCGAGGTTGATCGCGTCCACCAGGGTGTCGAAGAACGTCCGCTCAGGCGGAGCGGCCACTGGCTCGGCAACTTCCGGTGCTGGTGCAGCGCCGGCTCGGTCTTGACTCGGGCGTTCTCGCTTGCCGTCGGCCTTGCCATTGCCGTCGCCGCGGCTCGACCCCTCGCTGCGGCCATTCGTCTCGGCGCGCTCGCGCTCTGCCCGCTCTGGCCGCTCACGCTCGCGGCGTTCCGGTCGTGATGGCTGCTCCTGTCGCTGCTCCAGCCGCTGCGGTTGTGGCGCCTTAAGGTCGGCGATCTGTTCGTAGAACAGAAACTCGTCTCCGCTCTGCGCCAAATGCGCGCTTGCCGCACCGCCAATGCCGATGATGATCACATCTTTACCGTGCTGGCGGATAGCGTTCACGAGTGGGATGAAGTCACGGTCGCCGGTCACCAGCACAAACTTGTCGATATGTGTCTGCGTATACAGCGTGCGCATGGCGTCGATGCAGAGATGGATATCGACGCTGTTCTTAATTGGACGCCCGGTGCGTCCAACTTCACGGTCGTAGTGGTAGGTGGGAACATACATTGGCTCGACGCCGTTTGCGAAAAGTGCCGACGTCACCCGCGGATAGCGGTACCAGTCGGCATAGGCGCGAGCGATCACGATCCGTCCATAGTCTTCACAGCGGTCCATGATCAGCTCGAAGTTCGGCTGAGCATCGAACTTCTCGCGCACCGACACGTAGACGTTTTCAAAATCAACGAAAACGGCAACGTCCGCGCGGGATTTTGTTCTCTCCATAGAAATGTTCTTCTCCAAACAGTTGCACGATACAGGATCCGAAAGACGTCTCACGTTGTTCTACGCGAGCCGCGGATATGGAGGCAGCCATAGCAGGTGCGGATCTCAATCTTCGCCAACGATCCTGTATCGTACAATCTGCTATGCCTGCGACAGGGTGGCGAGTTCGCCAAGGGCATACAGCGCTCAACGTCTTGGAACACTCAACTGACGCGTACTTGGCGCCAGGCTCTGCTCTTGTAACAAACGTCGTGCTCTACGCCCTAGAATATTCACTGTCTGCCGTCATTGCGGCAGGCTTACGCAAGCCGCGCCACTCTTTTGTTCCAAACGTCAACGATTGTGCGGTCGGCCGCATACTGCGTTGGCTGACGACCAGGCCTTCCCTGACCGAAAAGCCCGCGCTCGCAGGATTAGCGTTCGTCAGTCGACACCTCGTCTGCTCAGGCTTGCATCGCGCCCCAGCGCCACTGGTACCGTAGTTGGCGCGTGCGTTGCAGAGCATACCTGTACGAGATCGACGCTTTACCCGTCGACTTGGCGATGTACACCGCCCGCGTGTTCCACGGCTGCGGCAGGCTCATCGGGATGTCCGCTTAGCTCGCGTACCTTTGCGCCGATGTTTGGTGCTGTCACAATCGCTTCACCGACAAGTATAGCATCGGCCTTCCAGGCCCGCAAACGCTCCAAGTCCTCGGCTCCACGAATCCCACTCTCGCTGACTAACACCGGCCGGTTGCACACCTCTAGCTGCGCGGCGAGGTGGCCCGTTGTTGCGACGTCCACCTCAAAGGTGCGCAGATTTCGATTGTTCACTCCGATGGTCGTCGCGCCTGCGGCTATCGCCCGCTGAAGCTCCGTCGCATCATGAACCTCGACTAAAGCCTCCATGCCAAGCTCCTCGATAAGCTCGAGAAGCTCGCGCAACACCCGCTCCTCCAGCGCCGCCACAATCAGCAGGACGGCATCGGCCCCATACGCCCGCGCTTCGAACACTTGATAAGGATCGAGAATAAAATCCTTGCGCAGCAGCGGTACGTCACTCCAGTCTGCTTGCTGCTCTTGGAGCTCCCGGATCGCTCGCAGATACTGAAGGCTCCCGCCGAAAAATCGGATATCGGTCAGGATCGAGAGCGCATCTGCGCCGTGCTCCATATAGGTACGGGCAAGCTTGATCGGATCGAAGTTCGGCATCAGAATACCCTTCGACGGGCTTTTATGCTTGACTTCGGCGATCAAGGCTAGGCGTTGCGGATGCCGTAGCTTCGCGCTGAAGGGCCGCGGCGCTGGCGCGTGGGCCAACCGCCTCTGCACTTCCACCTGCTCGACCTTCAGCTTCTGCCGAGCGACTTCTTCCCGCTTGTGTTCCAAGATGCGGTCAAGATACGTAGGTTGACTCATACACTTACCCAGCATTACATTCAGTCGTCATGTCGGCTACACTCCGCTGTAGATGATCTTTTCAACCCCTAATTGACAGCCGTTGCCCTTCGGCCTAAACTCGGCCCATCAATTCTGAGGAGCAAACGCATGGCGCAAGTTAATTATGAGGCGCTCATCCGGAATGTGCCCGACTTTCCGATCCCTGGTGTGCAATTCAAGGATATTACCACACTGTTACGCAATGGACCCGCCTTTCAGTCCGTGATCAACAGCATTGCGGACCAATATCGTGACCAACAGGTCGATATTGTCGCCGGCGTGGAGTCGCGTGGTTTTATTTTTTCCGCCCCGGTGGCGTATCAGCTTGGCGCTGGCCTTGTCCCGATCCGTAAGCCCGGCAAGCTTCCCGCCGATACGATCGAGGTAGCGTATAGCCTGGAGTATGGCACGAACACGCTCCAGATGCACGCGGATGCCTTTCCCCGTGGAGCGCGGGTGTTGCTCGTCGACGACTTGCTCGCAACTGGTGGAACGATCGCGGCGGCGGTGCAGCTAGTCAATCAGCTCGGGGGCGAGATCGTCGGGCTGGCCTTTGTGATCGAGCTTGGCTTTCTCAATGGCCGGGCTACGCTCGGCGAGTATCCGATCTTTTCGCTTGTTCGGTACTAGCGCGCCGCGCAATTCTATTTTGAGATGGGGAGTGGGGCTGGCCGTAGCG
>JADDQE010000147.1 GCA_016781525.1 bacterium | reverse complement strand
ACAACGCCGGATGTTCATATGAACATCCGGCGTTGTTGTGCGTCGGTCGAAGCAGCCTATCGTGGCACGTCCCTTGATAGTCGCTTGACTGAAGGGCAGCTTCGTACCCCGCGCGTGCTGCAACATTGTCAACAGCTTCGGTTGAAACGCTGTCGGTTTCTGATGGGCGAATTACGCATTGCCGCTCAACTTTGAGCCGGTAAACTTTGCGTGCGGTTCGTAAATTCCAGTTAATTGAGATGAAGGAGGAACGGCGCCTGACTCGCGGCGCCGCAGTCGGTCATGCAGACACCTAATCATCAGCTCCATCCGCTGTACCAGCATGTGTGGGCAACACTACGGCAGGCACGCCGCCGCAACCGCACGTTTGCCGTAATTGGTGGAGTAGTCTTATTTGTGCTATGCGGAGTAGGTTTGCTAATCCAGTCAGGTCCGCTGGCGATGGCTGCGGCGACCGGTGGTATTAGCCTAGCCTGGATGCTAGAGCGTGGTTTCCTAGATGGCGACCTGGTGGCGATATGCCTACGGATTATGTACGAGCAGCGGCTAACTCGGATCGAGCTTGCAATCCTTGATGCGGAGTCGAACCGGAATGCCGCGACTTCGCAGGTTGACCGCTCGATGCAGCAGGCACTTCGTCTTTATCGCAGCCTGAATCACCGCCGACTCTATCGCTAGTTTCGTCTCGATGCAGCGTCAATGGCGACGCCGCGTAGTTATCTCTGCCCCTGTAGATTCACCACGTATTTTTCAAGAAACGCCTCCATCCTTTCTACATAATCTTTGCGGTTTTGTTCTTGCCGAAAGCCGTGACGTTCGTCCTCGTACAAGATAAGCTCGGCGATGCCGCCGTTTGCCTTGACCGCATCGGCAAAGTCCACCGATTGCTGAAATGGAACGGCTTTGTCCTGCTTGCCATGGAAGAGCAGCACTGGCGCCTTGGCGTTCTTGACATGCGTCAAAGGTGAGCGCTCGATCCATAGTGGCGCTTGCTCTGGCAGCTTGCCGACCAATGTGTCCTCGTAGCGCGCCTCGAAACGGTGCGCACCAAGCCGTAGATCATAGAGGTTGCCAACGCCATAGAGCGAGACACCGGCTGTCCAGAAGTCGGGATCGCGAACGAGGGCCATCAGCGTCGTGTAACCTCCTGCGCTGCCTCCAGCGATTGCTATCCGCTTGGGGTCGACTATGCCTTGCTGTATCAGATGTTCGGCGCCACTGCGGGCATCCTCAACGTCGACAACACCCCATTCGCCATTGAGTAGGTTTTGGTACGCGCGTCCGTTTCCTGTACCGCCACGGTAGTTGACACTTAGGTAGTGCCAGCCGCGTCCAGCGAAATATTGAGCCTGGGGGTCCCAGCCTTGTTGAACCTCCGAAGTTGGACCGCCATGAATCCAGACGAGGAGCGGCCGCGCCCCGGGGGCATCCGCAGCTCGATAAAAAACGCCGTAAACCGAGCTTCCGTCTCGCGTCTGCCAGTCGATAACTTCCGACTCCACCAGTCCTGCTCGATCGTGAAGACCGACATAGGCTGTGGCGCGGGTAACTTCTTGGTCGTCAACCCGGGTCACGAGGCTCGTAGGCTCCGTCGCGGATGCCGAAAGGTAGAGCAATCTGTCTGACTGCCCTGGGACGACGGCAATCTCGCCGAGCGTTGTGCCCACAGTCGGTAGCTCAGCTACCTGCTGGTCACCTGATACGCGCAGTAATCGTGACTTTGAGCGGAGACGGCGAACCGCATATAGTCGTCCGCTAGCGCCCCAGCGTACGGCGAATAGCCCTTGAACCCAGTCGGGCTGGCCAATTTCGCCGTGTCCCGTATCGAGCTTCACGCCGTTGCGTCCGTCACCGTCGGCGAGCATGAGTGAGCGCCACCCGCTCTCGTCTGATGTGTACGCGAAGCGCCGGCCGTCAGGCGACCACTGTGGGTTGGCGAAGGAGACATCGGGATGCGCGATGGTGGATGTCGTTGTGGGTAAGAGGGCGGCCGCAATTTGCGCCCCTGAGGTCGGCTGGGCAAGGCGAGCAATGCGAATGGCCGACTCATCCCAGGGCATTTTATCGGCTTCCCACTCGATCCAGGCGAGCTGGTGACCATCGGGCGAGAATGTTGGATTCGCGGCGAAGGCTGGGCTGGAGGAGACCTTGATGGGCAGCTGTTCTCCGGACGTTTCAGTGATGATGATTTCTGCGTGGCCATCCAGCTCGAGCACGCAGGCAACGTAGCGGCCACACGGCGAAATTGTCGGCGCGGCCAACCCCTCGTACTTGGGGCTTATCGCCCGCTGTGCGCTAGTGGTGAGATCGAGCCGATACAGCTGGCCACCGGATGCAAAAACCAGCAGGTTGCCTTGTACT
The DNA here is from genome assembly GCA_016781525.1 of bacterium. GTDB lineage: Bacteria > Chloroflexota > Chloroflexia > Chloroflexales > Kallotenuaceae > LB3-1. The sequence continues at coordinate 4,549 of JADDQE010000147.1, read as the reverse complement.
GCGTACGCTCCGCCACCATAGCCCACGTTCCCTCGGGGCTCCGGCTCCGCTACGACTATCTCGACCAGACCTGTCTCTAGACTTTGCCGAGCCAGATTGGGACGTCCATTACCCACTCGAATGTAAAAAATATGCTGTCCGTCTTGGCCGAATTTTGGCTCGCTGAGGCTGTGTCCGAGCCAGATGCGATTCCGTGGCAGCCGTTGCACCATGCCTGGATACCTTTCCCTGTATGTTGCTGGATAACCCGTCGGTTCGTCAGGCAGCGTAAACCGCAGGTAAGCCTTGGAGCTGCTAGCAGTGATGCGGCCCTATCGGGTCAGATGCTGGAGCCAACCGTCCCACCCGTTCCCGGTGCCTTTAGCAAGCCGTGCGAAGACGATTTGACTTGCCTGGAAGCGCATGGGCGGCTATTGCTCGTCTAAAAATGCAAGGAGCCGATTAAGGGCTTCGACATCTCCCGCCGGCTGCTCCACGAAGCCGCGCAGTCGCACACCCGCGATCTCGAGCAGCCAGCCCTGCCGGGGGCTTGGCGGGTGGAGCTCTCCGACCGCTCGGCCCAGTGCGATCATGCGCACACCATGGAGCGTCACACTCCAACCCCAGGCTGAGAGCTGCGCAGCTACTTTTTCTGCCTCACTCCAGCGCAGCAGCGCGGCCCAAAGCATTGCTCGCTCCTCCGCCTCGCCACGCTCGATCAGTTCGGCTGCCTCCACCTCTAAGTCGGCGCGCCACAGCTGGCAAGTCTCGCCGTCCTCCGGGCGCACGCCCCGCACCAGTACGCGCAAGCCGATCGGTTCTCGGATACGTACCGCTTCTCGCTTGCCATCCTTGTTCTTTGACATGGCGCAAGTGTAGCACGGTTAAAGGCTGGAGCCCGATTGCTCGTCGACTCCAGCCTGTTAACGGCTTTACTCCTGGGTTGCGTCTTTGATTGAACTCAGATGCGCATCCTTCGTGATAATCGCATCGTCACCAATTGTCTGCACGGTTTCCGCAGGCAAGAACTTCCTGCCTCCGAGGTCGCTGATGAAGCCTTGCTTTACCTCATAGCCGACGACCTCGCCGCGCTCGTTGATAAACAAATCCCCGACCGTGCCGATGCGCTCACCGCCTTCGGTGATGAGCGTGGTGCCGGTCATTCGCTGGGGATGCTGCAGCAAGTTGGCGAGCTCGGAATCTTGTTCAACCGTCGTTATCGAACCCGGGCTGTCGACAATAACAACATCGCCTGCGCTAACGACGTTGCTCCAAGGAATGACCTTTGCACTTGAGAACCAGCCTCCGCTGTCGACAAGTAGAGCGGCTATCTTGTGCGCATCCCGGTCGAGGATAACATCACGGACCGTCGCGAGTCGCTCGCCGCTCGCCTGTGCCACAATCGTCTTGCCGAAGAGCTCGTTCGCCTTACGCATCGTACCTTCCTCCTTTTGCTCCCCATTGTGTCCGATCGGTACTGGCTGTTCCTGCGCTTGTCCGTGGTGGTGGCGGTCTTATTTTGCCTTGCCGATCTCAGCTACATGGCCATTGCCGTTGCGTTCGACGCCAACCAGCTGAGGCAACAGCTGCGCCAATAACAGGGTCGACAGCGCTGACTGATCGCCACCATCACTCTTAACGACTACTGGCCGCGGTGCGCTCCGCACAAGCTGCTCGGCCACGCGTAGCCGCCGAACGGCAAGCTCGTACTGCAGGACCGCACGATTATCCTGGTAGGTCCTGCCAAGGTGCTGGAGCCCTTTGGCCTCGTTTTCAGCGGCTGTCAGCACCGACCGTCCCTCGGCTTCGATCTCCCAGCGCACCCGCTGCGCCTCTGTCTCACGCTCTTGCAGCATTTGGGCCACGTCTTCGCGGGCCTTATTAACGGCGGCCTTCACATCGACGAGCTTCGCGTCACGGGTCTTCTTTGAACGCTCGATCTCCATCAACAGGGCATCCGAGCGCTGTTTACGAGTCAGCTCCCACTCCCGGGCGTATGCCGCAAGTTCTTTGGCGACGCGCTCACGGGTTGCGAGGTGCAGGTGATATTGGTCCGGTAGCTGGACATCCGGAATATTAGCGCCGATGATGCGTACGCCGTAGCGCGTCATTTGGCGGTTCAAGTACTCCTGCATGTCGCCTACGTCGCTGCCGCGCAGATCGTAGGCCCGCTCAGTTTGAACTTGGCGGCTGCGCTGGCGAATTGCGTCCTGGACGGCGCTGCTTAGCACCATATCGAAGTTGCTGGCGCCGATGTTGCGGACAAAGGCCATCGGATCTTCGATTCGAAACTTGAGGAAGAACTCGATTGCCTTGAGCGGCACATTCTCGTTGGTGGGACAGGCAAGCACAGGCGCAGTGTACGGTATTTCGGTCGAAGTATCGACGATATACTCTACTCGGTTCCACGGCCACCAAAGATAATGCCGGCCCGGCGCGAGCGGCCCGACAATCTGCCCGTAGCTAGACAAAATTCCGGTCGTCCCTTGCTCGATTTCGACAATCGCGCTCCGCCAAAGCCACAGCAGCGCCAGGAGGAACGTGACGAGCGCTAGGCCCGCCGCGAGCCCGCGGACGGCTCCACTGCTCGTGAAGACGGCGACCCCGGCGAGGTACACGGCAAAGAGCAGCAGGGAAAGCCACCGGAAGCCGCGCCGATCCTTGGGAATAACGACCGGTACAAGCTGGCCGGACTCGCCCGAGCGCAGTAGTTGACGGATCTTGCCCCAAGTAGCGACGGCCTCTTTGATGCGAGAAAACTCGGCTCTGCGAACACCAGCGGTCATGCCACACCTCCTTGGACCGGCTGCTGGACGCGCGCGTCGGCCATAATTTGATCAATTTGGATTGCACGTTGCTGAATACGAGCCCTGATTTCTTGCATACGCTCCCGAATCGCTTGCATGTCCGCATCGGTGTAGAGCGCCACATCGTTGGTGCCAAGCAGCTGGCGCGCAACGGCTGGAAAATCGATTGCCTGGTCCGCGTTGGGACCTACATTGACAAGCTGCGGCAGGTGATCGGCGACGGCAGCCACGCGGTCGAGGACATCCTGCTGAAAGCGGTACTGCAAGATTTCGGGAAACGACGCGCCACTGACTGCTCGAATATCGAGTGCCTGGGCTTCCAGCAGTGCCGCGTTAGCCTTGGCCGCGCTTTCCGCCTCGACGAGCAGCTGGCGGGCGTAAGCGTTGGCACGGTGCGTCTCTTTTTCTCGAGCTGTGTCGATCTGGGCCTGGAAAGTAGCGATCTCGGCGCGAATGCCAGACAATGTTTCGCGGAGGGTCGCCAGCTCTTTGTTCAGGTCGCCCTCATCTTGCTCTTTGCGCAGCTTCAGCTCGTACTCGTAGGTGTAAGCCTCCTTGGCAACGCGAACCATCTCGGGTGCCGCCAAATCCATGCGATACTCCTGGCTCGATGGTTCGGCATGGGTGATATTCGCATTGACGAAGCGCACCGCGGGCAAGAACTGCTGGTTGAGGTTTTCGAGAAGCCCCTGCGTGCCCTCCGCGACGAGGTCGTAAATGTCCTCCGCCTTCTGGGCATAGATTAAGGCGCGTGTCACCTCGCTGATGGCGTTTTGCAGCTTCTCGGCAAAGCCCTTGACGCCGCCTAGTGCAAATATAAACGCGGCCGGGTCCTCGATGCGGAACTGTAGAAATAGGTCGACCGAGGCATTGACGCGGCTGGCAGTTGGAGCTTCGTGGATCGGGGCGTTGTACGGATACTCCTTGGTCGTGTTTAAGATATAGCTGACGCGCTTCCATGGGTTAAGCAGCCAGGTGCGGCCAGGCCCCGCGACCGTCTCGAGCTTGCCGAAGCGTGTGATTAGCGCCTGGCAACCATCAGGGATCATGACATAGCTGTTGCGCCACACGCTGAGGCCCGCATACGCCAATAACACCAGCCAGTAGTGCGGTCCAAACAGGGTTGCCTGTGTGCTCCCAAGTCCTATCGCCTGGTCAAGGGCGGCGGTAACCGCTCCCCCAGCCAGCCCCACAAGGGCCAACAGAATGACCCACACAACCCATAGATAGGAGCGGTGGTGCTTCGGGATGACGACGGGGGAGATTACGTTCGTGTACTGACCAGATGAGTCCTGGTGGGGAAAGCTACGGTTGACAATTTCGGCGGCGTCGTCGAGCGGCGCAGTCATCTGCTCGAGACGGGTGCCAGGAGCTTCACCTCGATCGCGCGCCGACAGAAAATCTTGAGCATCGATCCGGAACTGCTGAAACTGATCGCTTTGGACCAGATTCGCCACTGTGCCCAGTGTTTGTTGTACTCGGTTCATGGTTGTGTGGCGTCCGTGGAGGCGCCGGCGCCATTCCTCCTTTTAACTCGATAAAGCAATGCCTTAAGGATCGTGCGTAGCACGAGGGTACGACGGCCTGTAGTACAATAACTTTGACATCCACCAGTTGCAGGGGGAGCCCGTGGAGCTTGACGATGCGCGAAGCGGCGGGCTGCAGCAACTGTCCTCTTTGGTACGACCACCGTATCACGTTCACGCGCCGACTGCAACCCCGAACCCGCTTCCGGCAGGGCTAATGCAAAGTCATCGACAGAA